>CAYVKI010000041.1:0-11902 GCA_964452075.1 uncultured Rhizobium sp.
ACGCCCTAGCCTACGCCGAAGTTGTTGGCGCTTTTGATATTTTTATCGGAGTTAACGCTATTGATTACAGCGGCTATCCGGATTGTCGTCCTGAATTTATTAAGGCTTTTGCAGAATTAGCAAATTTAGCAACTGCGGTTGGCGTTGAAAATCACGGACGTTTTAAAATTCACACACCTTTACTTGAAATGACTAAAGAAGAAATCATTAAAAAAGGCCTTGAACTTGGGGTTGATTATTCTCAGACACATTCTTGCTACGATCCAATTATAAAAGAAAATCAGATTATTTCCTGCGGACATTGCGATTCTTGCAAGTTAAGGCTTGACGGATTTAAAGCAGCGGGGATTGCAGATCCTATAAATTACTAGCGCGACACCAGTAAATATCCACGATAATTCTCAGCATCTTTTGTATTCATTGCTTCAATCAATTTTGAAACCTCAACCCAATACCATTGGTTCTTGTGCAGCGCAACATCCAGAACCAAAACCGAATCACTTTCTTCATCAAAAGCAACAATTGGCGAAATATGTCCGCGAGTTGTCTTTCCAATAACTTTTCCATCAAAATTAACCACCACAAAAACAGAATCTTCATTTAAATAATTTCGCAAAATTTGATGAAATTTTTCGACCGTCAAAAGATCATTTTTTTTCACATAGTTTAACTTTACCGAGAAGGCATGAACTCGCAACATTTTAGCAAAATCACTTAAACTCAAACCAGCATCAAAATTTGTAGTTCCCTCGATTGGTTCTTTAAATTCAATAATCGCGCGTTTTTTAACCTTCTCAGTCTCTTCATTAAAAAAACCTTTCTGACTGTGAAGAGGATAAGCAATATTTTCGCCATCTGGCTTTAAAATTTCGCCTTCTTTTTGGCTTAAAATATTTCCATATTCAAAAGCGTTGCGAATCATTGTGGCAGTTGCAATGCTGCAATATAAAGGATTTTCTTGCGGCTGATAAAAATTAGCTAATTGGTAAAAATCAGATTTAAATTCGCTACGCTCCAATCTTTTTAAACCTTCTTCGCTGTTCCAAATTTCGGCTTGCGAATTTTCAATAAAAGCAAAAACTGCGAGAAATATTAGTGTAAATTTTCTTATCATAAAAATGGCTGAAGCTTTAGAAATAAAAGATAAATGCGATTCTGGTTCAATAAATTTAATTGAAAAATTTTTGCGCTTTTTGGCTGTAGAAAAAAAATATTCCAACCACACAATTAATTCTTATCGAACCGACATTTTTTACTTTTTTGATTTTCTTTTTAGAGTCAAAACAAAAACTATCACCATCAGCGAAATCGAAAATTTAACCATTCACGACTTCAGAAAATGGCTATCCGAAAGACTGCCCAATCACGTTAATTCTTCTAACGCCAGAGCTCTTGCATCTCTGCGCTCAATGATGCGTTTTTTTAATCAAAATGAGTTAATCAAAAATCAAGAAATTAGCAAAATCAAAACACCTAAAATTGCTAAGCCAATTCCAAAATCAGTTGATCAAATTGATATTGAGAAAATTTTTACTGAAATTTCAAAAATTCAAAAAACTGCTTGGAAAGCCAAACGCGATATTGCGCTTCTTACCTTAATTTACGGATGCGGATTGCGCATTTCAGAAAGTCTTTCCATTACCAAAAAAGATTTAGAAAATTCTCAAACATTAATAGTGAGTGGAAAAGGCAAGAAACAACGCATGGTTCCACTTTTAGATATTGTTAAAAAACGCATTGAAGAATATTTCTTCACCTGCCCTTTTAACATAAATTCTAACCAGCCAATTTTTTTAGGCTCAAAAGGCGCAACCTACAGCCGACAAGAATTTGCCATGTTGATTCAAAAAATACGCCGCAATTTAAATTTGGCAGAAACCATCACTCCGCACGCTTTTCGCCATTCTTTTGCAACTCATCTTTTAGAAGCTGGCGGCGATTTACGGACAATTCAAGAATTGCTTGGACATGAAAGCCTTTCAACCACGCAGCGTTACACAAAAATTGATAAAACTCGATTACTAAATATTTACGAAAAATTTTCGCCGAGGAAATAATCAATAATTATGATTTCAAACTTAAATTAGACCCCGTCATTCGACGGGGTGACAACTATGACGGCTTGGTGACACAAACTATGACGGCTTGGTGACACAAACTATGATGGCTTGGTGACACAAACTATGATGGCTTGGTGACACAAACTATGATGTCTGGTTAGAAACTGAGAGCTGTGTGAGAAACTGAGCTGAGTGTGAATCTGTAAGGATTATATATATTTTGTCACCCCGTCGAATGACGGGGTTTAGCTACTTTTGTCACCCACTCGAATGAAGGAGTCTAGCTACTTTTGTCACCACGGCGGATGAAGAGGATTCTAGCTATTTTTTTACCCCCTCGAATGACGGGGTTTAGCTACTTTTGTCACCCCGTCGAATGACGGGGTCTAACGCAGAAAGTAAAATTATAAAAAAACCTTCAACACTTCAAAATTGACATTGCCAATTCACTAAATAAATTGCCGAAAATTCCTAAATTCTGATTTAAAATTCTCTAAAACTTCATGGAACAAATTTTTCCTCAAGTCGTCGACTTGCTGCTGAATCTAGTATTGCCGACACTTGGATATATCTTATTGATCGCTTTACCATTGCTTGGTGCCGTCGCCTATTTAACGCTAATGGAAAGAAAAGTGATTGCCGCAATGCAATTACGCAAAGGTCCAAACGTTGTCGGGCCATTTGGATTGTTGCAACCTTTAGCTGATGGCTTAAAGCTGATGCTAAAAGAAGTTATTATTCCAAATAGTGCCAATAAAGCACTCTTCCTTCTCGCACCAGTTATTACTTTTGTTTTAGCATTAATTGGTTGGGCAGTTATTCCCTTTTCTGAAAAAATGGTTTTGGCTAACATCAATGTTGGCGTCACTTACTTATTAGCCACTTCGTCTCTTGGAGTTTACGGCATCATTATTTCTGGCTGGGCAAGTAACTCAAAATATGCATTTTTAGGCGCAATTCGTTCTTCAGCACAAATGATCTCTTACGAAGTTTCAATTGGCTTAATCATCATCTCAGTTGTTCTTTTAGTTGGCTCTTTAAACCTTTCTGACATTGTTTTGGCACAAAAATCACACTGGTTTATTTTGCCTTGCTTTCCAATGTTTATCCTGTTTTTCATTTCCGCTCTCGCTGAAACAAATCGTTTACCTTTCGACTTACCAGAAGCTGAATCTGAATTGGTCGCTGGTTATAACGTTGAATATAGCTCAATGCCATTTTCAATGTTCTTTCTTGGTGAATATGCCAACATGATTTTGATTTCGGCTTTTGCTTCAATTCTTTTTCTTGGCGGCTGGCTACCTCCTTTTGACATCGAAATTCTTAACGCCGTTCCAGGAATAATCTGGCTTGCAGCTAAAATTTTCTTCTTACTTTTCTGCTTCATTTGGGTTCGCGCAACCTTGCCAAGATATCGTTATGACCAACTAATGAGATTGGGTTGGAAAGTTTTCTTACCATTTTCTTTAGCTTGGGTTGTGGGCACCGCCGCCTTTGTAGTTTATTTTCAATAGCTCATGAAACTTTTAAAAAACGCTTACTCATTTTTACTTAGAGAAATTGTTATCGGTCACGCCCTGACTTTGCGATATTTTTTCAAGAAAAAAGTCACTCTAAATTATCCATATGAAAAAGGCCCAATAAGCCCAAGATTTCGTGGCGAACACGCTTTGCGTCGCTATCCAAACGGCGAAGAACGTTGCATCGCCTGCAAACTTTGTGAAGCAATTTGTCCGGCGCAAGCAATCACAATTGAAGCCGAAGAAAGAGAAGACGGATCACGTCGCACCACAAAATATGATATCGACATGTTAAAATGTATTTACTGCGGATTATGCCAAGAAGCATGTCCCGTAGATGCAATTGTTGAAAGCCCAAATTTTGAATTTTCAACCGAAACCAGAGAAGAACTTTATTACAACAAAGAAAAACTTTTGGCCAATGGCGAACGCTATGAATATGCACTTCGCCAAAATATTCAATCTGACGCTAAACATCGCTAAATATGAATTTCACACTCGATCTTTTTTACCTTTTTTCTTTTGTTCTCGTTGCATCATCTCTTGTGGTTGTAAGTGCAAAAAACTCGGTTCATGCCGTAATATTTTTGGTGCTGTGCTTCTTTAACGCTGCCGGACTTTTCATTTTACTTGGCGCAGAATTTTTAGCGATGCTGTTAATTGTTGTTTATGTTGGCGCAATCGCGGTTCTGTTCTTATTTGTTGTGATGATGCTCAATGTCGATTTTAAAGAAACTCAACACAAGATTAACCGCCACTTGCCAATTATGATGATGATTGGCGTTTTAATGCTGGTTGAAATCATTCTCATCACCAAATTTTCAACCATCAAATTCTATGACACCAAAACACTTTTCCCTACCCCAAACGACATCAACAACACCAAAGCAATCGGTAACCTTCTTTACACCGATTTCATTCTTCCTTTTCAATTAAGTGGTTGCGTGCTTTTCGTGGCAATGATTGGCGCAATTGTTTTAACTCTGAAAGACGAAACGCGCTTTATCAGAAAACAAAATATCGGCAACCAAGTTGCGCGCACTAAAGCAAATTCTTTAGAAATAGTTAAAATAAAATCTGGCGAGGGGATCAATTTATAACATGAACGGACTAGAATTAAATCACTTCATAACACTTTCAGCAATCTTGTTTTGTGTTGGCGTTAGCGGCATTTTTTTAAATAGAAAAAACGTAATTTCTTTACTAATGTCGATTGAAATTATGCTACTTTCCGTAAACATAAATTTCGTTGCTTTTTCAGCTTTTTTAAACGATTTGCTTGGGCAGATTTTTGCCATTTTTGTACTTACAGTCGCCGGAGCTGAAGCTGCAATTGGTTTAGCAATTTTGGTAATTTATTTCCACAATCGCAAAAATATTGAAATTGACAATATTTCATCAATGAAAGGCTAATGAAACTTTTGCGAATCAATAGTTTTATCAAATCATTAGCCCTAATATTTATTCTACCACTCCACTCTTTTGCACAAGATCCTTGCCTTGTCACACAAGAACTTACCGATATCGTTCTAACTGAAGTTAGTCATAAAAATCCTGAAGCAGTTCGAGGTCTTCACAATTGCTTGAAGTTCAATCGCAGCTTAATTCTTAAAGCGACAATAATTGATCCAACTCAATTTCAATATGCCGCAGATCCTTTGAAAAATGACGAAAGTTTTCTTAGGCGAATTATAAAAGTTAGCCCAGAAGCTTTAGAATATGCCTCAAAAGAATTGCGCAGCAACCCATCTTTCATGGAAGATGCCACATATGTCAGTAGAGATTCTTTAAAATATGCCAACCCAGTTTTAACAGATAACAAACTTTTCATGCGCCACATGATTAATGTTGACTCCTTGAACTATAAATATGCTTCAGATCGATTAAAAGAATTGCCAGAATTTGCCAAAACTGCCTTTGCTGATGACGGATTATTACTAGAATTTGCTCCAGAAAAAATTAAAAATGACATAGATCTAGTAAGACTTGCCACCAAGTCTAATCAATCTGCAATCAAATTTGCATCAAAAGAGCTACAGCAAAAAAAAGAATTTCAATTTATTGAAAAAAAACTTTCCCCAATTTCTGCGTTTGATTTAGAAAAATTTTTACAAAAAAATTATATCACAAAAACAAAAGATAAAAATCTCTTATTCACCATAACCGGTAAAGCAAAAAACTTCTCAGACCATCAAATTATTGACCGAAATTACGTTGTAAAATGGCAGGGAGATTTACGATTAGTTGACGAAACAATTAATAAAGAATTGCATCTGATTACAGCGAATAGTCGAAACTATCAAAACCCTTGGAGAAAAGATTTTGAAAGTTATCCAGAAATTATCAGAAAAATTGAAAATTTTTTAAGCAGTCACAACGTTGATAAAAACGCAATTGATAGCCTTTTAACAACATTTTTTTGGAAAATCAAAAGCCATCCGGACACTTTCGCTTTTAACTTGTATTTACTAAGAAGTAGCAATGACAAAGATTTTAGCGTAAATTTTTCAAATATAACTTCTTTAACAGCAATTGTTCAGAAGCATAAAAATAAATGGGAAATGACTGTGGTTGAAGTTTTATTCGACAAAGAAATAAAAACTGAAGTTAGTTATGAAAATGGTCACAAAAGATATGTTTTATGGGATCTTTACAAAACTAATAAAAATGATCCAAGACCAAAAATAATTTTTAAAGTTGAGGATAAATTTAAAGAATATTTTGAGATATTTGAAGAACAAAGCGGCGGAAAATACAAAATGTCTAATCGTTTCATGCCTGAAATTTAGTAAAAATAAATTTTGGCTTTAAGTCTGATAATTTTTGTTTGACAAAAAATTCTTTTGTTTGTCTTGTCTCCTTTTAACAAAAGATAGATTCATTTTTCTTTCAATTTTCCCAATTAATACCCACAACTAAATAATAACTTATGAAAAACAGTAACCGCAAAAGCGCGTTTTCTTTGGTCGAAATTTCAATTGTAATCATAATTATTGGAATCTTGGTTGCGGGCGTCACACAAAGTAGCCGCTTACTCACTCAAGCAAAACTTAGCAGCGCAAAGAGCATGACTCAAAGCTCACCAGTTTCTTCAATCACTGGCCTATCTTTATGGATTGATTCGGTTTCTGACGCCAGCTTTCAAAGCAATGATTTAGATGATGCAACAACAATCACCACTTGGAATGACATCAATCCACAAACAATCACAAAAGCTAATCTTACTCCAAGCGGCGGTCCAATTTATAAAACCAATGTTATCAACGGTCTTCCTGCAATTTTATTTGATGGAGTTGACGATTTTGCATCAACCGCAAATTTTTCAAACATCTCTTCCGCCTCTACAGTTTTCGCAGTTGTAAAACTTCCTTCAACCCTTGCAGCGCAAACTATTTTTAGCAAGAGAGCTACTACTGGAACAGCTATAAATATCGAATTTGGAACAACCGTAGCAACTGGATGGATATATTCAGATGGTGTTAATAGTTATAATCCAACTGCATCTTCAGCACCAACTGCAGCCTCTGGATCTTATGTGGTATCTGTAGTTTATAATTTATCTTCTGCTGACAGCGCAACTTCTACAGCAACAGGGATTCACTTTTTCCAAAATGGCTCAACCACTCCATTTACCCTAAACCATTTTGCAACACCAGCGGGAGCTCCCAATACATCGGTAACAGATAATTTGTTTGTTGGAAAATCTGGATTAACAGCAACTCCAGCATTTTTCTCTGGTCATATTGGCGAGTTAGTTATTTTTGATCGCGCACTTAAACGAGAAGAGAGAAGATCAATTGAAGCTTATCTTGGTAAAAAATGGGGAATCGCAACAACTGTTGCAGCTTACTAGTTCTGATAAGGTCTCATTAAAACAAAAAAGCTCGGATGAAAAATTCATCCGAGCTTTTTTGTTAGCAATTGCAAAAGCGGATAACTCCTAAAAACAACCTCATAACAAGTTGTTTTCCTTAAAACTAAAATAACCATTACAAGAAATAATTAAGTGATCCACAACCTTTACCTCTAGCACTTTTAACGTCGAAACTATTTCTTTTGTCACCGAAATATCCGCAGCCGAAGCGCGCAATTCTCCACTTGGGTGATTGTGAAATAAAATCACCGAAGATGCCGACAACAATAAAGCCTTTTTAGCAATTGCTTTTGAGCTAATAACCACATTGTCATTCTCGCCAATCGCCAATAATTCATCTTCAATTAATTGGTGTTTTTTGTCTAAAAAAAGCACTCGGAAAACTTCATAGTTTAAATCTTTTACCGCCGCAGAAGCGTAATCAACAACCAACTGCCAATTATTTAAAACCGGTCTTTGTTTAGCTCTGTTTTTTAAAATTCGCTGAATAATTCTGGCAATAATTTTAATTTGAACAATCGCCACCTCACCTACTCCATCAATTGTTTTAAGCATTTCAACATCAGCATTTACCACGCCCGAAATATCGCCAAATTTTGCAATCAAATTTTTTGCTAAAGGCTTTGTATCTTGGCGCGGACTAGCCGCGAAAAGCAGAATTTCTAGCAATTCATATTCGTGCAATTCCTCACCAAGAGAATTGAGAAATTTTTTTCTAACTCGCGCTCTATGTCCTAAATAATCTGGTGTTTGAGTCATGTTTTTAACTTAAATCTTTGTGAATTCTTATACATGCCTAATTGTCACCCCATCTTCAAGACGGGGCCCAGTGGGACTTTTTTCTAGACCCCGTTGTAAAGACGGGGTGACAAGTGTGAATATTCTAAGAAACTAAATCTGCGGGTAATATTTTATCTGTTGCAAAATTTTTAACTCCTAAATTCTGCAATTCTCTTAATCTTGAAATATCATTTACAGTCCAAGCAAAAACTTCGATATCAGAAAATTTTTCAACGAAAGATTGGTTCAGCAATTCATGAAAAATTGACAGAAGTTTGATTTTATTTTTTGTTAAAAACTGACGCAAATCGTCGATTTTTTGCAAATCATCGAACTTTTCGCAAACGACAACTAACTGAGATTCCTCGCCAAAAACATCGCGAATTATTGCAAAGATTTTACTCGCCAAAAAATAATCCGTAATAAATGGCGCAAAATAAATTTTATGAAGATCGATTTTTGCCTGATTAATTTCATTTTTAACCAGACTTAAAGCCTGACGAACATTGGATTCGTCAAGATTTTTGAAATCTAACCAATAAGTTAGATCATTTTTAAAAATCAGATAATCACGAAAATTTGGCAATTCTTTAAGCTCAGTTTCTTTTGGAAGATCGTGTTTTAAAAACAACTCGCCTTGCAAAAACCAAATATCAAATTCAATTGCCTTAAAACCATTTTCTTGAGCCTGATTCAGACTTGTAATTGTATTTTGCAAATTCTTATTTTTAGCAAAACCACGATGCGCAAATAATCTTGTCATTGGCAAAAAATCAAAAATTTATGAAAGAAAAATTTATTCTCATTGAAACAACTTGCCCGAACTTATCATCTGCAAAAAAAATTACAGCCGAACTTTTGAAACAAAAATTAGCCGCTTGTGTCCATTTTATTGAAATTAAAAGCAACTATTTCTGGAATGAAAAAATGGTTAGTGAAAAAGAAATTTTAGTTCGAATCAAAACCAACAAATCACTGTTTAAAGAAATTGAAGAAGTTATAAAAAAACTTCATGATTACGAAGTGCCTCAAATAATCGCAACCGAGATTTCTCTAAGCTCTAGAGAATATTTTTCTTGGCTAAATTCTTCAATAAAGAACGCCAAATAAAACTAGCTTAATAAAGTTTTAAAATTTCTAATTAAATCCTTAAAACTTATTGTAGTTTTTACTACGAATTTAATCTCACCACAAAAAACATAAAGAATTTAATAACGAGAATTTTAAGAACTTACCCGAAGCAGATATTTTCTATTTTAAAAATGTTAGCCGTAAAAAATCACAGCAAAAACCTTTAACTACCTTAGAAAATAACTGTTTCTTAAAAATATAATTTTTGAAAAGAAACAATGACTAAAACAATTTTAATTGATGCAGCGCACCGCGAGGAAACGCGCATCGCAGTTCTACAAGACGGCATATTGCAAGATTTTGATCGCGAAGCAATTGCCATAAAACAAATCAAAGGAAACATTTACCAATCAAAAATTGTAAGAATTGAACCTTCTCTGCAAGCTGCCTTTGTTGATTACGGATCAGATCGTCACGGCTTTTTACCATTTGCCGATATTCATCCCGATTATTACCAAATTTCTGAGGTTGAGAGGCAGAAATTACGCGAAATCAATCAACCCACAAAACAACAAGATGAAGATGAGATCATTGCAGCTAATTCAAACCAACGCCAGAATAATCCAAATCAAGATGTTACAGAAGATGATGCTAGCAATGAATCAATAACTACCGGATCTTACTCTGTTGAAGATGAAACAGGCGGATATCGTGGCAATATTCACAGCATTTACAAACGTTATAACATTCAAGATGTTCTAAAACCAGGGCAATTAATTCTTGTTCAATGCGCCAAAGAAGAACGCGGAAACAAAGGTGCTTCAATGACCACCTACATTTCCATTGCTGGAAAATATAGCGTTTTAATGGCTAACACACCAAACAAAGGTGGAGTTTCAAAAAAAGTTGATAATTTTCGTGATCGTAAACTTCTAAAATCAGTTTTAAACGAACTAAATATTCCAACCGACAGATCAGTTATTATCAGAACTGCTGGCGTTGGCAAAAAACCAGAAGAAATCCGACGCGACTACGACTATCTTGCCAGATTATGGGATAGCATTAAAGAAGCTTCCACTTCTTCAAAAACCCCAACCTTCATTCACGCTGAAGACGACGTGATCAAAAGATGCATTCGCGACGTTTATAACGAACAGGTAAATGAAGTTATCGTTGAGGGAAATGAAGCTTTTGAAACGGTTAGCAATTTCGTAAAACTTACAATGCCCGGCAACAGCCACAATGTAATGCTTCACGAAGAGCGCATCCCAATTTTCAACAAATATCGCGTTGAACAGCAAATTTCAGCACTTTACGAAAAACAAATTCACTTACCTTCTGGCGGCTCAATTGTAATTGATCACACCGAAGCATTGGTTGCAATTGACGTTAACTCTGGACGCTCAACAAAAGAAATTAATGTTGAAGAAACTGCGGTTACAACAAACCTAGAAGCAGTTAGAGAAATCGCCAAACAACTTCGTTTACGAGATCTTGCTGGTCTTGTTGTAATCGACTTTATCGACATGTATGATCAAAAACATCGTCGCAACGTTGAAAGAGCCTTGCGCGATGAATTGCAAAATGACCGCGCCCGCATTCAACTTGGTCGAATCAGCGTTTTTGGATTATTAGAAATGTCTCGCCAAAGACTTGGTGCCAGCTTTTTTGAAACAATCACCGAACCTTGCAAACATTGCAGCGGAACTGGATATGTTCGCTCAGTTGAAATTTTAGCAGTAAGCATTTTGCGCTCAATCAGACACACTTGCGCCGACAAACAAGCTGGCGTTATTTACGTTTACACCAGCGCAGAAACAATTGCCTACATGATGAATTTCAAAAAAGGCGACATCGTTTCTACTGAGAAAAATTATGACATTCATATTTTCATGCATCCTAGCGACGACATTGGAAGTCACGGCTTTACTATCAAAAAACGCAAAAGCCTTTCTGACGAAGAAAGACGCGAAATTGAAATGCCTGTTGCAACCGGAAAAGTTAATCAACTTGGTTTGGAAAAAAGCTATTTTGAAAACTACAACAATGACAGCAGCGAAGAAAGTGTTGAGCAAGGTCAACAAAATAGAAGACCAAAAAACAACAACTTCAAAAGAAATAATAATCGTCGCGATAAAAAGAAATTTGATCAAAGAAACCAAAAGAAATCTCTCTTGGGATCTGTGTTTTCAATTTTTTCTAGATAGTCATTTAATAAAAAAAATAGCGCGCTTTTGCAAAACTCGCAAAAGCGCGCTATTTTTTTAACAAAAGATGGGGCTAATTTAGTGATTTATACCAAGCTATAAATCCCTTTACTCTCGGTCTTTTTCTTTGTCTCAAATTCTTCATAACGGGTTCTAGCAGGATTTTTTTGGACTTCTTCGTGAAGAACGCCGAGACCAATTTGAGAGTAAAGATTTGTAGTTTGGTATAGACGCAATGCGCGTGAAATAAACAAAAATTATCCATCCCAAGAACGGATAACAAACGGACACCAGAAAATTTTCATTTTTTGCAAAACTCGCCACCCCTAGAAAGGAGTGGTCGGGGCGGAGAGATTCGAACTCCCGACCCTCTGGTCCCAAACCAGATGC
>CAYVKI010000042.1:0-3544 GCA_964452075.1 uncultured Rhizobium sp.
AAATTTTTGACGTAGTTGTTACCATGAATCTTTACGGCGACATTATTTCTGACGTAGTTGCCGAAACCTCTGGATCAGTTGGTCTCGCAGGATCAGCAAATATCGGAAAAGATTATGCCATGTTTGAAGCAATTCACGGATCTGCGCCAGATATTGCTGGAAAAGACATCGCTAATCCAACTGGTTTAATTCACGCCGCAACAATGATGCTGGTTCACATTGGACAAAGCGAAGTTGCCAATAAAATTCGCAACGCACTTTACAAAACCATTGAAGACGGAATTCATACGGCCGACATTTACAACGCCAACACCAGCAAGAAAAAGGTTGGAACTAAAGAATTTACAAAAGCTGTAATCGCTAATCTTGGCGAAAAACCATCTCAATTACCCGTGGCAAATTTTACTAATAATGCCAAAAAAACTGAAATCAGCGAAGTTAAATCTGCCTACGTTCCAGAAATAAAATCTCTGATTGGCTTTGATTTATTCATCGATTGGCAAAAAGAATTTTCTGAACTTTTAGAAGTTTTAAAAACCATGGAAAGCGATGAGTTAGAAGTTAAAATGATTAGCGCAAAAGGCTTGCTACTTTGGCCTTTGAGCGATCAACACATGATGCCAAACTACAATAAAGGTCTCACTGTTTTGCGCTTTATTGGCAAAGGAATTACCGGAAAATCAAGCAACGAAATCATCAATTCTGAAAAATCAATCTCACATAAAAGCATCATTGATATGCTTGGCGTTTTAAATGAGAAAAAATTTGATTTCGTTAAATATGAAGGGCTTTATTTATTTAACGGAAAATGCGGATACACCTCAGGGCAAGGAGAGTAATTAATCAAAATCATGACAGAAAAAACGAGCTACAGCGATATCGCCAACATAATTGAAAAGACAATCATCAGCTCTGAATTTTATTGGCAATCGCTATCTCTTCTTGCCTGCTTTTTGATTTCTTTTTTATTTTACAAACTGAGCAGAAAATTCGTTTTACCAAAAATAATTTCCTCATCTTTGAAAAGAAATATAGCTCTTAACCGCATGGTCACTCGCTATCTCATTCCCTTGCTCTATCCACTATTCGCTGTTATATTTTTAGGAATTGGGCTTTCAATTTACTCTCAATTCTTTCGCGAACTCACTCTTTTTGCTTCAATCTTAAAGTTAGTAACTCTTTTTCTCTTCTTAAGATTTCTGCGTATCTCTTCCAACAACACATTTCTAACAAACATCGCAGGATTATTTTTAGTGCCATCTCTTGTTTTAGAAATTTTTGGACTACTCGATTCAACCATTTTTCTTCTTGATGAATATGGCTTCAAAATTGGCTCGCTCAGAATTTCTGCTTACCTAATCATCAAAGCAATTGTGGTTCTAGTATTGGTTTTCTGGCTTTCAACTTTAGTTAGCAAGAAAAGCAAATCCTTCCTAGACAACAGCAAAAACATTAAATCCAGCACAAAGGGAATCATTAGCAAATTCATCGACATTCTGGTTTACACAGTTGTTGTCATAGTTTTTCTAAAAACCTTTAGTGTTGATATGACAACCTTTGCCGTTATTGGCGGTGCGGTTGGTGTTGGTATCGGTTTTGGTTTGCAAAAAATCGCATCAAACTTTATCAGCGGCGTTATTTTGCTTTTTGAAAAGTCAGTTGAAATTGGTGATATTGTTGAAATTGAAAACGCCAATATTTTTGGCACAGTAAAACATTTTGGCGGACGCTACACTTTGGTTGAAGGCGTTGATGGCAGAGAAATCATGATTCCAAACGAAGATTTTATTATTGGAAAAGTCACCAACTGGACATATTCCAACAGCAGAGCGCGCGTTGAAATTAGCCTTGGAGTTGCTTACGGATCAGATCTGGAGAAGGTAAAAGAAATCATGACCGAATGCGCCAAAGAACATCCGCGCTGCTTAACTTATCCAGAAATTGACTGTTTCGTCACTCAATTTGGCGAATATGACATTAAAATTACGCTTTATTTTTGGATCAGCGACATTGTTGAAGGTCGCATGAAACCAAAAAGCGACATAATTGTTAGCATCTGGAAAAAGTTTAAAGAAAACGGCATAGAAATTCCGCTTCCACAAAGAGAAATCAAAAATCTTAAAACGTGAATTCTTATCACCCCAAACCTCCCCCAAGGGGAGAGAGAATATCGAGCTAAAGAATTTTTGCCTTAAAAACCTTCCGCAAGGAGAAAGGAAGTATATTGAAATCGGTTTAACTCCCTCTCCCTTGAGGGAGAAGGGTTGGAAGGTTAAACTTTATCTCTAATTTGCTTCAAAGCCAGATCCACAAACTCATCAACACTCATCACGCTTTGCTTTTCTTCGCCAAACTTTCTCACTGAAACCGCTCCAATCTCCGCTTCTTTTTTGCCAATTGCCAAAATATAAGGCACTTTTTGCAAAGAATGTTCGCGAATTTTTGAATTAATTTTTTGCGCATCAAAATCTGACTCAACTCTCAATCCCGCCAATTTCAATTTTTCAACAACTTGCGCTGCATATTCATCAGAATCGTTAGTAATTGTAGCAACCACAACTTGAGTTGGAGCAAGCCAAAGCGGGAATTTACCAGCATAGTTTTCAATAAGTATGCCGATAAATCTTTCAAAACTTCCCAAAATTGCCCGATGCAACATAACTGGACGCTTCTTTGAGCCATCAGAGGCAATATAGCTAGCATCCAATCTTTCTGGCAAAATAAAATCGGCTTGCAGAGTTCCGCATTGCCATCCGCGACCAATCGCATCAACCAAAGTAAATTCAAGTTTTGGCCCATAAAATGCACCCTCACCTTCTTGAATTTCATACTCCAATCCAGCTTCTTTTACCGCCTCAGCTAAAGCATTTTCTGCGCGATCCCAAGTTTCATCTGTTCCGGCGCGCTTTTCTGGACGAGTTGAAAATTTTACCGCCACTTTTTCGAAACCAAAATCGCTGTAAACTTCTTTTAATAATTTGCAAAAATTGACGGTTTCTTCATTAACTTGATCTTCTTCGCAAAAAATATGCGCATCATCTTGAGTAAATGCACGAACACGCATTATTCCATGAAGCGAACCAGAAGATTCATTTCTGTGACATGAGCCAAATTCTGCCATTCTAATTGGCAATTGGCGATATGATTTTAATGCTTGATTAAAAATCTGTACATGGCACGGACAATTCATTGGCTTAATTGCAAGAGTTCTTTCTTCGCTTTCAGAAACGAACATATTTTCACGAAATTTTTCCCAATGACCAGATTTTTCCCACAGAACCTTATCAACCATTTGCGGAGTTTTAACCTCTACATAGCCATTTTTTTCTAGCTTTTGACGAATATAATTTTCAATTTCACGATAAATCACCCAACCTTTTGGATGCCAAAAAACTGATCCAACAGCTTCTTCTTGAATATGAAAAAGATGCATTTGACGACCAATTTTTCTGTGATCGCGCTTTTCCGCTTCTTCTAAAACATGAAGATAATTTTTTAGAGATTCTTCACTTTCCCAAGCGGTTCCATAAATTCTTTGTAGCAT
>CAYVKI010000042.1:3554-11566 GCA_964452075.1 uncultured Rhizobium sp.
GAATCTCCACGCCAGTAAGCACCAGCAAGTTTCATTAGTTTAAAATGCTTAATATGAGAGGTTGATGGCGCATGCGGCCCGCGACAAAGATCAACAAAATTTCCTTGGCGATAAAGCGTTATATCTTCTTCTGTTGGAATTGAAGAGATGATTTCGGCTTTATATTTTTCGCCAATTGATGAGAAGAATTTTGCAGCATCGTTACGCTTCCAAACTTCCCGCACCAACTTTTCATCGCGCTTCACAATCTCGCGCATTTTGGCTTCGATTTTGTCTAAATCCTCTAAAGCAAACGGCTCTTTGCGAGCAAAGTCGTAATAAAAACCATTTTCAATTGCAGGCCCGATTGTCACTTGAGTTTCTGGAAAAAGCTCTTTCACAGCTTGAGCCATAATGTGGGCCGCATCGTGGCGAATTACTTCTAAAGCATCCGCTCCAGATTTTGGCGTAATAATTTCTATTTTAGCATCAGCATCAATTTCACGCGATAAATCGCGCAATTCACCATCAACTTTAATCGCCAAAGCAATTTTTGATAAAGAAATTGAAATGGCTTTAGCAATTTCTCCCCCAGTAACGCCAGAGGTAAAATCACGCGCAGCACCATCTGGAAAGGTAATTTTTATTTGTTTAGACATTTTATAAAAAGAATAATTCGGAACCCTATACCAAACTAAAAATCTATATACCAAACTACAAATCTTTACTCTCACTCTTTTTTTTGTCACCCCGTCTTCATGACGGGGTCTAGCGGGATTTTTTTAGACCCCGTCGTGAAGACGCCGTGACAATTTGGAAGACGGGGTGACAATTTGAGAGTAAAGATTTTTAGTTTGGTATATCTTCAGGGCAAAAAGACAACAGCAAATCTAAAGACCAACATCAAAGAGCGCAAGAAACTTAGTTATGCCAAACGCGAATTCCGGATAAGGAATTATTTTTCTCTTACTCTTAAAACAATTACTAAAATTTTAGAATTTTATTAATTTGTTATTTTGATTTACCCTCACCCCAACCCTCAAGGGGAGAGGGAGAAGATCGAACTAAAGAATTTACTCCTTCCACAAGGGGGACTCAGTTTAACTCCCTCTCCCCTTGAGGGAGATGGTCGGGGTAAATTCTTTAAAATATAAGAGGTTTTAAAAGTATTTTTCTCAAACCTTCGCAAGAACGAAGTTTTTGAGCTAAAATAATTAATGAATTATCTGTCCAACAACTCTTGATTGATGAACTCTAAAACAAATTTATATTCTTCTTTTGCTTGAGCTAAAATTTGCGATTTTATTTCCGCGCTAGATTCCATGCTTTTTTGAGCTATCTCCAAGACCCTTGAGAGATCGAAAGCACCAATTGAAGCAGCCGCACCTTTAAATGCGTGAGAAGCCATATACCATCCCTGATTATCTCCTTCTAGCGTTTCTTCCATTCGAATAAAGTTACGATTAGCATTTTCGGTAAAAATAGCAAAGAGCTCTTTTTCAAATTCTATGTCATTTTCGATAACGCTTTTTAAAAATTCTCTATCAATCGCTTTTTTATATTTTTGAGTATTTTCCATAAAGCCCCAAGTTTTTAATTAATAACCAAACCCAAAATAAGAGCGTTTAATCTTATTCCCGCCATTTTAACTTCTTTATAATTTAGTGTAACTTCAAAATCCCTTCTACCAACTTGCACTTGAACCATTCCCCCGTTATTCACAAAACCTTCAAAAACCCCAATTGTCATTATTTTATTTTTAGTAAAATTATTAATCTCAAGCTTAAGAATTTTCTCAGAGCCTTTGGCTATGTATATTGCTTTGCATTTAGCAATTTTATCCTGAGCGTTATCCAAATTTATCGCTTTACCATCCTGCATTAGAATAAGATTGGATATTTCGTCATTGCCATAAGTACATACTTGACCAGCTTTACTCATAGAAGCAGAATTAATCAAATCTTGAATAAAACTTGCATAAGCTCGAGCCTCAACATCATTCATTGCCTTAGCTTGATAGCTAATAAAAAAGCTCAAGAAAACAGCAATAATTATTTTATATTTATGTAAAAAAAGTGGCATTTGCATTTTTTAATCAATATTGCCAAACAGCTCTTAGGTAGTAAGTTCTACCTATTTCAGCACTGTAATTATATATACCTTGATAATATTCGTTGTGACGGTCGTCCAATAAATTTCTAATACCAACACTTAAATCAAGATTTTTAGTTGGAATATATCCAAATCTAGTATCTAAGCGAATATAAGATGCGGCTCCCTTGCGATCAGTTTTGGCATATTTCGCAGATGGCAAGCTATCAACATAATAAAGCAGGTTGTCGAACTCTATTTTTTGAGTGACGTTAAAAAAAGATCTAATTCTAAATTGATTTTTTGGCGATCTTTTTTCAGTCAACTCTAAAGCATCGTAAGGCGCTAAAATTGAAGTTGTGGCATCGGTAGAGTTTTTGCTAACATGTAAATCTGTTTTTAAGAAATCATAACTAGCTTCCAATCTCCAGCGATCATTTACCTGCCATTTTCCCGAAATTTCTCCGCCGTAAGATTCGCCATATCCAAGATTTGAAGCAGTTGGCTCACCATTAACATCTTCGTAAGTTCTTAATTTTGAGTAATCATTATAAAAAACCGCAACATCAATTAGCGTTTTGGTTGTGGGCTTTATTCTATAACCAGCTTCATAGGCAACCAAATTTTCTGATTCAGCACCTTGATTTCCTTTGCTAACAGTTGCTCCAGTATATTCTTCTTTAATATCAAAACTAATTTCTCCTCTGGTCGGAGTTCTTACCGCCCTTGAAACCGATGCCCATAAAGTTTGATTCCGTGAAGGATAATAAGAAAGTCGGGCATTTGGTTGATATTCAAAACCAGTATAATCATTGATTAAGAATTTAGAACCAATTGTAAGATCAAGATCGTTAGTAATGCTAATTTTATCTTGAATAAAGGCGCTGTGAATTTCGTCATTTCTTTTGTTTGGCGTATAATTTATCGGAATAAATTTGGCGCCATCGGTTAAATTAGATGCTGCCGTTTCTTTAATATCGTCAACTATTTGGCGATAACCAAGACCCCAAATAAATTGATTGTTGCGCGAAAAACTGTAAAAATGTTGGAAGTCAAGGTCGATAGTTCTTGCACTTCTTGCCAAAACAGGAATTTTAAAGTTATCATAGTCAAAATAACCATTTAGAGAAATACTAGATTTTTTTGAAATAGTTTTGTCCCAATTAACAACAATATTTCCACCCTTGGTTTCTTTATCATTCCTGCCGAATGTGCTAAAATAATTATTAGCAGTGCTGTTAAAAACATCTCCGTGAATAGAAAGAGAATTATTTTTTATTGAACTAATGTCATATCTAAAACCAGCCTGATCTTGAGAAATGCCGTCATGAGCATCTTTGCCGTCACTAGTTTTGTACGCACCACCTCTTAAGGCTTTTTTAGCATATAATCTATAATGATCTCTGCTTGCAGTTTGTCCGCCATAACGAACCTCGGTGATTGATGTATCTTTATTTCCAACCACTTGAGAAACATATCCACCTTGAGTTTGAGTGGCACTTTTGGTGATAATGTTAATAATACCATTAACCGCATTAGCTCCCCAAATGGTTCCACCCGGACCTCTAACCACTTCAATTTTTTCTATATCTTCAATAACATAGTCATGAATATCCCAGAGAACACCTGAAAATAATGGAGTATAAATAGTTCTTCCATCCATCAAAACCAAAAGCTTGTTGGAATATTGGTTGCTAAAACCACGAATGCTGATTGTCCATTTATTACCATCAATTCTTGAAACTTGAACACCCGGAACAAGTCTTAAAGCCTCTGGAATTGAAGTCACGCCAGATCTTCTGATGTCTTCCGAACTAAGAATATAAGTTGCAGAAGCTGCATCGAAAGCATTCTCTTTCTTTTTTGAGAGAGAGTAAATTTCAAAATTAAATACTGATTGATCGCTCTTTTTTTCAGAATCAGCGAACGAGGCAGAACAAAAACAAAAGATAAGAAAAACATTAAGTCTAAAAAATTTTATCATTTGTTAACCTCTTTTTAATTATTTATTCTTTAAAATATGCCACCACCGGATATCTAGTTTCATACCCATGATTTTTTTGGCGTATCCATGGATAATCTAGCACAATATCCATTTTGCATCCAAGATTATTAAATAACATTTTGTGATTTCTTGATGCTGATTTTATTGACATTCCAATCGCATATTCACAGTCAAACTTCTTTGTTTCTGCAATCAAAATAGAAAATAAATTTTTCATAATAATTCTATTTCTAAAACCTTTCTCTATTACCACATCTTCCAATTCAACATATCTTGCATTTTTATTTAACCCAACCTTCTCAAGAAATTTTCTAATAGTAAATCCAACTTCTGGCACTTCATTTGCCGTATGCTTAATCCAGTCACTTACTAGAAATCTAACTCCAGCAACAACTTTTTCTTCTTTATCAACAGCAACCAAAATTCTGCCACAACGATCATCCTCAATTTCTGATCCGTCGTAATCTTCCCAATCGTAACAATCTTCTGGATGTTTTTCTCTGTAAGCTTCGTCAACTTCGGTGAAAATTTTATGTCGCAAGTCGTAATATTGATTACGCAAATTTTGATCAGCAAAAAGAATTTTAACTCCTTGTTCTGGCAAATCTTTTATAACTTGCCCATCGAAATAACCTGAGATTATTTGTTTAGTATCTACAACCTGCTCTGGATTATTTTTTTCAAAAGTGACTATTTTAAGATTATGAGATTTTTTGTTTAGTTTTAAGAAATCGCAACCTAACTCTATTTTGTTGTCATTTGATGGTTCCACCACATTTCTACGGTAAGAATCTTTCACAGCCCTAAGTGGCAATGCACTGTTCATAGATAAACCTCGAATTGTCTCAACTTAGGAAATTTAATTTCGCTTTTGTTGAGATTTTTGAAAAAATATTGACAGAGGTTTTTTTAGAAAATTAACTGAAACTTTTCTAAATTGATCTATCAAAACTTCTTTGCTAAACGCATAAGAATTAACTCTTGAAATCAATCCTCCGCTCAACATTAAAGGCAATTGCTTTGATTATCTTTTATTATCAACAATATAATATGTCTCAAAAAGAGATCTCTCAAAGCAAATGATTTTCAAAGTCTTTAGAAAAAATCCAGAACCAAGAAGTATAAACACCGTATCTACTTATATAAAAAGAAGAAAAACCCCTCGTTCTTCAAATCCAACCAAGCTATCAAAATTTCTTGGAAGAATTTTCTATCGGTTATCAATTTTTTATTTTGGAAAAACCTACAAACAAAAAATTATTAACCGCAGCCTTATTGATTCAAGCTATCCGATTAAATTCTTAAAATTACGTAAGCGTTACGAAACTATTTTTAAAGTTCGTCACAAGCGCAGGATGGAATTAGGAAAATCTTATAGCATATTTTCTCGAATTTTAACGGGATTAATTCTTGTTTGGCTTACAATTAACAGCTTCATGGTTTATGTTAATTTTTGGAAATCCTTAGATAATCAAATCACGTTTCAAGGAGAAGTGGTTGAAAAAGCAACCACTTCTCTTATAAGCTCTGTGAATAGCTACATAAATTACGTTGGCGATAAATTATTGGTCTTTGGCGGAGAAAATAACATAAAAATGATCGCCAAAGTTCTAAAAAGAACTATGAATAAAGACTTATCTCAAAAAAATGTTTCATCATGGATAATCCTAAGTTTCGTTGACAATAACGACCAAATAATTGCCACATCACATAAAGGCGTTCTAAAAAAACCAATCATTCCTGAAGATTATTTTCCAATTGAAACAGCAAAAAAAGAAAATGCTTGGCAGTTTAAAATTGGTAAACTTGTACATATTGAAACCGACGTCACTTCTTACGAAGCGTTACCAGTGGCAATGCGAATTGATTATGAAAATCTTCAAAGCATTGGAACTTTTATTGCCCAAATACCCACAGAAGTAATTCAACGACAAATCAATTGGGTTTCTAATGACAGTAATATTTGCTACGTAGTTGTGGATGATAATTTTGATTTATTAGCAAACTCAAAAATACTCTCTAACGGTAGTTTTAGTAACGATTACCTTAAATCAAAATTCCGTTTAAAAGAGGCAATAAAAAAACCTCATATAAACGGCAAAGCTTCGAAATTCTCACTTAGAGTTGGCGAATGCATCTTTAATCATTTTAAAGAATCTACAGAATATAGCGCAACCGTGATTGTAGGTTATCACGAAAAAACTGCATGGAAAAATCTTGGATTTTTACTAATGCTTTCCGTTGGCCAATCGCTTGGTGTGGCAATATTTTTTATGATAACAATTTTTATTTTCAAAAAAGCTCAGATTGAACCATTTTTAGCTGAGTTAGTAAAGGCCAAAGAGGCGGCCGAAGCAGCGAGCATTGCAAAAAGTCAATTTCTTTCAAATATGAGTCACGAACTCAGAACGCCAATGAATGGAATTATTGGCATGAGTCAGTCTTTGCGAGAATCTGGAAATTTAAAAGATGATGATTTAGATCAAGCCAGCACTATTTATCGATCCGCAGACGCCCTACTCTTGATTCTCAATGATATTTTAAATTTTTCCAAAATCGAAGCAAAAAAAATCGATATAGAAAACATTCCTTCAAATATTCGCGATCTCGTTGAAGACGTAGCTGATTTAATGTCTTCAACAGCAAACAACAAAGGTTTGGAAATTTTAACCAAGGTTTCAAAAGATATTCCAAAATCTTTAATATGCGATTCTGGAAGAATTAGACAGATCATGAATAACTTAATAAACAACGCCATCAAGTTTACTTATTACGGACAAATTTTTATAGAATTAAAAATAGAAAAGGTCGTTGGAAAAGACTTATTTATAAGATTTAATATAAAAGATAGCGGAATTGGGATGAGCTCTGAGCAAATTGACGGCTTATTTAAAGCATTCAGTCAGGCAGACATGTCCACCACTAGAAAATATGGCGGAACTGGTCTTGGACTTTCTATTTGCAAAGAGCTTGTGGGATTGATGCACGGAGAAATTAGCATTGATAGCGAACTTGGAAAAGGCTCAAATTTTCACTTCACAATTCCGATGCAAGAGTCTCTTGAAGACAAAAGTGATGACGAAGAAAAAAGCTATTTAAAACAAATAACAGAAATCGGTGGGAAAAAAGTTGTTATCTTGGAACAAAATAAAATTTCTAAAGAAATTATTTCTGAATTTTTTAGTGACATAAAAATAGATTCTCACTTCATAACTATTGCTCAAGATAAGATTCAAAGGATTGATTTGGCAATTTCTGAAATAGAAAAATTTGCTGACTCAGATGCAATAATTCTTGATCAAGCTCCTTCCATCGGAATTGACGCTGGAGAAATGATTTTAGAAATTAAGAAAAACCCTAAACTAAAAAATATTCCTGTGATTTTGCTAGCCTCAGTTCAAGCAAAATTAAAGATTCCTTCCGAAAAGTTAAAGCTCTTTGATCGGATTGTCACAAAGCCAATCAAAGAAATGCGCTTACTTTTTGCCTTATTTTTTGTATTTAAAATAAATTATTACGAAGAAGGAGGTGCTTTAATTGAGCAAGGAAAAGTTGTTGACGAACACCTCGAAACCAAAGGCATGAGGATTCTTCTTTGTGAAGACAACGAGGTAAATATCAAAGTTGCTCAAATGATTTTGAAACGCTTTGGATTTGAAATTGATTTAGCTGAAAATGGTCAAGAGGCATTGAATAGATTTATTCACGTAAATTACGACATAATCTTTATGGACTGCTCAATGCCGATTATGGACGGCTTTACAGCTACAAAGAAAATTCGCGAAACAGAAAAAGAGAGAGACGAAAAAAACCCTGTTTTAATTTTTGCTTTAACTGCCAATGCTGGAGAATCTGATCGTAAAAAATGTGAAGAAAGCGGAATGAATGATTTTATTTCAAAACCTATAAAACGAGACGCAATTCAAGAAGTTTTAGA
>CAYVKI010000043.1:0-3279 GCA_964452075.1 uncultured Rhizobium sp.
ATTTCGCTGGATCTGACGATATTTACGTTTCACCAAGTCAAATTAAAAGATTTGGTTTACGCACCGGTGACACAGTTAAAGGTCAAATTCGTGCTCCTAAAAAAGGCGAAAGATATTTTGCTTTACTGCGCGTAACAGAAGTTAATTTTGGCGCACCTGAAAAAATTAGAAACCGCGTTTTATTTGACGATTTAACTCCTCTTTACCCGCAAGAAAAATTGCGCTTAGAAGAAGAAAAATCTCTTAACAACGATTGCTCTACAAGAATCATCGACATGGTCACGCCACTTGGAAAGGGACAACGCGCTTTGATTGTTGCTCCTCCACGCACCGGCAAAACTTCATTAATGCAAAATATTGCTCACGCAATCACTTCAAATCATCCAGAAGTTATTTTGCTGGTGCTTTTAATTGACGAACGTCCAGAAGAAGTGACCGACATGATTCGCACCGTTAAAGGTGAAGTTGTTAGTTCAACTTTTGACGAACCAGCAACTCGTCACGTGCAACTTGCTGAAATGGTAATCGAAAAAGCACGTCGTTTAGTTGAAGCTAAAAAAGACGTGGTAATTTTGCTCGATAACATCACCCGTTTGGCTCGCGCTTACAACAACGTTATTCCTTCTTCAGGAAAAGTTTTAACCGGTGGTGTTGATTCAAACGCTTTACAACGTCCAAAAAGATTTTTTGGCTCAGCTAGAAACATTGAAGAAGGCGGCTCATTAACTATTATTGCCACTGCTTTGGTTGAAACTGGATCAAAAATGGATGAAGTAATTTTTGAAGAATTTAAAGGTACTGGAAACGCAGAAATTATGCTTGATCGCAAAATTTCTGACAAACGTATTTTCCCAGCAATTGACATCACTAGATCTGGAACCCGAAAAGAAGAACTTCTTGTTGATCGCGCAACATTGTCAAAAGTCTGGATGTTGCGAAGAATCGTTAACCCAATGAATTCAATTGATGCTCTAGAATTCTTGTTGCAAAAAATTGAAAACACTAAAACTAACGAAGAGTTCTTTAAATCGATGAATAGCTAGGAATTTCTTGATTTTATTAGACCTCGTCATTCGACGGGGGTGATAATATGAGAAAGGTGTAACCTATCATCTACCTTTTGTCACCCCGTCGAATGACGGGGTCTACACCAAAGTAAAAACTACCTTTAAGAAATAACTTCTAAAATTAAGAACCCATTTAAATTATTTTCTTAGATGAAACTATTTCACATTTTCAAGTTCTTCGTTCTTTTCCTTCTAATCACCACTTCCTGCGCACAAAAAACAGATCGGCAACATCCAAATTCAAAAATAGCCAAGCGTTTAATTTTAATGGAAAGCAGCCTTAGAACCAAAGGCGGGTACAACTCTTACCTTGCCTTAGAATATTTGAGTTTTGCACGTAATCTTTTTGCAATTGGCGACGAAACCAATTCCGACTACTTCATGGAAAAAGGAATTAAAATTGCAAATGGTGAACTTTTTATTCCTGAAAATCCAATAACTTGGAAAGCTGATGCGGCTCAAATCGAAGAAATGCTTTTAATGCAGAAAAGGTTGGAGATCGCTCTTGAAGAACCTCACATTACTTTTTACTTACCAATTCAAACGGCGCATTTGTCTTATCTTTACGATTGCTGGATTAGCCGCGAATCAAAAGCAATTTTTCGCGCCGACGAATTAGCTGGATGTCGCACCAAATTTAGCAAACTTTTAGATGAAATTGAAAATTACATTGACGATTTACACAAAGACAAACAACCAGCAACCGTAATAACAGAACCAGAATTTGAACGCTTCGAAATCATGTTTGATTTTGGCGCATATAAAATTAACGACAAAAGCAGCAAAGACTTAATTGACGTTCTGAAATATCTAAAAACTTTAAATGCTAATTATCGTATCATGGTTGTTGGGCGCGCCGATCGCTCTGGATTAGAAATTGCCAACCAACATTTAGCTTTGGATCGCGCGGAAGTTATTAGAAATTATCTGACAAAAAATGGCGTTCCCGAAGATTTGGTTGAAATACGTTCTTTAGGCGAAAATTATCCCGACATTATTACAAAAGACGGTGCGCAAGAAATTTCTAATCGCTCCGTCGGCATTTACGTTTTGAAAGGCATGCATTCATTCTCATCTTTTCCATTGCCGCTAATTGATAATAAGATTTATCAAAAAGACATTGAAAAATTACGCAAAGAAAGAGGTTTAGAATGACGATAGATTTTACTAAAAAAAAGAAATTAGTAATTAAAATCGGATCGGCTCTTTTAGTTGAAAAAGGCGAATTGCGTCAAAAATGGTTAAAAAATTTAGCTAAAAATGTTGCCGATTTAGTCTCGCAAGAATTTCAAATTACCATCGTTTCTTCTGGCGCAATCGCTCTTGGACGCAAAACCTTAGATGTAAAAAATCAAAAATTATCCCTAGAAGAAAAACAAGCCGCAGCAGCTATTGGCCAAATTCAATTGATGAGTTTTTATCGCGATTTTTTCAGAAAAAATAATCTTGATGTTGCGCAAATTCTTTTAACCGCAGCTGATTGTAATGATCGCGACCGCTATTTGAATTGCCAAAATACCGTGGCAACCTTGTTAAAAAATCGCGTTATTCCAATCATTAACGAAAATGATTCTGTTGCCGTTGATGAAATTAAAATTGGCGACAATGACCGACTTGCCGCCAGAGTTGCACAAATGATTTCCGCCGATGCAATGATTTTATTTTCTGATATTAACGGGCTTTATGATTGCAACCCAAAAACCAATAAAAATGCCAAATTTATTGCCGAAGTTTCAACAATCACCAAAGAGATAGAAAATGCAGCAGGCGGCTCTGTATCTGGAGTTGGAACTGGCGGAATGATTACAAAAATTCTTGCCGCAAAAATGCTTAGTCAAACTAGCTGCGACACAATAATTACTAGTGGCGTATTACCAAATTCATTAAAAAAAACCATTAGCGGTAAACAAAAATTTACAATTTTTTACGGCAATAATCGTGATAAAAAATCTCGTAAAAAATGGCTTTCCGGATTTCTAAATTCTAAAGGCTCAATTGTAATAAATAACTGCGCTGTCGACGCTTTGCAAAATAGAAAAGTAAGCCTTTTACCAATTGGAGCCGTTGCCGTAAATGGTAAATTTAAAAAAGGCGAAGCGATTTTCATTCACGACGAAAAAGGCAATCATATTGCCAGCGGATTAAGCAATTTTGATTCGGAAGATGTTGCCAAAATTATCGGCAAACAATCTTTAGAGATAAAAAAGATTTT
>CAYVKI010000043.1:3289-11477 GCA_964452075.1 uncultured Rhizobium sp.
GCTTGCTGGGCATCTACCAGGTTCTTGTCAATTTTTCTTGGATTCTCAATGGCATTAATAAAAATTACCGAACCAGTCTTAGAACAAGAAAATGACCATTTGCACGAAATTGTAATCGGCATTGATTTAGGCACCACCAACTCACTTGTTGCAATTGTTGAAAACGAAAAAGTGAAATTTTTTGCCGATGAAACAGGGTGCGACATTCATCCTTCAATCGTTAATTACGGAGGCAAAAAAATCTCTTCGATTAAACGCTTCATGAATGTTGGATTTACTGAAACTCAGGGCTTAAAACTCGCTCCGGCAGAAGTTTCGTCAGAAATTTTAAAGCACTTAAAAAAAATTGCTGAAAATTCACTAAAAACAGAAATCAAAAAAGCCGTGATCACGGTTCCCGCCTATTTCGACGAAACCGCAAAAAGCGCAACAAAACTCGCCGCGCAACTTGCCGGTTTAGAAGTTTTGCGCCTCGTAAATGAACCAACTGCCGCGGCACTTGCCTACGGTTTAGACAACGCATCCGAAGGAATTTATTGCGTTTACGATTTAGGCGGCGGCACTTTCGACGTGTCAATTTTAAAAATGCAAAAAGGGGTTTTTAAAGTGCTTGGAGTCTCTGGTGACAATGCTTTGGGCGGAGATGATTTTGATGAATTAGTTGCAAAAAAACTTGGCGTAAATCGTGAAGAAGCTAGGAAAATTAAAGAATCTCTGTCACTTGCAAAGACCCCGTCATGCGACGGGGTGACAAGTTACGATGGAGCGACAAGCTACGATGGAGCGACAAGTTACGATGGGACGACAAGTTACGACGAAGTAAAAAGCTACGACGAAGTAAAAAGTTGTGAAGGAGTGACAAGTGATAATAGGTTTGTCACCCCGTCGCATGACGGGGTCTTTGCAGAGTTTTCACGTAAAGATTTTGAAAAATTAATCACGCCAAAAATCCAACATACAATTTCACTAACCAAAAATTTAATCGAAGATTTAGAGCTAGAAACCAGCGAAATTAAAGGCGTGATTTTAGTTGGTGGTTCAACTCGAATTCCACTCGTCACTCAAAAACTAACTGAAATTTTCGGCGAGAAAAAAATCTTAAACAAACTTGACCCAGACCGCATCGTTGCCGCTGGCGCAGCTTGGCAAGCTTATAACTTAAGCGGAAAATCTGAAAATTTACTTCTCGACGTAATTCCGCTTTCACTCGGAATTGAAATGATGGGCGGCATTGTTGACAAGGTGATTTATCGCAACACCACAATTCCAACCTCTTTAGCCAAAGAATTTACAACTTACGCCGACAATCAAACTGGCATAAAATTACACATTGTGCAAGGTGAGCGCGAACTCGCTTCTGATTGCAGAAGTTTGGCAAAGTTTGAAATTAAAAACATTCCTGCAATGAAAGCTGGATTGGCAAGAATTATGGTCACTTTTAAAGTTGATGCTGACGGGCTTTTAACCGTGAGCGCGCAAGAAAAATTCACCGGACAAAAACAAGAAATTATCGTAAAACCAAGTTTTGGTTTAGATGAAAATGAAGTGAAAAAAATGCTGCTCGATTCTTTGTCTAATTCCAAAGCCGACATTGAGAAACGCTTGCTAATTCAAGCCGCTGTTGAAGCAGAAAAAGATGCGACAATTATTCGCAAAGATTTAGAAAATTCCGCCAATTTTCTTCCCGAAAATGAGAAAAAACTAATCGCCGAGAAACTGAATATTTTAGAAAAATTAATTTCTGAAAAAAACTCGCGCGATGCAATAATTGAAGCTCAACACCAACTTGGAAAAGCGGCAGAAAATTTAATTTTGGAAAAAGTTAACGCTGTTTTGAATCAGAAAATCACCGGCAAAAAAATTGACGACATTTAATATACCAAAATTCAGAATTTCCGCTCCCTTTTAGAGGCGCCCTTAAGAAATTAAGCAAGATTTTTGTGGCAAACAGCCAGCTAATCTTACTGCTTCTTGGTCGGTAGTTGTGGTAGATGTTCTTGGTGCTTGTTCTGCTTTTTGAGCTTGTTCAGCTTGCATAGTTTGAACCTCTCCTTCTTTAAACTCTTCCTCTCCAAAAGTAATTTCTGCTTGATTATTAAGAACTGGAGCTGGCGTGGCTAATCCTATTTCTTGCGATGATAATTGTGTTTTCGACTCTTGAGGCTCTAATTTTTTAATATCGTCAATTTGTAGATTGGTAGTGTGATTTTTTAATTTTCCCATTACCTGTTTTGGCGTCTGATTATCAATTACATAGCCATCATCACTTACCTTACCATTAAAAATTTCTTCTATTTTATTTAAAATATCTCCTTCCAAAGGATTTTCTGCTTTTAACACAACTTGTCCAAATTGATTCTTTTTAGTTTTTTTGCCCTCAGCTGGAAGAGAAATGACAGCTTGAAGCACATTTTCTCCAAAAATAACATTTAAACTTTCTTGTATTTTGCCAACTATTACCGACATCTGAACGCTTGATTCTTTATCTTTTTCTTCCTGAGTTAAATCAGCTTTAATGGCTTTTTCTAAAGCGCTTAAATTGTATTTTTGTCCCTCAATGCTAATTTCTTCAAGAGATACTAATGAAGAGAAATTCTTTTTAAGCTGCTCATTACCTTCTGGTAACATTTCCTTAAAAACTGCCCTAACTTTTCTTATCTTATCACTATTTAAAGGATCAAAACCTATTACCATTTTTGCCTGACCACCTATTTTACTTCTAGCCTCTTCATCTCTTGCTAACTTCGAAGCTGCAAGCGCATCATAGTTAATAGAAATTCTTCCTTCTTTAATTTCGTTGTACAACCATTCTGCAACCCTTTTCGATTCTTGAGAAATATGATAACTGTTTCCTCTCCCCATATGTTGAATCTCTTTAAAATTGCGACCTGAATAATAAGCCTCAATCTCAATGGTAGAAACCGAATTACCTTCAGGATTTACTACAGAAATAATATGACTATATTCATTCAAACATTTTCCGGCGTAACCACCAACACAATGATCAAGTTTTTTACCTTCTGCTTTTAGCTCTCCAGAATTATTGAGGGTTACCAATTTCCAACCCTCCATCCCTTCTAGAGTTACATCTATTTCTTTTTTATCTTCACCAAATAGCAAACTCCAACTCTCTTTACCAAAATCTTTACTGCCGTTAGATTTAGTTTGTTGTAATGGCTGGTGCCAATGTTTAGAAAATTCTACTATTTGTTCAGGGGTAAGGTTTTTAAATAAATGTTTTTGTGTAACTTGATCTAAAATATAAATTACTTCACTAGATAAAATAATCTCATTTCCCCCATCTTTAACCGAGGCTCTTACTAATCTTGGAGCCAATACTGATTTAGAATAGTCAGATATAGCATCTGCGATTTCTAAATTTCTTTCACACAAGCCTCTAATCCCTTCAATCAAACGATAAGCGATTTTGTTATCAAAAAGAGTAATATTTATCAGATTTGTGTTAGTTGAAAGTGCATTTGCTATTTCTATTGCTCCTTCATTTCCGATTTGGTTATAACGAAGACCAATTCCTCTCAGAGTTTTGTTATTTTTAAGTGCATTTGCTAAGCTTTTAGCTCCTTCATCTCCAATTTGGTTATAACGAAGATCAATTACCCTCAGAGTTTCGTTATTTTCAAGTGCATTTGCTATTTCTCCAGCTCCCGAATCTCCGATTTGGTTAGCACGAAGATCAATTCTTATCATAGTCTTATTATTTCGAAGTGCATTTACTATTGCTCCAGCTCCCGAATCTCCGATTTGGTTATAACTAAGATTAAGTCTTAGATTTGTGTTAGTTGAAAGTGCGCTTGCTAAACTTTTAGCTCCTTCATATCCGATTCGGTTATAATCAAGATTAACTTCTCTCAGAGTTTCGTTATTTTTAAGTGCATTCGCTAAGCTTTTAAATCCTTCATCTCCGATTTCGTTATCACAAAGATCAATTTCCTTCAGAGTTTCGTTATTTTTAAGTGCATTCGCTAAGCTTTTAACTCCTTCATCTCCGATTTGTCGACTCCTAATAAGTTTAAGACTTGTCAGAGTTGTGTTAGTTGAAAGTGCACATGCTAAGCTTTTAACTTCTTCATCTCCGATTGGGTTAAACTCAAGATCAAGACTTGTCAGAGTTGGGTCATTATCTGCAATTCTTTGTAAAATTTCTGGAAAAACTGGCATATTTTGTCCTTTTTTAATTGTTAATTTAACCCCAAAACTGATAAGAAAAAAGCCTCGCATCCATCGCACTCAAGCCTTTAGTTTTGTTGGTTTCAATATCAACAACTCTTTGGAGGTTCAAATGATTAGACAAGAGTGAAGTGATTGAAACTCACACAATAAAAACAAGAAGTTTGTGATTAATGCAATTGATCTCAATTTTTTGTCCTGACTTGAGCAAATTAGTGCGGTAAAATTCCTTTCAAACTTTCTCGGATTTCATTGGTGATTTTTGGGCAGTGCCACCCAGCCCAAATGTTTAAGCCGAATTTTGGTCATATCAATTCCCCATTCGTTAAGCCTTTCGGGTGTCTTGGCTTATCTTTCCAAGGTGTTCGATTGGCTCTAAGTAAAAGATTTACTTAATCAAAAGATCAGCAATCTTCATTAAGCGATAAACCTTCTTCTTTTGGAATTAATGGGGAGCGGCATAGGGGAAAGCCTCAGAAAATTTAATTTTGGAAAAAGTTCACGCTGTTTTTAATCAGAAAATCACCGGTAAAAAAATTGATGACATTTAAAAAAACTTGAAAAAGTTTTATCGATAAGATTTTTCTTCTTGAAAAGTCTTAGATTTAAAAGGTTTATTGCTGCTGCTTTTAGGAGAAGAAGAGGGCGTTGTATTTGAGATATTTAACCTTGCCAAATCTTGCTCAAAACCATCACCTAAAGAAACTTTAGAGGTTGGAAAAATCATTGCTACATTTGAAGAAAAAGCTACATCTATAGCAGAAGATTGCCGCTCTTCACTCGAAGAGTTTACTTTTTCGCTATCACTTTCTTCATTTGTTTGACTTTTTCTTTTTTTAAAATCCGCCATTTTTTCTTGCAGATTTTCTCTTTGTATATTGCGCTTTTGCAAAAAATCGGAGAATAACTCTCTTGGCTCTTCTTTTACTTGTAAAATCCATTCATGTTTTTCTTCCCTGTTAAATAACTCATAGTTTTTTGCGATTAAATCAACCATCAAATTCAAAGTAAAATTTTTTAACAAAATCTTGTGAACGACTTCAAACGATCTTAGTTGATCCCAAAGTATATTTACTGACTCGTGTTTCGAGTCAGAAAAAACATATTCATTTTTATTGGAAAAAACCAATATCTCTATCATTTGAGCTAACTTGTTTTTTTTGTCATCAGCACCAAGCTTTTCTTCTCGCAAACATTCTAAACGGATCTCAATAGAACTAGCTATCATCATCTGCATTGTTCTGGTAAAAGCGAAAAGCTCATTTTCACCAGAGTTACATTCATCTATGGTTCTTTTTAAAGTTTCACCAAATAACCTCATCGCACCTAAAACTGGAGAGTAATATTTAAGATCCAAATCTAAAAATGGTCTTATATCTTGCGGAGGAATTGGAATTAAACGTGAAGAATTATCAGAGACGAACATTTTACGATATTTTTAATTACTTACTATCTTTCATCATTAAAAAGTTTCCTATTAACCGACGAATCAACCTGATTAAAACAATCTACTGAAGTTGTTGTATTTGGAGAGCTTGGAGAACCTGACCTAGGTCTTTTAGAAGGACTTTCTTCTTTATTATCTTCTCCTTCAGGGCTATTTTCTTCCTCTTCAACTTCTCTAGAATACAAACTAAAACCCTCTTCATGTTCATAACCTGAAGGATTTGCCTGCATCAAACTCTCAAGCTGGTCAGCACTTACATCATCTGTTGCTTCGGGACGGTTTGCAGAAAATCTTACTGGCGTTGCTCCTATATTATATTGACTAAGCTCATTTTCTAACTTCTTTGAAAATTCTTTAAGATATTCTTTAACATTTGGATATTGAGTTTTCTTAATATATTTTGAAGCAAAATGTTCTTCCAACTCTGACATGCTCATTAAGTTACTTCTACCTTCCTTAAATTTAACTTCTTTCAAAAAAGGAAAACACGATTCAATCAAAAATAAGTGTCTCGCCAAATGATGTTGGAGTTCATCATTAGAATGTTGACGAGTTCCTGATGCTTGACTAGATTCGTCATATTTAAGATCGTCATTTAAAGTTTTTGAAATTGGTAGAAAAAATGAATTTTGAAAGCTGGTAATTAATTTCACATGTTCACTTGATAATTCTTTCTTATTATTATCTTCAAACTCCTTAGCAAAGCCTGTTAATTTGTTTAAAAGATCTGTAGCAAACATAGAATCTCCAGAGCCGTATTTGAGATTCCTATCAATAAACCCATATTCAAAATATTCTTTTTTTCTTATCATTTCTTTAGCTGAAAAACCTTCGTCACTTACATAAGTTATTCCCTTGATATTATTAAAAAATCTCAAAGATTTTTTTGCCATACTTTCAACAAAATGTTCTTTGGCAATAAATAAACATACCTCGTTTTGTTCCCTAAGAATATTATGCATTTCTACCTCGTTATCTTTTAGACCATTAATATACACTATGGTTCTTTCATATTTTTCACGAGCGTTCTGATAATCACTAATCATTTCTTCAATCTCATTTTTTATATTCTTTAAGTGATTGTTACGCCTTTTAGAATCTGGCGAGAAAAATTGTTTTTTTGTTTCTTCTCCTTCTTGTTCTTTTGTTTCTTCTCCATCTTGTTCTTTTGTTTCTTCTCCATCTTGCACAATCTGGAAAACATCTTTATTAAAGATTGAAACCGCAGCTAAAATTCTAATCAGATTATGACGATAGCGTTGTTTTTTATCATCGAGATCTTTAAAATCTTCCTCAATAGCATTCGTCTTTCTCAACTCCTGAATCCTCAAATCTGCCTCTAAAAATCTTTTTGCATAAAATTCTGTCGCGCCTTTAATAATTCCATAAGGAGTCACATGATCTCCTTGTTGACCATCAGGAAGAGAAGTTGCGGGTCTACTGCGAGGAGTAAGTTGTCTCATAAAATCAAATTTAATTAGTTTTTAGGATAAATCGAATGATAAAATTTTTATCCAAGCAGCGTTCTTTACAGCAAAATAATCGCTATTTAAATCAACTAACTACAACTTGCCTATATATGAGACTTTTTTTTGGAAGTGATATCTTAAAAAGAGGAGCTTTAAAAAGAACTCCTCTTTTCATGTTACAACGTTAGTAACTATTTTTAGCGCGATCAATTCCTTCTTGAATCAAAGATCTTGCCTTCGCAGCGTCTTCAAAACCAGTAACTTTCACCCATTTGCCTTTTTCTAAATCTTTATAATGTTCGAAAAAATGTTTGATTTTATTGATCAAAGATTCTGGCAAATCTTTGTAAGATTCGATGTTTTCGAACTGTGAATTTAGCTTCTTTCCTGGAACTGCGATAATTTTTTCATCCATACCTTTTTCATCTTCCATAATCAAAACGCCAACTGGTTTGGCAGAAATTACGGCACCCGGAACCACTGGATAATCAGAAACAACCAAAACGTCGCAAGGATCGCCGTCGTCCGACAAAGTGTTGGGAATAAATCCGTAATTGCACGGATAATACATTGGAGTTGCAATAAAACGATCAACAAAAATTGCGCCTGAATCTTTGTCCATTTCATATTTTACTGGATCAGCATTCATCGGCACTTCGATGATTACGTTTACATAATTTGGGGCATCTTTGCCGATTGAGATTTTTTCGATATTCATATGTTTTTGGTTTTTTATTATTAAAAGTTTTTAAGAAAATTTTTTACACCTAAGATGTTTAGACCCCGTCATTCGACGGGGTGACAATTGCTTCTAGTGTCACTTGGGTGACAATTGCTCTTAGTGTCACCCCGTCGAATGACGGGGCCTCTTCGTGCTGTAGAAAGTCGTAAGCGGATTAGCTCACTTCCACAACAACCGCACCGCCCTGCCCGCCGCCAATACACAGCGTAGCAAGTCCGCGATTTTTACCACGTCTCTTTAACTCGCGAAGTGCGTGAATAATAATTCTCGCACCCGACATTCCAACCGGATGACCAAGCGCAACACCGCCGCCATTAACGTTTAAAATATCAGAATTAATTT
>CAYVKI010000044.1:0-11330 GCA_964452075.1 uncultured Rhizobium sp.
ATTATCCGCAAAGTAAAAGAAGCTGAAAAAAATAAAGAATATAACGAATTTAAAGATCGCCTTGGCGAAATTGTTAGCGCTTCAGTTAAAAAAGTTGGCTTGAAAAACATTGTTATGGAAGTTGATGGTTTTGAAGCTGTGATTCATGAAAGCGGCTTGATTCCAAGAGAATCTTTCCGTGTTGGTGATCGCATGAGATGCTACATCGAAGACGTTCGTAAAGAACCTCACGGCGCACAAATTTTCTTGTCGCGCACTCACCCACAATTCTTAGTAAAACTTTTTGAACAAGAAGTTCCTGAACTTTACGACGGAAACATTGAAGTTAAATCTGTCGCTCGTGACGCTGGATCTCGCGCTAAAATCGCCATTTGGTCACGTCGTGAAGACATCGACATTATCGGATCTTTCATCGGAATTCGCGGTAGCAGAGTTCAATCTGTAAGTGCCGAACTTCGTGGCGAAAAAATTGACATCATGAAATGGTCACCAAATGTTGCCGAGCTTGTTATTAGCGCACTAGCTCCAGCTAAAGTTTCTAAAGTTGTGGTTGATGAAGAAAATGGTCTAATTGAAGTTGTGGTCGCAGAAGACCAACTAAGTCTTGCAATCGGACGCGGCGGACAAAACGTAAAATTAGCTTCAAAACTTGTTGGTTATAAAATCGACGTAATGACCGACGAGCAAGAATCAGCTAGAAGAACAACTGAATTTAACCAAGCTTCTAAATTATTCGTCGAAGCTCTTGACGTTGAAGACATGATTGCCAATCTTCTTGCCTCCGAAGGTTTCTTAAACATTGAGGAAATTGCTCAATCTGAAATTTCTGAAATCGCTTCAATTGAAGGTTTTGACGAAGATATCGCACAAGAAATCAAACGTAGAGCAGAAGAATATTTGCAAAAAACAGCATAAACTTTTGTACACCACAAACAAACCGCAAATCTTATTATCTTAAGTAATCGCAATGACCGAAAAAGACAAAAACTCTCCAACTCGCTTAAAATTAACATTAAAGCTACCTAGCGCAGCTGGATCTGTAACCATCCCTCAGAAAAATACTGAAAATAAAAAAATCAGCAACTCATCTATTCAGGTGACTATTAAGGGTCGCAAAAGAGAACAAAAAACTGAAAACAGCGGATCAGACAATTTAAACAACAAAGAACTGCAAGCTAGAATCAAAGCCATCTCTGAATCTCACTCATTAGAAGATGAAATAAAAACTCATGAAATTTTAAGCAGGGCAACTAAGGCAAGTGCAGCAACTACAAAAGTTAAAATCGAACAAAAAATTGAAGAAAAAATATCCGTAAAAGAAAAAGAAGAGGTTGTAGAAAAACCAGCAGAAATTTTAAAAGTTAGAGAATCTGATCCGAGCTACGATTCGGATACTTTTGATGTTCGAAACAAAATCAAACAAAGTATTGAGGTTACGAATAATGAAAAAAGAGAGCGTGAGAAAATTTTAGAACAAAAAAGGAAAGAAGAGCAGATTCGTCTAGAAAAAGAAAAGGCTGAAAAAGAAGCTAAAAAAGCAAAAAAAAGCACTGGTTTCAAAAGCCATGACAAAGATTTTGATGAAACTTCTAAGAAAGGAAAATCTCTATTTAAAGACTCTAAAGCTAACTCCAGAAGGATGACATATATTGTCGATAGCAACTCAGAAGATGGAGATAGATCTCGTAAAAGAAAAAGAGATAAAAACAGATTTCAGCCAGAAGAACCAAAAGAATATAAAAAAATTATACGCGAAGTTGATTTGCCAGAACTGATTACGGTTTCTGATCTTGCCATGCGCATGTCTGAAAAAACTGGCGATGTTGTTAAAAAACTTTTTAGCATGGGAGTTGTGGTTACAAGCAACCAAGCCATTGATGCCGATACAGCAGAAATCATTATTTCTGAGTTTGGACACACAACTAAACGCGTTTCTCATTCAGACGTAGAAAATATTTTAGAAGAAAACAACCAAGATAATTCCGAAACCCTTCCTCGAGCACCAGTAGTTACGATCATGGGTCACGTAGATCACGGCAAAACATCCCTTCTTGATGCTTTACGTGAAACTGATGTTGTTAAAGGCGAGCATGGCGGCATCACACAACATATCGGAGCTTCTCGCATTCAAACCAAAGACGGTAAATTCATTACATTTTTAGACACTCCTGGACATGAAGCATTTACTGAAATGCGTTCGCGCGGAGCAAATGTTACGGATATCGTGGTTTTAGTTGTAGCGGCCGACGACGGAGTAAAAGAACAAACAATCGAAGCCATTCATCATGCTAAAGCGGCAAATGTTCCGATCATTGTTGCTGTAAATAAAATTGACAAACCTGGCTGCGATCCAAAAAGAGTTAAAAACGAATTATTATCTCACAACATAATTTCCGAAGATCTAGGCGGAGAAGTAATTTTCGTTGAAGTTTCAGCTAAAAATAAAATCAATTTAGACAAGCTCGAAGAGGCAATTTTGTTACAAGCTGAAGTTCTTGATCTAAGAAGCGTTTACGAAGGAAAATCTAGCGGCGTTGTTCTTGAATCAAGAATTGATCCAGGAAAAGGCGTTGTTGCAACCCTTCTTGTACAAAAAGGAACCTTAGATACATCCGACCTAATTGTTGTCGGAACTTCCTTTGGTAAAGTTAGAAGAATGTCCGATGACGCTGGGAAAATTGTTAAAAAAGCAACTCCTTCAGTTCCTGTAGAAATTTTAGGTCTCGATAACGCTCCAAATGCTGGAGATAAATTCGTTGAAGTTGATGAAGAAAGACAGGCTCGCGAAATCATATCTTACCGCACCAGAAAAGAAAAAGAAGAAAAAGCTTTGAAAAACTCAGTAAAATCAATGAGCGACATCTTCAAACAATCTGGTACTGACAAAGTTAAATATCTAAATGTCATTATCAAAGCCGACGTTCATGGATCGGCAGAAGCGATTAATGGCAGCGTTTTAAAATTAAATAACGAAGAAGTTGCAGTAAAAGTTGTTCATATGGCAACTGGCGGAATTTCTGAAAGCGATATCAATCTTGCAGCGGCATCTGATGCTATAATTCTTGGTTTTAACGTTCGAGCAAATGCTTCTGCAAAAGAAATGGCGCGCTTAAAAGGCACAAATATTCGTTATTATTCAGTAATTTATAACCTCATTGACGATCTAAAACTATTGCTTTCTGGCATGATGAGCCCAGTTCAAAGAGAAGAATATCTTGGACAAGCTGAAATCAGACAAATTTTCAAAATTTCTGGATCAGGAAAAATTGCTGGAACTTTTGTTACCGACGGAATCATTAAAAGAAACGCTCGAGTTCGCCTTTTAAGAGATAATGTTGTAATTCACGACGGAATCTTAAAAACCTTAAAACGCTTTAAAGACGACGTTAAAGAAGTAAAAAGCGGCTTTGAATGTGGCGTTGCATTTGAAAACTACGAAGATATTAAAGAAAAAGACTCTCTTGAATGTTACGAATTAACCGAACAACAAAGATCATTTTAAATCATGATAAAATATTCAGTTTCATCTCGCGCAATTCACTGGTTAATGGCTCTAGTTATATTTTCGGCTCTTGGAGTTGGAATTTATATGACAGAAATTCTGCCAAAAGACGCTCCAAACCATCTCGAGGTTTATTCGTTACATAAATCAATTGGCGTAATCGCATTACTTTTGGTTATTTTAAGAATTATAAATCGCTTCATTTTTAAAGCTCCCGCACTACCAAAAACCATAAAAAAACACGAACAAATTCTTTCTCATCTTGGGCATTTTGGTCTTTATGTTCTAATGTTTGCCGTTCCATTGTCTGGCTATTTAATGTCTAATTCTTTTGGCTTTCCGGTTCATCTTTTTTCAATTGAAATGCCGATTTTAATCGAAAGAGATTTTGAGATTGGAAAAATTATCGCCGAAACTCACGAAATTTCTGCTTACTCTTTACTAGCTTTAATCGCAGCTCACATTCTTGCGGTCATAAAGCACCGCTTTTTTGATAAACCAGAAAATGATGTTTTAAAAAGAATGTTATAAATGCTTAAACACCGCATAATTCCTTGCCTAGATGTAAAAAATGGTCGCGTCGTAAAAGGCATTAATTTTGAAAATTTGATCGATGCCGGAGATCCAGTTTTTCAGGCAAAATTTTATTACGAGCAAGGTGCCGATGAGTTGTGCTTTCTTGACATTGCCGCCTCACAAGAAAATCGAAGCGTAATGCTCGACGTAGTAAAAAAAGTAGCGCAAGTTTGCTTTATTCCTTTCACAGTTGGTGGTGGAATTAGAGAAATTCAAGACTTCTCCAACCTTTTAGAATGCGGCGCCGACAAAGTTTCAGTCAATAGCTCTGCCCTAAAAAACCCAAATTTAATTTCAGAAGCATCCAATAAATTTGGAGCTCAATGTGTTGTTGTAGCAATTGATGCAAAAAAAGATCTCAACGGGAATTATGAAATTTTCACACATGGTGGCAAAACTCCAACTGGTATTGATGCTATCAATTGGGCGAAAAAAGCCGAATCCCTAGGAGCCGGAGAAATATTATTAACATCGATGGATAAAGACGGAACTAAGTCTGGATATGATTTAGAGCTTATAAAAAAAATTACCTCTCAAGTTTCAATTCCAGTTATCGCCTCTGGAGGAGTTGGAACTTTACAACATTTAAGTGACGGAATAAAAGCTGGAGCTTCCGCTGTTTTGGCGGCATCAATTTTTCACTTTAAAGAATATTCCATCAAGCAAGCTAAAGAATTTCTTGCGGAAAATAAAATTTCAGTGCGACTGTAAAACCATGAATTTAGATGACCAATCTCACATTAAGTTTCAAAATATCGCCATAATTGGCTGCGGATTAAGCGGCCTTTTAATTCTTTATAACATAATTCGTAATCACCAAAATCCTAACTGCCATTTAAAAATTAGAGTTTTTGATAACTCACCTAATTTTCCCAAAGGCATCGCCTACAGCACAAAAAGCTTTAATCACCTTTTGAATGTGAGAGCGAGCGGAATGGGAATAACCTCTTTAGATCGCAGAGATTTCTTAATTTGGCTAAAGAAAAAAGGTTATCAATATGAAGAAAACGACTTCGTGCCAAGAAAAATTTTTGGCTATTATCTTGAAGAAATTCTGTCGATAAGCGCAGAGACTGCAAAGCAGAAAAACATCGATTTAAAAATAGAAAAAAAAGAAATCGGATCTTTAAAATTTATAGAAAACCAATTTCTAATTGAAGACGAATTATACGATCACTGCGTTCTTGCCACAGGATCAAAGATGAAAAACTCACCAAATAATTTCTGGAACTTAGAATTAGAAAAACTGATTAACGAGCCAGAAATTCACATTCTAGGATGCGGATTAACGGCAATAGATGCAGCTTTGTCGCTCCACGAAATGAATTATCTCGGCAAAATATTTTTGCATTCACGTCGCGGAAAATTGCCGCAAGTTCATAAACTATCTTCTAATCAAAGTTCATTACAAATTCCCTTAAAATTAGAAGATTCTTCATTACCTCTATCAGAAATTTTTAAGAAATTTGTACAAACTTGTAAAAAATCTGAGAATTGGCGCGCAACATTTGATTCTTTTAGACCATTAACTCAGCAATTCTGGTCATCATTGAATCTAGCAAAAAAAGAGCGATTTCTTCGCCATTGCTTGCGAATGTGGAATATACATCGCCATCGCTGCCCAGAATCGCAATTTGGCATTATCGAAAAACTTTTAACTTCAAAGAAACTGGTTTTAGAAAAAGGAGCGATTCTCAATTCTAGTAAAATTGTTGATTGCACTGGTTTTGACTATCGACTTCAATCTGGCTTGATAGAAAACCTAATAAATAATCAAATTGTTGAGAAAGATCCTTTGTCATTAGGCATTATTTCAAAATACGATAATTTTTATATTGGTAGCAGCTTGAACTTTGGAAGTTTGTTTGAAATTACCTCAGCTCCAGACATTGCGCCACAAGCAAGAAAGATATCTGAAGAAATATTGCATCAAATAAATCAATATACCGAGGAACACTGTCACAGAAATGCGGATTAATGTTTATGATCGTGATGATGATGATAAATCGCCAACTCGTCTCTATTTCCAAATAGCGAAATATATTCTGGATGCTGATTTACGGACTCTGGTGTTCCGTGACAACAAACATGTTTATTTACGCAAAATACTAAGTCAGTTTTTTGCATTACAGCGTGCAAATCATGCGAGATTAGCAAAATGGCGCAGTTATTATTTTTTCTGATATCGTCAATTATTTGGTAGAAATCTTGAATCGCCGCAATGTCCATATATTGAGTTGGCTCGTCAAGAACCAGTAAATCTGGGTTGTTAATTAAAGCTTTTAAAAACATGGCTTTTTGCATTTGCCCGCCAGAAAGATCATGAATTTGACGATTTAAATCTTTTTTGATGTTAAGTTTGGCGGCCAAGTTTTGCAACGCGTCATCAAGCTCCAAATTAGACTTGGAAAGGCGAATAAAATCTTTGGTGGTAATTGGAATTGTTTTATCGACCTCAATTTTTTGCGGCATGTAACCAATTTTTAATTTTGGATCTTTAATTATTTTTCCACTTGTTGGATTGAGAATTCCAAGAAGAATTCTGGCAATTGACGTTTTGCCGCCGCCATTTGGGCCAATAAGCGTTGTGATTTTACCTTTTTTTAATTCCAAATTAATTCCACTCAATATTGAGTGTTGGTTAATTTTTAGGCTAATATTTTCAAATTTTGCGATCATTTTTTCAGATGAAATTCTTAATTCTTTTATCAATTATTTTTAGTGCCAAATCAGCTTTGGCGCAGGCTCCCGTAATTGCCACTTCAATTAACCCAGTTTACCAGATTGTTTTGGCAATTACGCAAAACAAAAACAACACTATTTTGATCATCAATCACAATGCTTCAGATCATGATTGGCAATTTAAAAAATCTGATTTGGAATTGTTAAATAAAGCCAAAATAGTTTTTTATATTGACGACAGTTTTGAAAAACCTTTTGCCAAAATTTCTAGAAAAACCAATTCATATCAATTATCAAAAGTTCCTCAAATAAAAATTCTGCAATCAAGGGGCAATACCAAAGAAAAAGATTTTCACCTATGGCTAAACCCAGAAAATGCCATAAAAATTGCGGAATTTGTCACTCAAAAAATATGCGAAATAGATGATGGCAATTGCCTGACTTATAAAGAGAATTTAGCTATTTTTAAAAAAAATATTTTCAAATCAGCACAAGATATAAAAAGCAAATTACGAGCTGCCGATAAACAGAATTACGTTTTCTATCATGACGCTTATCAATATTTCGAAGATTATTTTTCTCTAAAACCTTTGACCGCTATTTCAAAAAATCACGAGAGTTATTTAACGGTAAGAAATCTTCGTGAATTTGACGAAGTTGCTTCATCAAATCAGATTAAATGCTTGTTTGGAGATTTTGTTGATGAAAAAAATTCTGCTCAAAAACTTGCCAAAAATTACAAAATAAATTTTGTAAAACTTGATCCAATTGGAAGTTATGAAGCAACTTACAACAATATTTTGATGGATATTGCAGACAAAATGCTTAGCTGTTTTAGTCAAAACTAAATAGACACTGTTAGCTAATTAATTTTAACCCGAATTTTATTTTAACAAACCAGATTTTGGGCTTGAAGCAGAAGCAAATTTTTTAGCTTCCATTCTACCAGCTAAATAAGCCATTCTACCAGCTTCAATTGCAAGTTTCATGGCGCGCGCCATAAGAATTGGGTTTTGAGCTTTGGCAATTGCAGTATTCATTAACACGCCATCACAACCTAATTCCATCGCAATAGCAGCATCTGAAGCAGTTCCAACCCCAGCATCAACAAGAACAGGAACTTTTGACTGCTCCACAATAAATTCAATGTTAAGACGGTTTTGAATTCCTAATCCCGAGCCAATTGGAGCGGCTAAAGGCATTATTGCACAACATCCAATATCTTCTAATTCTTTTGCAACAATTGGGTCATCAGAAGTATAAACCATAACATCAAAACCATCTTTAATCAAAAGCTCTGCAGCTTTTATGGTTTCAGTTACTTTTGGATAAAGAGTTTTTTCATCAGCCAGAACCTCAAGTTTAACCAAATTCCATCCACCTGCTGCGCGCGCTAAACGCAATGTACGCACAGCATCATCGCAAGTAAAACATCCCGCGGTGTTTGGCAGATAAACATATTTTTTTGGATCAAGAAAATCTTGCAACATTGGTTCGCTTTTTTTCTCGATATTTACACGACGCACCGCAACCGTGACTATTTCAGCTCCAGAAGCCTCAATAGCCGCCGCAGTTTCTTGAAAATCTTTATATTTTCCCGTGCCAACAAGTAAGCGAGAAGAAAAATTATGACCAGCAATTGCAAATTTATCAGGAGAAGAAGTCATTTTAGAAACTAGAATTTATCAGCAAAAAATGTGATCAGAATTAATACAACTGGAGCGACAAAAATCATTCCATCAAGACGATCCAAAACTCCGCCATGTCCAGGAATAATGTTTCCAGAATCTTTAACACCGAAAATTCTTTTGATTTTTGACTCGCATAAATCGCTAGCTTGCTCGATTAAAGAAAGAATCGCGCTACACAAAGCAAAGAATAAAATTCCACCCTTAAACATTAAAGAGCTGGTAATGCCAATCAAAATGCTGGCAAAAACTCCTCCAGCAAGACCAGACCAAGTTTTATTTGGACTAACCGAAGGCATTAATTTTGCACCACCTAAAATTTTGCCCGCGAAAAACGCAAATATGTCCGTTGACCAAATAATTGCAAACATCCAGAACAAAACATCAACATCGTAGAAACGAATTTTAATTACGGAAAAAGTTGGAATTATGATGTAAAGAAAACCTAAAATGCGCCATTTTTTTTGATCTTTTGCTGATTTGGTAATGTCCATCCACTCAAAAGCCATAAGCACTGCGGCCGATATTGCGACAAATAAAAATACACTTCTTGAATAAAAGATTGCATAAACCGCCACTGGAATCATCACCAAACCACTAATTATGCGCTGCTTAGTGTTATCTTTTGGATCAAGATTATGAACTTCTTTTACAATTTTATTAAACAAGCCTGCAAAAAAATTGCCGAGTTTTGTAATTTTTTCTAAACTACCTTTTGCCATACCTTCTCTCTCTTTTGTTAAAATCAGAAATAGCCTTTTTTAAATCTTTTTTACCAAAATCAGGCCAATAAACCTTGGTAAAATAGAACTCTGCGTAAGCCAACTGCCACAATAAGAAGTTGCTTAATCTTAAATCGCCAGCTGTTCTTATAAGTAAATCTGGATCTGGCATTTCGGGACGATAGAGATTTTGACAAAAAAGCTCTTCGGTAATTTCATTAACAGCAATTTTCCCCTGACTAACTTCAGAAGCTATTTTTCTTGTCGCATCAACAATTTCCTGCCTTGAACCATAGCTGAAAGCAACATTTAAAGTTAAGGCTGAATTATTTTTTGTTTGATTTTCAATTGTTGAGATTTTTCTTTTTGCGGATTCTGATATTTTTTCCAAGTCGCCCGAAATAAAAATGCGTATGTTTTTTTCAATTAAAGGCCTGGTTTCTTTTTCCAAATATTCTTCTAGTAAATTCATCAAATAATCTACCTCCTCTTTTGGACGATCCCAATTTTCTGAAGAAAAAGCGTAAATTGTTAGATTCTTAACCCCAAGATCAATGCAACTTTCGGCAATTGTTTTAACATTTTCCGAACCGGCTTTATGCCCAACCTTTATAGGAAGAGATCTTGCTTTTGCCCATCTAGCATTTCCATCCATAATAATGGCTACATGCTTTGGAATTAACTCAAAATTATTAGCTTTTTTGCGACAAAAAAACATTATATTTTCATTAATTCTACTTCCTTTGCAGCGACTGTATCGTCAATTTTCTTAACAAATTCGTCGGTAATTTTCTGCACAATGTCATTAAATGAGTGAATCTGATCTTTTGAAGCGGCAATTTCTTTTTCCTTTCTTTTAAACTCATCCAAAACATCGCGACGCACATTGCGTGCGGCTACTTTTTTGTCTTCGCCATATTTTTTTGCCAATTTTACTAAATCTTTGCGACGCTCTTCACTTAATTTTGGAATCATGATGCGAATAATCATGCCATCAACCATTGGGTTAAAACCCAAATTTGAATTAATAATGGCTTTTTCAACAGCTTTTAGATTTTCACGATCCCAAACTTGAATTGAAAGCGTTGTAGCTTCTGGCACAGAGACGCTAGCAACCTGAGAAATAGGCATAAATTGCCCATAAACCTCAACTTTTACTGGATCAAGCAAATTTGGCGTTGCTCTACCAGTTGAAATAGAATCCATGTCGCGCTTAAGCGAGTTCATGGTATCTTCCATTCTTTTACGAGTTTTATCTGCTAATTCATTAATCATATTTTCAGAAATTTGGTTAATTAAAAATTTTAGTTAATAACGGTAAATTTTCCCTGACCACAAACAACTTCTTGTAGAGCCTTTTCTTCTTTGATTGAAAAAACTACAATTGGCAATTTATTATCTTTAGCCAAAGTAATAGCAGTTTGATCCATAACTTTTAAATCCTGCTTTAGTACATCGATATATTTTACTTTCTCATATCTTACTGCACTTTTATCAAGCTTAGGATCTGCCGAATAAACACCATCAACTTGCGTACCTTTTAAGATTCCGTCACAACCCATTTCAACAGCCCGAAGAACTGCCGCCGTATCTGTTGTAAAAAAAGGATTTCCAGTTCCTGCTGAAAAAATAACGATTCTACCTTTTTCTAAATGGCGCACTGCGCGACGTTTAATGTATGGCTCGCAAACAGTATTCATTGGAATTGCGGAAAGCATACGGGTTTCAAGCCCAGATTTGTCCAAAGCACTTTGCAAAGCTAGACCATTGATGCAGGTGGCCAACATTCCCATATAATCAGCGGTTACCCTTTCAATTCCAGCAGCAGCTTGAGAAATGCCACGAAAAATATTTCCGCCACCAATCACAATACAAATTTCACAACCCATTTTATGAGCCGCAGCAATCTGATTACAGATTTTTTTGATAGCATCAACATCATGACCAAAAGCTTTGTCTCCCATCATCGCCTCTCCAGAGACTTTAAAAAGGATTCTTTTGAATTTGAGGCTAGGCTTATTTGGCATTTTAAAAAATTGAAGTTGTTAAATCTAAAGGCAAAAAAAATGCCTCTTTCGAGGCATTTTTTATTTAGTCATTGATGCCACTTCGGCGGCAAAATCATTTTCTTTCTTTTCAATTCCTTCCCCAAGGATGAAT
>CAYVKI010000045.1:0-10600 GCA_964452075.1 uncultured Rhizobium sp.
CCCGTCGTGAAGACGCCGTGACAATTTGAGAGTAAAGATTTGTAGTTTGGTATATTTTCCAGTCAGTACCGATCTAACTATCCTCCCTCAAGGGGATAATTAGAGCGGCTACTTAGATCGCATTAGCGATTCTTCTTTCAACTTCATTTTTTCCTAAAATTTCTACCACGTCAAAAATTCCGCCAGCAGATGACGAAGAAAAAGTTAGAATAATGCGCAACAATGGCCCAAAATCCTTGATTTTTATGGCTTTGGCGGCGGCAAATTCGTTGAGGCAATTTTTAATTCCGTCGTGAGTCCATTCTTGCAAATCGGCAAAAACTTTTTGTAAATCGAGAATTAAAGATTTTTTTTCAGCGATAATTTTTTGACTTTCCGCATCAAATTCGGCAGAAAAATTGTCGCGATAAACTTCTAGGTTTTTTGCTAAATCTGTTAAAATCTCAGATCTTTCTTTGATTAATTTGATGGCACGAACGAAGCGAGTTTTTGCGGCAACTGACCCCTCACCCCAACCTTTGTCCTCAAGGGGAGAGGGAGTTAAATCGAGTAATTCTAAATCATCTTTTTCTTTGATGTAATGTTTGTTTAAAGATTTTAGTTTCGCAAAATCAAAGCGCGAAGGCGATTTGCCAACGTGATTTAAATCAAACCACTGTGCCGCTTCCGCGTCAGAAATAATTTCGGCATCACCGTGTGACCAACCAAGGCGCAATAAATAATTTCTCATCGCTTCTGGCAAATATCCCATCGCTTTGTAATCAATCACCGAAGTTGCGCCGTGACGCTTCGAAAGCTTGGCGCCGTCAGCTCCGTGAATTAGTGGAATATGCGCAAATTCTGGCACGCGCCAGCCCATCGCTTCATAAATTACTTTTTGTCTAAAGGCATTTGTTAAGTGATCGTCGCCACGAATTATGTGAGTGATTCCCATGTCAAAATCATCAACCACAACCGCCAGCATGTAAGTTGGAGTTCCATCGCCACGCAACATTACCAAATCATCAAGCTCAGAATTTTTTACGCGAATTTCGCCTTGAACTAAATCACGAATTATTGTTTCGCCTTCAAGCGGAGCTTTGATGCGAATCACTGGTTTTACGTTTGAAGATTGCGACAAAACTTTGTCGCGCCAAGGACTTTTAAAACGAAAAACTTCTTTTTTTGCTTCAGCTTTTTCGCGCAATTCAGCCAGTTCTTCGGGTGAAGTGTAGCACAAATAGGCCTGATTTTTTTCTAAAAGTTTTTCGGCAATTTCTTTGTGACGCTGTAAATTTTTTGACTGCAAAACAAAATCGCCATCATGCTTTAAACCAAGCCAATCAAGACCTTGCAAGATTGCATTAATTGCTGATTCGGTTGATCTTTCTTTGTCGGTATCTTCAATTCGAAGTAAAAATTTTCCGCCATTATGCTTGGCAAAAAGATAATTAAAAAGAGCGGTGCGCGCTCCGCCAATATGAAGATATCCAGTTGGAGATGGTGCAAAACGAACAATTACTGACATAATAAAATTTTTGACTTTGGTTTCTTGACAAAGAAGGGATTGAAAACATATTTAAAAATTATTTCCCCATCAAAGACAATCAAAAAGACAATAATTTATGGCAACTGCAGCGAACACTACAGACATCGGCACTCGCCTGTTAGATAAAAAAGTTATTTCCGAAGATCAGTTAATAATTGCCTTAAAAGAACAAGCTCGCCTTAAAGATGCCAAAACCCTTGGTGCAATTTTAGTTGAAATGGGTTTCGTTTCGGAAGGGGCTTTGGGGGAAATTTTAAATGAATCGACTGGTATAAAAAAATTCGATTTAAAATCTTCAATTATTGATGCAAAATTAGTTAAAAAAGTTCCTAAAGATTTTGCTACGCACAATAAATTAATCCCAGTTTCATATACTGCAGATTCAATTACTATCGGCATGTCCGACGTTTTTGACATCATCGCAATTGACCAAGTTCGCAGATATTTTCCGCCTAATTTTCGCTTAAATCCGGTTTATGTTCCCGAAGCTGAAATTATGAATGCGATCGGTCAATATTACGATTACGAGATGTCAATTGAGGGGATTTTGAAAGAAATCGAATCGGCCGGAACTGATAAAATAAACGACGAAACACAATTGCGTGGAGACTATAAAAGTCCGATGGTGCGTTTAGTTGACGCAATTTTAACCGACGCTGTGCATCGCGGAGCATCAGATTTGCACTTTGAGCCAGAAAATCTTTTCTTGCGCATCCGTTATCGTATTGACGGAAAAATGGTGCAAATCCGCTCAATCCACAAAGATTATTGGCCGGCAACTTCGGTGCGTATTAAAATCATGTCAGGCATGAACATCGCCGAAAGCCGTAAGCCACAAGATGGTCGCATCAATTCAGAAATTCTCGGACGTAAAATTGACTTTCGTGTTTCAACTCAGCCAACAATTCACAGCGAAAATATCGTGATGCGTATTTTGGACGAGAAACAATCTATTTTGTCATTGGAGAAACTTGGTTTTTCTGAGCATAATATGAATCTTATCAAAAAACTTGTTCAGCGTCCCGAAGGTGTAATTGTTCTAACGGGGCCTACTGGATCGGGAAAAACCACAACTCTTTATACGGTTCTGAGTTACATCAACTCGATTGATAAAAACATCATGACGCTTGAGGATCCCGTCGAATATCGTATTCCTCTAATTCGTCAATCCAACATTAGATCTGACGCTGGGATGGATTTTGCCTCGGGCATTAAAGCTTTACTTCGTCAAGATCCAGACGTAATTCTAATTGGTGAGGTGCGTGATAAAGATACCGCAATCACTGCCTTGCAAGCTGCGATGACTGGTCACCAAGTTTACACATCTTTACACACCAACGATGCGCTTGGTGCAATTCCTCGTTTAATGAACATGGGCGTGCCAAATTATCTAATGGCTGGCTCAATGATTTGTGTCGTTGCTCAACGTTTGGCAAGAAGGCTTTGTCCGCATTGCAAAAAAGAACAACCGCTTGATGCTCTGGAAAAAAGACTTTTGGGCCCTAAATATTCAAGCATTAATAAAATTTTCAAAGCCGTTGGCTGTGAAAAATGCCGCGGCGGCTATAAGGGTCGCGTGGTGATTGCCGAAATTTTACCTTTTAACCGCGATCTAGATGAGTTGGTTGCCACAAATGCTAATCGTAAACAACTGCTCGAAATGGCTTTGAAAAATGGCTTTGTGCCAATGGTTGAAGACGGTCTCGAAAAAGTTATTGCTGGCATCACCGACCTCAAAGAGCTAATGCGCGTTATCGATTTGACCGATAGAATGAACTAGAAATTTATATGACTCAACTTTCAAAACCTAACAAGTTTTTAAGCGATGGCGTAGTTGATCTTTCGCAAGCTGCAATTGTCAATAAGCCTTATAGCGAAAGTACCAACAACATTCAAATTACTGTTTGGCCAGAGTTTATCGACAATAAAACAAGTCCTGCTGGAGACGTTTTTATTTGGGCTTATCACGTAAGAATCGAAAATCACGGCAATGAGCCAGTAATTTTAATAAATCGCTATTGGCGCATTATTGACGAAAAAGGCATTACTCAAGAAGTTAAAGGTGAGGGCGTGGTTGGAGAAAGGCCAAGAATTGAAGCGGGATCTTTTTATCAATATAGCAGCGGCACTCATTTGCGTTGCGGATCTGGAATTATGATGGGTCATTATCAAATGCGAAAAGTCAGTGGTGAAATTTTTAACGCCAAAATTCCAACTTTTTCTTTAGATATTCCAGACATTAAAGCGTCGATTAACTAATGCTGACTTTGGCTTTTGACACCAACTTTTCTGGCTTTTCTCTCGCTTTGGCTTCTGACAACAAAATTATTTACCAAAACACTATTTCTGAAAATGGTCGCCAGTCAGAATTGCTCATTCCAGAAATTGAAAAACTTCTCAAGCTCAATAAAATAGCTTACCAAGATTTAAGCTTAATTGCCGCAACCAACGGGCCAGGAAGTTTTACCGGCACCAGAATTGGCTTAACAGCAGCTCGCACCATTAAACTTGCCACTAATTTGCCATTGATTTTGGTGAATTCTTGCGAAGCAATTGCTTATAAATATCGTCAAAAATCGGAGAAAGTTTTTGTGTTAATTGATGCAAAAGCAGATGATTTTTTTTACAGCTACAACGGCGAAGATCCTCAATTAACAAAGCTTGAAGATCTGTTAGAGGTTCTTCCTAAAGAAAATTTTTTTCTCTGCGGATCTGGCAAAAACATCGCTGCTGAAATTCTGAAAAAAGAAAACTCACAATTTGAAATGTCGGAAAATGACGATGAAATTGAAGCTGGTTTTGTTGCGCTTTTGGCTTACAAAAAATTTAAAGAAAGTGGCGAAGGTTCTAAAGATTTAGATCCGCTTTATTTGAGATCTCCAAAAATTAGCGAAAGAAAAAAATGACCTATACCAAACTACAAATCTTTGCTCCCACTCTTTTTCTTTGTCACCCCGTCTTCATGACGGGGTCTAAAAAATCCCACTAGACCCCGTCATGAAGACGATTTGAGAGTAAAGATTTGTAGTTTGATATAAAGTCTGACCAAGGGAATTTATGGCTTTGATTTAAATTACTCTCCTTGAGGGAGAGTCGAATTTTGCAGTGTTATTTGATTCGGTGAAGGGTTTTGGTTGAAGGTTATTAAATGATAACAAGACCCCTCCTCGAATCGCTTCGCTCTTCGATCCTCCCTTAAAGCGGGAGGATAATTAAATCGAGTTCTTATCCAGTTCTTATCCAAGAATTGACGCTAAAAAGGCGAAGAGGGGAAAACCAAGAATTTTTAGATGGATGCGAGGCGAGCAAAACGAAAGCAGCGAAAATGTATTTAAGATACATTGAGTTGCTTGAGATTGCAGCTCAACGAAGCAGACGCTAAAAAGGCGAAGGTTTTTGGAGGCCGGGGTCGGAATCGAACCGACGGATAAAAGCTTTGCAGGCTCTTGCATTACCACTTTGCTACCCAGCCAAAAGAAAGGAGCGGCAAACTTAATTCTAACTTTAAATATTACAAGCTCTTCACTTTAAAAAACCCGAATTTAAAAAGAGTTTTTATTTCAAATTTCTTAATTCTTCATGAGCTTCAGCCTTTATTCAGAGCAATTTAAAAATATCTCTTCCAAAGAAATTTCAAAAAAAATTAAAGCGAATTGTGAAAAATCCACCAAAGTTTTGCGCGAAGAAATAAAGAAAAAAACTATCGCCTCAATTGATGCAATATTTAACCTCGAAGATCTAAAATCTTTTGCAAAATTATCTAAAAAAGCCTCTGTTTACAAGAAAATTCTCGTTCTCGGAGTTGGCGGCTCAAGCCTTGGCGGCAAAACTCTAAGTGCTTTAAAACATCAAAATAAATTAGAGTTTTTAGAGTCAATTGATCCGACAACCATCCAAAACTCTCTCGAAAATATCGATTTCAAAAACACCTTCTTCTTGGTGATTAGCAAGTCTGGCGAAACCATCGAAACCATTTGTCAAACTTTAATAATTCTTGAAAAACTCAAAAAATTAAAAATCAAAGATTTCGCTAAACAATTTTTATTTGTCACTGAATCGGAAACAAATTCAATCGCTAAAATTGCTAAAAAAATTGGCGCAGAAATTGCTCATCACCCAAATAAAATTGGCGGCAGATATTCTTGTTTCTCGATTGTTGGCATGTTGCCAGCTTTAATTATCGGGCTTGATGCTAAAAAAATTCGTAGCGGCGCGAAAAAAACTGTTGAAGATTTTTTAAAAAACGACCGCATTAGCAATTCTTGCGCAATTCAGCTAGACCTTTACCAAAAAGGCTTCGGCAGCAATGTTGTGATGCCTTACATCGACAATCTTAAAAATTTTACCGATTGGTACCGCCAACTTTGGGCGGAATCTTTAGGAAAAAATGGTTTTGGCTCCACGCCAATAAATTCAATGGGAACGGTTGATCAACACAGTCAATTGCAGCTTTATCTCGACGGTCCAAAAAATAAGTTTTTTACTTTTGTCACTCAAAAAAAACATCCCAATGATTTTGCAATTAAAGATTTACAATCTTGCGAAACTTTGTTTGGCGGCAAAAAACTCAGCGAAATTGTTGCGGTAGAACAAAACACCACCATTGAAGTTTTAAACAAAAAGAAATTGCCAATTCGCATTTTTGAAATCGAAAAACTCAACGAAGAAGTTTTGGGTGGCTTGATGATGCAAATGTTTTTGGAAACAATTTTGATTTCTTACATTGAAGGAATAAATCCTTTTGACCAGCCAGCAGTTGAGCTTCGCAAAGATCTTGCAAAAAAAATTTTAAAGAAAAATGAATAAAAAAACCGCGTTAATTTTTCTAGCTGCTTCGGCAATTTTTGCCCTTATTTTTGCTTACGTTTCGCAATTTGTTTTTGGTCATGAACCTTGCGTTTTGTGTCTTTATCAACGCCAGCCATTTTTTGCGATAATTGCAATTGTTGCTGTTTGCTTGGTGTTTTTTAAATCTAACAACTCAAAAAAAATTGCCTTAAAGCTTTGCGTTTTTGCTTTGGCGATCAACTGCGCAATCGCTTTTTATCACGTTGGCGTGGAGCAAAAAATATTTGCTGGGCCAACAACTTGTTCGTCAAACAATAATTTAAATGAGATTACCGACTTGGCACAATTAGAAGCCGCGTTAGCCAAAACCAAAGCAGTTAGATGCGATCAGCCAACTTTCTTTTTTTTAAAGCTTTCAATGGCGGCGTGGAATTTTCTTTTTTGTCTCGGGTTGATTGTTTTAACAATCTCTTCGCGTTTTCGTTTGGGCAGTCGCTAAAGATCACTTAAACTTCACCGTTGTTTTTGTCACTTTGCCCAGAGTTTTGCAGGTGCCGCTTGAGCAATCCGTTAACAAGGCGTTAGTTAACAAATCAAACATTTTGAATAAATCGGTGGGGCCTTTGGTTGAAAACGGCACCAACATTACTCGGGTTTTTGTGGTGTCTCTTAGCCACAGAATTGATCTTTTGTCTTCCCATCCAGCAAAAATTATCGCTTCTGCGGGATTTATTTTTAAATTCTCAGCAATTTTATGCAGCCTTAAAACATCTGGTTTTTTACCAGTTTCTGCATCGTAAATTGTGTCAATATTTAATCCTAGCCAGTCAGCCAAATAAACCCACGAATTATCATTTGCCAATAAATACATTCCTTTAATTGGCGCGGCTTTTTCTTCCCAAACAAGAATCGCCTTTTGCAGTTTTTTAATAAACTCGTCATGATTTTCTTGATAAAAGCTAGCATGAAGCGGATCGATCATTTTTATTCGACGAGTAAACTCAGTAGCAATTTTGATCAGGTTGTTCGGGTTTAAATGCACCCGCGCGCCAGATTGCAAATATTTAAATTCGGCGGGAATATTTTTTGGCTTTTCCGCATAATCATAAGCAAACATCAAACTATTTTCGTCAGAAATTGCCGCCAAATTAGTGCTGCGATTAATCAGCGAATCTAGCCATTTCTTTTCCAAACCACCCCCTGTGCAAAAAATCATTTTCGCTCTTCTGGCTGGGGCAATTAATGTCGATTTAATATCAACAACTTTTGGATTTTGATTAGCATTTGTTGCCACATCAATGTCCATTTTATCTTTAACAATTGCTCGCGCCAAACTTGCCCATTCTGGTTCGCAAGCAAAGATCGAAAGTTTTGCTTGGGCAGGATTTGCTAAAAAAACCAGAGAAACAAACAGAAGGATTTTTTTCATTTTAATGGAAATATTGTGTAATTGTTTAGTTCGTTTACCCCTCACCCTAGCCCTCACCCCACAAGGGGAGAGGGAATTCTGCCGAGTTCGTTTTGCAGTTCAGAGTTTAACAAATTTCTCGGTCTAGTTCCCTCTCCCCTTGTGGGAGAGGGTTAGGGTGAGGGGTAGCTAATAATCTAGGTGAGGGGTAAGTGGTTAGGTTTTCACCGCACCAAAAAACTAACCCGAATATCTTGTGTTGAATCTGAATTAGAAGCCGAAAATTTCCAGCGTTTTAAACTTTTTAACAACAAGCTATTTAATTTTGGATTGGCGCAAGGCTTAATCAACTCAACTTGCAAAACCTCGCCATTTGCTGCAATGTGAAAACGCGCCAAAGCCTCGCTGTTAAAAGCTTCAAATCGTAATTCTTCCGGAATTTTTGGCAGCGGGTGAAATGTTGGTTCCAAATTTTGTGCCAAATGTTCGCTCGCCTTTTCCTCTGATAAATGCACGTGATCCGAAGGTTGGTGCGTATCTTTTTTTAGCCTAACTTTTTCGCGTCTCTCATTTTTTTCGCCCGAATTTCCAATTGTAATTAACTCAATTTCAAGAGTGACAGGTGGCTGAGAATTTGTTTTGGAAGAAGAAAAATAAAGAGATGAAAAAAGCAAAAAATGCAGCACAAAACTAGCAAAAATTGCCGTGAGTTTTTTGTGATTTTTGTTCAAAACTTGCATTGCCTTTCTAGCCTTTAGTTTATTGGTTTAAATCCATGAAAAACCCAATTTTCCGCGCGCGCGGAAAATTAGGATTTTTGCTCTTAAAAATTCTTGCTCGCAATTAAATAAAAAGTTCGTCTCATTCCAAATTGCGAAGCGTTAACGCCAATTCCTGAGCCATTGCTAAAACGGTAAGTTTCGTCAAGCAAATTTACACCCGCAACGCGCAAATTAACTTTTCCTAAATTCGCCAAGTTAAAATCACGCGCAATCGCGCCATTTAAAACAACATAAGCGGGCATTGTGTTGCGATTATTTTCTCCAGTGCGAAGCCCCGAACCATAAATCACGTCGCCAGAAAATTTTGTGCCAAGCCATTTGTAAGCCGAGCCAAATGACACAGTTAAAGTTTGCAAGTGATCTGGCGCAACATTGTGTTTGGCAATATATTCAACTTCCGCAGCTTCGTGAATAAATTGATTAGAAATAATGTTGCGAGCGTAAGCCTTTTGCACGGCAAAATTAAAGTAAGAGTTAAAATTTCCCTCGCGATAATCTGCCTTAAATTCTGCCCCAAAAACCTTGCCTTGTTGAAAGTTAAACGGCACGTAAATTAGCGCATTGCCAAACTGATGTTCGTCAAGCATGTTTCTAATTTTTTTGTAATAGCCGTCCAAACCAAAAGTCAGGTTTTTGCTGGCTTGGTGCGAAACGCCAAAATCAAAATAGCTCGTGCGTTCAGCTCTTAATTTGCCACTTCCTTGCCCTTCTGCTTCATTGGTGGTGCCAGCAAAAGCATCAAGTGAAGTTTGCGAAAGTTTGGCAACGGGTGCTGGCGTGAAATAGCGTGAAAAACCAGCGTGTAATTTGGTTTTTTTGCTTAAATCGTAAACCGCATTTAAGCGCGGGCTAACTTGCGATTCGTTAACAAAAGAACGCGCCACGTCAAAACGCGCGCCATAATTAAGCGTTAAATCATCCAAAGCCTTCCACTCATTTTGCAAATAAGCGCTGTAAGTTTGCGAAGTTTTATTGCTTAGTTCGTTGATGTTTTTTGGATCTGGCGAATCTTGATTTCCGTCGTCACCAACTTCAAAAACATAATTTTTGGTCGCAGATCTGTTGCTTTCATTGTTGAAATAAAAGCCTGAACGCAACGTGTTTTTTTCGTTTAATTCGTAGCTAAAATCTCCCTGCAAACCATTGGCAAAACTTGAGCGATCAAGCTTCGACGACACGCCATTAATCATTAAATCGCCAACGTAATCAGGGCGATAATCAAGTTTGCTGTAGCGCGTAAAAGCCGAAATTTGATAATCAACGTCTAAATCGCTCACGCCTTGCAAAGTTGCAATTGCATAACGATTCGATTCCTTTTGCTTCTGATTCAAATTGCGCGAATCAAAAGAGCTGTGACCAGTTAAATCGTAGGCGGTTTCTTGACCAGCATTGTTTGGAATTTGATAGCGACTGTCGGCATTTCCAACAATAAAACTCAAACGTTTTGAAGCGTCGAGCAAATAAGAAAAATAGCCAAAAAGCCGATTTTGTTGCGTGTCATTATGCAGCGAATTTCGCGCCGCAGTTGGTGATTCAATGCCACGATTATTCTGCAAATAAGTGGCACTTAAATAATAATTCAAATTGCCTTTCGATCCGCTAATTTGCTGGTTGGCACCAAAATCATTATTTTGCCCAGTCATTAATTCTGACCTGCCGCCTTTTTCAAATTTTCCACCTTTGGTTTGAATGTCGATTACACCCGCAGTGCGAAGCCCATATTGCGCGGGCATTGCGCCAGTTAAAAAATCAATTTTGTCAGCAAAATGTGTATCCAAAACTTGACCAAAACCCGTCACGCCTTCGGGCAACATCACGCCGTTAATGCGATATTGCAAATTAGCGTGATCGCCGCGCACGTAGAGTTGTCCGTGAGCATTTTGTGCCACACCGGGCGCGCGCAGCAAAGCTTGATCAAGCGAAGTCATTTGTCCTTGCGGCAAATTTTCCACCGCTTCTTTGTCAAAAGAAAACGAGCTGCCGCCAGTTTTTGGCGAAAGTTTATTGCGAGATTCGTCGAGTTTTTCAGCAGTCACTTGGTAATTCCAAGTTTCAGAACCAAAGGCGGCTTGGCTTGCAAGCAGCAAAAAGAGA
>CAYVKI010000046.1:0-10101 GCA_964452075.1 uncultured Rhizobium sp.
GTCTATGGTGGCTCTTCTTTGTCACCCCGTCGAATGACGGGGTCTATTTTGGCACAATAAATAAAAATCTCTTACGAAATACAAATCTTCAAAAATTCTTCAACATCAAGACTAGCCTTACCTACAAGCAAACCACTAACTCCATCAATTGCTAAAATTTCTTTAGAATTTTGCGAAGTTGCAGAACCGCCATAAAGCATAAAATATTCTTTGGCACGCCCCGCAAATTTCTCAGCGAAAACTTTTTTGAATAAATGCGCCATTTCAGCAATCTCTGAAACGCTTGGCGTCACACCAGTTCCAATTGACCAAATTGGCTCGTAAGCAATTACCATTTTTTCAAATTGCGCCCCTTCAGGAATTGAAAACATCAATTGTTTGTAAACAAATTCTAAATGTTTGCCCGCGTCTCGCGTTTCTTTGCTTTCACCCACACAAATAATTGGCGTAATATTTTGCGCCAAAGCTGCAGCGACTTTCTTTGCCACAATTTCATCAGTTTCAAACTGATATTGACGACGCTCAGAATGCCCTAAAATCACATATTGGCAGCTCACTTTGCTTAACATTTCAGCACTAACGCTTCCTGTAAAAGAACCATTTGTTTCAAAGTGACAATCTTGCGCGCCAAGTTTTATTGGACGTTCTTTTAACAAAATTTCGGTTAGTTCTTCTGGTGAAAAATCTTCAAATTTTCTACCACTATTTTTTATTAATAATTCTAACTTTTCAAAACCGTCACTCATCAATTCGCTATCGATGTAATCGAGCATTAAAAATGACGGACATAAAACCATTTCTACATTTTTTAACCGCTCAAACTTATCAGAAAAACTCTGAAAAAAGCCATCAAGCCAAATGTCTGTTTCATCAAAAGCGTGGTTCATTTTCCAATTCGCTGCGATTATTTTCATTTTATTTTTAAGACATTAATTGTTTTAACTCTTTACCAAACAGCTCTTTACGCCATCCAGAAACTACATTTTCAAAGGAATCGTTGTTGCAAACCAACTTCTTCAGATCGGGGCTAGTTATTAAAAACTGCTCCTTAAAATTCTCGACTCGAGCAAATTTTGCAATTAGACTTTGCGCTTTTGCAAATAAATCTTTTTGCTGCTGAGTCATTGGAGAAAGCTTATTTGTATTGATTAGAAAATTTTTATTAACCTTAGAGCAATCTAGAATAATCCTAATCTCTTCCTGCATTTTTTTTGTCAGATCAAAGCCACAATCGAGATCTCCATTAACCATTTTCTCAAGCGCAAAATCTTTAATAAAATGCTGGCGCGGAATATTTATTTTTTGCGCCCAAGATTCCCGCCAAGAAATTAACTTCTTAAGTTTAAAAATTTCCAGTTCCGACATTTTACGAAAGGAAAAATTCTTACTCAAAGAATCATCAGACTTCGTCATGCTTTTACTTACAAAATTTTTCATTTCTTCTTCAAACCAAGAAAATCGTTTATTTTTTGCTAAAATTTTAGAAAATTTTAAATAAATTTCTTCCAGAAAAAATACGTCCAAAAGCGCGTAATCAATTTGCTTTTCACTTAATGGTCGCCTCTGCCAATCACTTCTTTGCTGTTGCTTATCAAGAGTTTTGTTAAAAAGAGATTTTACCAAACTAGAATAGCCAACGCCAAAACCAAAACCACAAAAATTCGCCATTACTTGCGTATCAAAAATTCCTTGCGGCACCTTGTTAGATTTTTGGTAAAAAATTTGTAAATCTTGCTGCGATGAATGAAGAATTTTAATAAAATTAGGGTTAGCAATCGCATCAAAAAATTCACTAAGATCAATGTCACAAAGGCAATCAACAATAAAAATTTGTTTTTCTTTCAAGCGGTTTTTTACCGCCACCTGAACAATTGAAAGAATTGGGTAATAAGTTGTTTCACGAGTAAACTCGGTGTCTAAAGCAAAAATTTTTGCCGACCTAATTAGGTTAATAAGATGCTCTAACTTGTCTTGAGAATTTACATAAAAATTTTCTGAAATTTGCACTGATTTGATGGCTTGACATTGATACCTTAAAAAATAAATCTTCGAGGTACTTAGTAGAAATTTCCAATAACTTTTTAAGGTTTTTAGCATGTTAAAAAATTTACTTACAGTTGCAGCCATTCTGGTTCTAGCCTCTTGCGCTAACAAGGTTAAAAAAAGTGATTCTTCTGAATCTACCGAAATTCAAATTGAAGATAAATCAACAGATCAAAATAACTACCAAACACTTTCCGACGAACAAACTGCCGCAGAAATCGACAAACAAACTCAAGCTAAAATTCAAGAAGTTGAGGTTCAAGACCGCGTCCTTTTTGGTTACGACTCTTCTGAATTAACTGAAGCTGCCAAAGCAATTCTTGATACTCAATCCGATTGGTTAAAAAGCGACGCCTCAATTAAAGTAATAATTGAAGGTCATTGCGACGAACGCGGAACTCGCGAATATAACATTGCTCTCGGAGAAAAAAGAGCCAACTCCGCTAAATCTTACTTAATTTCAAAAGGCGTTGACTCCTCACGAATCAAAGTAATCTCTTACGGAAAAGAACGTTTAGCTTTCTTTGGAACTGGCGAAGAATCTTTAGCAAAAAACAGAAGAGCTGTTGTTGTAGTTCAATAAAATTAACAAAAACTAAAAACCTAAAAAGCCGAGCGTTTTAAAACACTCGGCTTTTTTGTTTTTAAAAATCTTGTCACAAATCAACTTTTTATAAGAATTTGATTTGCCGACAATGCCCTAAGAGCGAAGCTCAGAAATCCAAAGCTTAGCAACTTTCTCCATCAAAGAATTTTGCTCACAGCGATTGTGCAAGTGGTTAAAATCAAAATTATCCATATTTTGGTCTTGGTCGGAGCAAGAATAAAAATATTCCACTTCGCCATTTTTATTTTCTCTTTTTTGCAAACATTGCGAACAAACCCCTTTTAACATACACTGCATTGGAGCGTTCAAACTAGCGGTTGCAACTGGAGCTTGAGAAATTGAAACCACCGAATTTTCGTGACGTAACTTTGCAACTTCATGCATCATTTTGTCATTTCCGATTGTAAAAATTCGATCAATTTTTTGTGGATTTTTAGTAAAATAATTTTTCAAAGCATCCAACACCGAGCCTTGAAAAGATTGATGTTGCGGCTGTTCAAATTTTAAATTCGGAACCTCTTCTTCAATTGCGCAAATCAAAGTTTCGCAAGAATTTTCCATTCTTTTTTGACGCACAATAAATGAATTTTTGCGATATCCAGCAAAGAAAATAACACGACAACCATTTGCTTTGTAAGCCTCGGCAAGCGCAGTTAGAGGCTGATTTCCACGCCCTCCACCAACTAAAACTACAGTTTCATTTTTTGGAATTTCATTTGGCTTGCCACTTGGACCCATAAAAATACAAGGTTCACCTTTTTTGAAATTCTGAATCAAACTTGTTGATCCTCCCGTCTCAAGAACAATGCCACTAATAATTCCAATCTCGCGATCAACTGAAAGCGCTGTCACAGTCACTCCCTCCATTGCCAAAATCTGATCACCAACCTTTTTCGCTAAAGCGTGATAATTTTGTAAACGAAAAATTTGACCAACATGAGTTTGTTTTGCTAGAAGCGGGGCTTTCACAAAAACCTCAACTACGTGATCTGAGAGCCTGTCGATCTTTTCTATTTTAACGAGAAATTCGGAGTTAATTTTGCGTAAAAAATCCTCTGAATTTTGGAACAAGACCCCGTCATTCGACGGGGTGACAATGCCACCAAAGAAGATAGCGCCATCAACAAAAGGGGTGATGCCATTCAAGTTGTCACCTCGTCGAATGACGGGGTCTTGTTCCAAAATCTCCGTAATCTCCTTATGTCCTACCTTCGCACTCGCCATCGCTTTCACAACATTTCCTTCAAAACTAGGATGCAAATCACCCAAAAAACTCACTGCTTTTTTTGAATTTTCGTCAATTTTAGTAATCACACTTCCTTGCTTCACAGATTTGAAATATTTACCCTGAAGCTGCAAATCTAAACCATCTTCAAGCACAGGAGAAATATTTGGCGTCGTGCCCGCAGCGATCAAAAGTGATTTGCAAGCAAATGATTTTTCATCCAAACATTTTAAACTTTTTGCCGCACCAAATTCGTCAATTTCAACTTCTAGCGGCGTAATATTTTCAACAAATTCCACACCCTCTTCAAAAGCTTTTGTGAGCTCTAAATGGTTTAACCTGTAGGCTGGAGAATCTTGAATTTTTTTGCGGTACAAAATTTTCGAACCGCCCCATTTCTTTAAACAATCGCCAACATCAGCATTTTTTAATTCCTTGGCGTGGCGCAAAAACTCATCAGCAATTTGCTTTTCTTCTTCACTTAAAATTGCCCAGATTTTTTCTTTACCAATTGTCACAACTTTCTTTTCAAATTTTCTAATTTGGGTAATATAATAAGCCTGCGCTTCACAAGCCGTATCAACGGCAGTAAGCCCGCCACCAATTACCACAATCGGCATTCTAATTTGTAAATTGGTGAATAATTCTTCTTTAAAAGCTCCAGTTAATTGCAGAGACATTAAAAAATCTGAAGCCGAACGCACGCCTTTCGCAAAATTATTTTTGAGATTAATAATATTGGGGCGACCCGCGCCAATACAAAGTGCAACATGGTCAAATCCGTAATTTTCAAAAGCAATTTTATCAGTAATTGACGAGCCAAAACGAATGCCACCAAACATTCTAAAATTTTTTCTACGCTCCAAAAGCAAGCGAATTACTTTCAAAAAATTTTTGTCGAAACGCACTGTAATTCCATATTCAGCAACGCCGCCAAAACCATGAATTAAACGGCTCGAAAGCGGTTCATAAATTTCGTCTAAATATTTTATCGGTTTGAATTTTTGGCGATTTCCAAATTCATCAATGCCCGAAATTTCAGAATTTAGCGGCTCAATTTTAAGCCCATCAATTGCCACAACTTCGTGACCGTCATTTAACAAATAATGTGCCAAAGTGTATCCAGAAGGCCCCAAGCCAGCAATTAAAACTTTTTTGCCAGAATTTTTTTTAGGTAAAATTTGCTCAAAATTCAGCGGATTCCAACGCGTTAAAAGCGAATAAATTTCAAAACCATAAGGCAAATTTAAAACATCTTTTAACACACGAGTTTCAATTTGTGGAATATCAACCGCATCTTGTTTTTGATAAATGCACGACTTCATACAATCATTGCAAATTCTATGCCCCGTTCCTGCAATCATTGGATTGTCGATCACCGCCATTGCAAAAGATGCCAGCGAAAAACCTTCTGATTTAAGCAAATTCATTTCCGAAATTTTTTCGTCTAACGGGCAACCGTGAAGCTCAACTTTAAGCGGATCAATTTTAAATTTTTGCGATTCTTTTTCGATAATTCCGCTACGACAAGAGTCTTTTTCCTGCTTGTGACAAAAAATACAGTAATGCGATTCAGCCAACACCCGATTGAGGTCAAAGCCTTTATCGGTTAAATTAAATCCCTCACGTTTTGGTTTTTGCGCGCAAGGAGAAACTAGATTTTGGTGATCAATTTTTTTAGGCAAAATAAACAGCGCGCCTTTTTTGTGAAGCTTACGACCAGCCTCAGAGTAAAGAGCCCAACGCGCATATTGAGTTAAAATTTCAGAATTTGGGTTAATAGAAATTTTTTCAGCGAGCTGCTTTTCTAAGTCATCAACATCTTCAAACTCTATTTCTAAATCCTTAAGCAGCTTTATTCCATCAGTTCTCACATCAACATCACTAAACTTTTTTGACACATCACGCTGAACAAATTCACGACGAATTTGATAAATTTTTTGCAATTCATCGTGACGTTTTTTTAGCGCGGAATTTTCTTTTTTGATGTCAAAAAGCTCGACAATAAAATCTTCTAAAACCCGCGCCGTGTCTATTAAAATCTGCGATTTTTGCGCTGCAGTTCTAGACCCCGTCATAAAGACGGGGTGAGAAATTTTCTCGCTTGTCACCACGTCTTTACGACGAGGTCTAGAAGATTTTCCAACAACCTCCAAGCCCCTCAACTCAAAAAACCTCTCCGCAACTTCCGGTGATTTTTCTTTTAAATATTTTGAAAATTTTTCATCAAGCTTCTCTAAACCTTCACGCTCGTAAAGATCGTCAAAACTAATTTCAAACGCAGCATTAAGAGGATTTTGTGAGGGCATTTTTTACAATTAACTCTTCGTCAAATTCAGATTTTTTATCACCAATTATTTGGTATTTTTCATGACCTTTACCAGCCAGAATCAAGATGTCTTCAGCTTTTAGCATTGTTATTGCTTTTTCAATAGCCATCTTGCGATCAGCAATTTCAATGGTTTTTTTTGCTTCACAACCTTCTAAAATTTCAGCACGAATTTCTTCCGAATTTTCGTTGCGCGGATTGTCGTCACTAACAATTACAAAATCTGCAAGATCACAAGCAATTTTACCCATAATCGGACGCTTACTTGCGTCGCGATTTCCACCGCAGCCAAACAAAACCAACACTCGCGCCTCCGTCATTTTGCGGGTCAATTGCAAAACATTTTTCAAAGCATCTGGCGAATGAGCAAAATCAATAAAAATCTGCGCTTTATTTGGCAAAATTGCCACACGCTGCATTCTTCCAGCTGCTGGGCGCAGCAAATGAAAATTTTTCAATAAGTTTTCTAATTGCTCAGAGTTTAATTTATTTTTAGCCAAAACATTTCCTAAAGCGCAAAGCGCGTTAAAGGCTTGAAAATCACCGCTCACCGCTAAATAAAATTGATAATTTTTTTGCTCAAAAGAAAAATAAATTTTTTGACCATCGGCAATTTGTTCGATTTTTTGCAAACATAAATCATGCGCCTCATAACCATATTCAATGATTTTGTGATTTCTTGCGACGCAAGTTTTTTTCAATTTTTCAAACTCTGAAATATCGCTATTTAACACGGCAACTGAGCCATTTTCTAAGGCGCGATCAAACAAAATCGTTTTGCAACGCAAATATTCTTCCATCGTTTTGTGGTAATCAAGATGGTCAACCGTGAAATTAGTAAAAGCGCCAACATCAATTTTTAAACCCGCAATTCGCCCTTGTTCCAAACCAATCGAACTCACTTCAATTGCCACATCATCAACACCATTTTCTTTTAGAATTTCTAAATTTTTGTAAAGACAAACAATGTCCGGAGTTGTAAGTGACGAACTCTGCATTTGTTCTTGAATAGAGGTTTCGCAAATTACGCCGAGAGTGCCAATTGAAGCAGATTTTTTGCCTAAAAATTCTAGAATTTGGCGAGTAAATTCCGCCGTTGAAGTTTTTCCGTTAGTGCCGGTAATGGCGTAAATATTGCTTGGAAGATTGATGTGAAAGATTTTTAGAAACTCAATCAGTAATGAAAATGGATCTGGGGTTTCTATTAAAGAGCACCCCTCACCCCAACCCTCTCCCACAATGGGAGATGGAGTTAATCCCTCACTTAAAACAACTACCGACGCACCATTTTTAATGGCGTCAGAAATAAATTCAGAACCATCTTTAGCCTTACCTTGCAAAGCAAAAAAGGCGGAGTTTTTTTTCACCAAACGTGAATCAATGGCAATATCTGCAATTTCAATTTCATCAATTTTTGATAAAATTTTACCCGTATGTCCCATTGACATACGGGAAGGGGATCCCCGCAAGGCGGGGCGCGACTTTTGTCGCGTTTCCGTATCCCGAAGGGATAAAGGACAAATTTTATGAGAAGTTTTTACCTGAGAAAGAATTTGTGAAAGTTTCACGAAATCAATTGATTAAATTTCTGCGCCGCCAATTTTGGATTCGCGTCACGCGTGATTGGTCGACCAACAACCAGATGAGAAGAACCATTAACAATTGCAGTTTTAACATCAGCAACCCGTTTTTGATCGTCATTTTCAACTGCTTCTAGCCTAATTCCCGGACTAACAATTAAAAAATCATTGCCAAATTTTTGACGTAAATTTGAAGCTTCAAGCGCCGAAGCAACAATTCCATCCAAACCAGAATTTAAAGCTAATTTGGTTTTTTTAAGCACTAAATTTTCTAAAGAAATTTGTGGATCAAAACCCATTTCTCCCAAATCTTTTTGATCAAGATTAGTTAAAACTGTCACGCCAATTACTTGCATTTTACCCTTATTTTCGGCGGCTTGCTCCATAATTCCACGACTTGCAGTGTGAATGGTTAAAAGATCAATTTCATATTGCGCCAAATTTTTTACAGCCCGCGCCACAGTTTCAGAAATATCGTAAAGTTTGAGATCGGCAAAAACTTTTTTGCCATTGTTTTTTAGCCATTTTACCAACGGAAAATATTCACCACTCATCATTAATTCGAGACCAATTTTGTAAAAAATCGCCTCGTCGCCAATTTCGTTAACCAGATTTTTTGCTACAGAAATTTCAGGAACATCAAGGGCAATTATTAGCTTTTCTTTGCTAGATGAGTCGGTCACAGAATTTTGAAATTAGATTTTTTTCTCTTCACCAACAATCAGACGAAGAATGTTTTCTTTGTGCCTAACTAAAATTAAAATTGTCAAAAAGCAGCAAAAAATAATTTGCGATTTTGGAGCATCAAAATTTAGAGAGATTATTATTGAAGACATAATCGCAACAATTGATGAAACCGACGAAATGCGAAATAAACAAAACGACATTATCCAAAAACAAACTGCTAAAAACCCAACAGAAACATCAAGCGCAAACAAAACAGCAATTGCCGTTGCAACACCTTTACCGCCTTTAAAATTTAAGTAAATTGGATAAACGTGAGCCATAACAGCAACTGTTGCAACTATAACTAAAAATAAGTGAAGATTTTCTGCGTCATAGAAAGCAAATCGGGCTATTATAACCATCAAAGCACCCTTTAAACCATCAAGAATTAGAGTAAAAAAACCCAATTTTTTACCAGCAACTCTTACAACATTTGTGGCACCAATGTTTTTTGATCCAAAGTCGCGAACATCTTTTTTAACAAAAATCTTCACTAGCACTAAACCAAAAGGAATAGCCGCAAGAAGGTATGTAAAGATTAAGAATAGAAATTGATAAAATAAGCTCATGAATTGTCGTTAGGATTGTCGTTTCTTTTTTTACGGAAGGCATCAATCGAAATAACTTTTGCTGATAAATCAATGTTAGTAAAACCTCCTTCTGAAGAAAATTTTTGACTGACCTGATTTGAATCAATATCTTCAAGGTTTTCAAGATTTTCAAGATCTTCATAATTAACACTGAACCTTAAAGAAAAATTCATAGATGGATCAGAAAATGAGCTAATTGCTTTATATGGGATGGTTATATTCTCATATCTTCCATTAAAGCTCAGGGAAATCTTAAGTTTATCACGCTCTACTAAAATGCTTCTGTATTGGTGCTGTATGGCGATCGTCATTTCTTCACTAAACTTTTCGAGTAACTTTGAAGAGATAGAAACTCCTGGAAATCGCGTTAAGAAAGTCAGCATAAAATAATGCTTTCCAGGCAATCCGTTTTTTTCAATTTTTTTAAAAGCTTCATAAATCACCGAACGCATCGCATTTTCGATGATATCATCATATCCTATTAAATCCTGCATGAGATAATTTTGGTTTTGAACATAAAGAGTCGCAAAAAAAGATACGACGAGTGCCGGTTTTTCTGTTGACAGGAAAACCGGCAAAACCCCGATAAAATCACTTATGCTAAGCAGCTAAAGCCACTGGAGCAAATTCGAAGTTATCATTAGCAAAGTTGTCGTTTGCATTTACTATTTTGAACGGATATCGCTTGTAAACAAACGATCGGCAGTTTCTCAACCGGGCAAAATCAAGTCCTTTATCGCATGTCGAAATCTGTTTCACCCCCAAATAAATTTTCTATTTTTTCCCAAAAACTTATTCGAATTACTTCAAACTTGTTCGAGGTAGAAAAATTCAAGTATTTTGAGTGATAGATTTTCTAAATGCGAAACTTGAGAAGGGCGCGTATTTTTAAATACGTAACCGCCGAAAGTCTTGCATTTAGTGAAGCTAGCGCTCAAAAGACACCGAATTTTGGTGGAGGTGCTGGGTTCTGCCCCCAGGTCCATGTACGTTTATTACGA
>CAYVKI010000047.1:0-10081 GCA_964452075.1 uncultured Rhizobium sp.
TGGCGCAACTTTACCAACTGCGCGGCAGAGTTGGTCGCGGCAAGATTCGCGCTTATTGCTATTTTATGTTTGATAATCGCAAAAAAATTTCGGAAGACTCGCGCAAAAAACTTGAGATCATGCAAAATCTCGATTCGCTCGGCATTGGTTTTACGGTTGCAAGCCATGACATGGATATTCGCGGCAGTGGAAATTTGCTTGGCGACGAACAATCTGGTCACGTCAAAGAAACTGGTGTGGAGCTTTATCAGCAAATGCTTCTTGAAACAATTGCTGATCTAAAAAATAACCCGCAGCATTTGCAAAATAATGAGCGCACAAAAGTTGAAATTGATTTTTCTGTACAAATTAAACTCGGAATTTCGCTGCTAATTCCAGAAGATTACATGCAAGATTTGGGGCTAAGAATGAGCTTTTACAAAAAAATTGCCGCAATTTCAAATGACGAAGATCAAGAAAAATTAACTGACGAAATGAATGATCGTTTCGGCAAAATTCCGCAGGAAATTTCTAATTTGATGGAAATTGCCAAGCTAAAATCTTTCTGCAAAAAACTTGCCGTTGAAAAATTGGAAGCAAATTCGGAAGGAATAATAGTAAGCTTTAAAGATAATCAATTCAAAGCTCCAGACAAGTTATTACAAATGATTTTTTCTAGCAAAAATCGCGTTAAATTGCACTCTGGGCAAAAAGTTTTTTTTCTTTGTGACGTAAAAACAACAGAGTTAAAAATTTCTTCAGCGCAAAATATTTTAAACCAACTCCAGAAATTACTTTAGAAAATGAATAAAATAAATTTTGAAGAAGATGACGACCAAAATTTTATTAAAAAAGACGAGCCGCAAGAGCAGAAAGAAGATGAAGAAAAAGATGTGAATGCCAAAGAAGAAAAGCCCAAAGGAATTTTTCAAAAACTAACCGAGTTTGTTTTTCCAAAAAATAACCAACAACGTAACCTCGATAAAGAAACTGGCGGGTTGGAAACCAAAAAAGATAAAGGAATTTCTGAAAAAGATGTTTGGGATGATCGCTCCGAACAAGTTGATCAAATGGGCTCAACAAACGTTTTTCAAACCAGTGGAATGCGCTCTGTTGTTTGGAAGCAGAAAAGAAAACGCCTTGAAGCTGCCAAAAACGCTGCCGAAGCGGCGGCAATTGGCGACACTCTACAAAAAAACAAAGTTGATTTAAAGGATTCTTTCGGAGCTCCAACCCAAGGATATGTAGCTCGACTAAAAAACATGAGACAAGATCATAGCACAATTGACAATGATCACGGAAGATAGGTTTTTTGCCTTATTACAAGCGAGTTCTTGTTTTTAGAAAAAACAGATGGATCAGAATTGTTAAAAGCATCACAGAAGCGCAAACATAAAAAGCAGAAGAATTGCCAGCACCAGGAATTCCACCAACATTCATTCCAAATAAACCAGTGATGAAAGTAAGTGGCATAAAAATAATGCTAATCATCGACAATTTATACATGCTTTTGTTCAAACGCTCCGTCATAGCATTCGCTAATTCATCGTGCAAAATTTGCGATCTATTTACAGCCTCTTCAACCTCTTCAATTAGATGAGTAATTTGATCGAGATTTTCTTGAAAATGCCTTTTTGCCCAAGAGTTGATCCAAGATTGATTTGATGTGCGTAATTTGGCGATCACTTCGCGCTGAGGCATTAAATAACGTTTAAAAACTGCCGATTGTATTCTGGTTTGAAGAATTTCTTCACGAAATTTCATGTCATGAGTGGTCATCACTTTATCTTCAAGACCATCAATTTTCTCATTCATTGCGTAAAGAAATGGTGATGTTTTGGACAAAATATGATAAATCATATTATACAAAAACTCACCAGAACTTTTAATTTTTTTGCCTTGATCAATCGCTTCTGCAATTTCATAAACCGCCCTAACATCACGACGCTGAACGGTAATAATGCGCTTTTCATCTATCCACATACGCAACGAAACCATATCTTCAGGTTCTGCATTCTTGGTAAGATTATCGGAAATTCCATTACTCTGGGGCGAGTTTCAAGCGCAAGTAAAGCATCTATTATTAAATGATCTAAATACCCAGCTTCTTTTTTTAGCCATTCGTCAGAAAACTTATTTGCTGCATCAATATGAACCCAGGCAAGTCCATCATTTTCAATTTCTTCTGCTGTCACCTCTTTACTCAACTTATAAGATGAGCCATTAACATCAAAATTATACGAGAAGAGAATCGGGCTATTTTTGCTCATTATTTGCTTGAGAGGAAGTTTTTTTAAGTGAAAAAGTAATTTTTCCAGCAACGCCTTTGTCTGATTTTCTTGCCTTAAAGTTTGAAATCATGATCGCAGATTTTTCATCAACCAAATAAATTTTATCCTCAAAATCAACTTCTTCTTTTTGACCTTTTGCACCAATATTTAGACTGTAAATTGATTGCGATGCATTGCCGTTTTGGCTGCCTGAAGCGGCTTTAATAATATCGTGACCAACAGCATCAAAACTATTATCAGGATTAACAGTAATTAACCAAGTTCTACTATCTTTTGTGCCGTCGCTGTGGCGATAGTTAAATTGCACCACACCTTTGTTTTCTTCCCATTTGCCATTAATTTTAGCTGTCACGGTTCCCGTAATTTTACCATTAACATCTTGTTTAATTGCAAAACCTTCGAGATCGCCATCAAAAAAATTTTTCATGTCCATTTTAACCGACCCATCAATGTAATCTAACTGAGGAGCTTTTTTCTTGTAGAAGAAATTTCCAAATGAAGAACAAGAAGAAATTGTTAAAGCTATTGTAATTACGGATAATGCTTTGATTAATTTTTTCATATTTTAAGCGTGTTTTTTACGAGCAATGATGTTTATAGATTCAACCGCGATAGTGAAGAATAACGAAAAATAAAGATAAGCTTTTGATATATGAAGATGCAAACCATCAGCAAGAAGAATCACCCCAACCATAAAAATAAATGCTAAAGCAACGATCTTTAGAGAAGGATATTTTGATAAAAATCCGCTAATATGGCTAGATGAAAAGAACATCACAATCATTGAGATTATAATCGCCGTAATGATTACGGGAATATTATTGGTCATTCCAATTGCAGTAATTACAGAATCAAACGAAAAAATAAAATCAATCGCAGTAATTTGCAGAACCGCCGAAAGAAATGTTTTGCCAATACGAATTTCTTTTTTTGCTTTTGTTGGCTTTTCTTTAATAAAAGCATCACGCGCAATTTCCCCTGCGCTTTTTACAATCAAAAACACGCCACCGGCAATTAATAAGAAATCTTTGTGAGAAAAACCCACTTCTCCAATATGAAATAATGGCTTTGTTAAACTCATAACCCAAGAGAGAGTCAGAAGCATTAAAACACGAATTATAAATGCCAAAGAAAGACCAAAAGCACTTGCTGTTTTACGAAATTTTAGTGGTAATTTTTGCACCACTAAAGTGATAAAAATTAAGTTATCGATACCAAGAATAATTTCTAAAAACGTTAGAGTTAGAAGACTAAAAAAAATGTCGTAGCTTAAAATGTCCATAAATTTATGACTTGATTGAAATTATTTTTTCTCGATGAAAAAAAGATATTAAAGGCTGAATTGCAAGACCTAAAATTGAATAATAGTCGCCATCTATTTCTTCAAATAAATGCTTCCCTAAAGATTCATATTTGTAGCTTCCTGCGCAAAACCAAGATTGATCGTTTTTAACGTAACTCTCTATTTCCTTCTCACTTAAATTGCGCATTTTTAATTTCACTTTCGAGAAATTCTGAAAAATTATTTTGTCGCCTTGAGCAACACAAACTGCGTTATTTTGAAAATGGGTTTTTCCGTTAAATTTTTGAAGCTGAGAAATTGCCTGATTAGCATTGTGCGATTTAGAAATTTCTTCTCCTTCAAATTCACAAGCTTGATCTGAACCAATAACCACAGCGTCAGGAAATGCTCTACTAATAGATAAAGCTTTTTCTTTTGCCAAAAAAACTGCTAATTTTTCTGGAGATAAATTTAGGTTTTTCTTCTCTGAATCTTCGTCGTAAGTTGGAGCAATAACCGTAAATTCCAAACCAACTTCTTCTAAGATTTTTTTTCTTACCGGAGAAGTTGAGGCTAAAATTATTTTACAGTTATTTTTTATTAGCATGATGAGCTTTTTAAACTGATCATTGTTAAAAATTTATTCTCCAATGCTGGATCGTTTTTAAAAGCCCCAAGCATTGTTTTTGTTGTGGTTGAAGTGCTGATTTTGTGAATTCCGCGAGTTGTCATACATTGATGTTTAGCATCAATTAAAACCGCAACTCCTTTAGCTTTTAAAACTGAACTTAAAGTTTCAGCAATTTGCGCAGTCATTGTTTCTTGGGTTTGTAGGCGTTTAGAAAAAACGTCTAAAAGTCTGGCAATTTTGCTAATGCCGACAACTCTTTTATTTGGAATGTAAGCGATGTGCGCAGTTCCGATAAATGGCACCATGTGATGCTCACAATGAGATTCCATGCGCATGTCTTTTAACAAAACCATGTCGCTGTAGCCTTCAACTTCTTCAAAAGTTTTTCCTAAAATTTTTGCTGGATCAGCGTCATAGCCAGCAAAGAATTCGCGATAAGCATTCACAACTCTTTTTGGAGTTTCTAACAAACCTTCGCGGCTAGGATTATCTCCCGCCCAAGCAATTAATGTGCGCACAGCATCTTCAGCTTGTTTTTGCGTAGGACGCAGAATTTTTTTAGTCACTTTGGTCATTATTTATTTGTTATTTTTGAGGAGTTTTAAAGCGTGAGGAATCTAGAAATGCAAAACATAAAAACAAGAACCTATGTTTAAGTTAAGTGAGGCGTTTTGGTGAATTAAACTAGACCCCGTCATTCGACGGGGTGACAAAATTCTTGCGATTAACCTTCTTGATTCTTGCGATTAACCTTCTTGCGGTTGACAATCTTCTTGCGGTTGACAATCTCTTCCCAGATTGTCTCTTCCCAGATTGTCGCCCCGTCGAATGACGGGGTCTCTTATCTTCGTACTCAACAAACTTTCATCTCTTCGCCAAAATTATTGCTAACTAAATAACGGCAAATATTTTGCTCGAGCTGTCTGAATTGAAGCACCACTTACAAAAAATAATTTAACAAAAGAGGAAATATGAATAAGCACTTAATGAGCCTAGCCACTATTTTTACACTTTTTTCTTTTAACGCTTCAGCTGGCGGAATTGCCGTTTTAGATGTTGAAAAAATCGTCAAAGAATCGGTTTCGATGAAAGACATCCAAAATAAAGTTTCAAAAAAACAAGATGAATATCAAAAAGAAGTAACCAAAAAACAAAACGCTTTGGAAGCCGAACAAAAAAAGATTGAAGGCAAAAAAAATGTTCTTTCAAAAGAAGCTTTGGACAAAGAAGTTGTAGCTTTTGAAAAGAAAGTTGAAGACCTAAAAGCCTTCGTTGATAAAAGACAAAACTCTTTGAAAAAAGCTTCTTTAGATGCGATGGGAAAAGTTAATGATAAAATCAAAGACATCATCACCGACATTTCAAAAGAAAAAGATTTAGATTTAATCGTTCCTTCAGCTCAAGCTCTTTATTACAAAGACGAACTTGATATTTCTGCCGAAGTTTTAAACAGGCTAAACAAAAAAATTACCAAAGTTGACGTGAAATTTGAGTAGAGAAAATTCTCTATACCAAACTACAAATCTTTACTCTCACTCTTTTTTTTGTCACCCCGTCTTCATGACGGGGTCTAGCGGGATTTTTTTTGCTCAAGACAACAAATCTTTCGCTCTCTTTTTGCGATGAGTCATAATTGCAAAACGGTGCGCTTCGTCACGCAAGCGTTGCAAATAATACATTACGGGATGGTTTTTTTGCAGCGTAAAAGGCTCTTTATCAAATTGATGAAACCATTCTTCGCCAGCATTTCGATCTTCACCTTTTGACATACAAACCAAAGGAATTGAAATCTTTAACTCTGTAAAAATTTCTTTAGCCGCACTTAATTGACCTTTTCCACCATCAAGAATTATCAAATCAGGATATTTATCTTTCTCGAGTTTTGAAAAACGCCGAAACAAAACTTCGCGCATCATTGCTGTGTCATCACGATTTTTTGTTAAATCAAAATTCAAATTAAATTTGCGATAACCACTTTTGATAAAACCATCAACTCCCGCTGCAATCAAAGCTCCAACCGCGTTTGTTCCTTGCGTGTGACTATTATCATAAACTTCAATTTTCTGCGGCATTTTCGGTAAATCGAAAAGTTTTTTTACCTCCAAAAGCAATTCTTTGTTATTAAGATTTTGCAAAATTTTTTGCTCAAGATTTTGCAACGCCAAACGCTCTTGATCTTTAATAAGTGAAAATCTCGCGCCACGTTTTGGCGTTATTATTTCAGATTTTTTTCCAGAAACTCGCACCAAAAATTCTTCCATCAAAGATTTTTCTTCGAGATCTAAATTAAGCAAAACAAGGTTTGGAGGAATTTGCGCTAAATAAAATTGCCCAAGAAATTCCGCTAAAAATTCTTCCAACTCTTTGCCATTTTCAATTTCGTAAAAATAGGGTTTTGATCCCAAATTTTGTCCGTTACGAAAAAAAGAAATGTAAATACAAATCGCATCACCTTCTTTTACCAAAGTAATTACATCGGCATTTTCCACGCCATCAACATTAATATTTTGTCGAGTTTGAATTGCGTTTAGCGACTTGATTTGATCGCGCACAAAAGCAGCGTTTTCATAATCTTCCGCTTCACTTAATTGACGCATTTTTAACTCAAGATTTTTTTGCAACTCCGCCGATTTTCCACTCAAAAAATCAATCGCGTTTCTAACTGAATTTTTATAATCACTTTCTGAAATCATTTGCACGCAAGGCGCCAAACATCTTTTGATTTGAAACTCTAAACAGGGTTTTTTTCGTGATTTAAATTCTTCGTCTGAACAATTACGAATCATGAAAATTTTTCGTAGCACATCAATGACGCGCTTAACATCAAGAGCAGAAGCGAAAGGCCCAAAATGTGAACCTTTGGTTTTATTGCCGCGATATTTTGTGATTTGCGGAAATTGGTGATCGGTAATTAAAATTTGCGGAAAAGTTTTATCGTCACGCAACAAAATATTGTATCTCGGAGAAAGTTTCTTGATTAAATTATGCTCTAAAAGAAGTGCTTCAACTTCATTTTCAGTTTGAATTATTTCAAGTTTTTGCGCCCAAAATACCATTCTGGCAATTCGCGTAGAAAGCCGATTTACTTGAGTGTAATTTGAAACTCGCTTGTGTAAATTTTTAGCTTTTCCAACGTAAAGTATTTGATCCTTTGCATCAAAAAACTGATAAACTCCAGAATTTTGCGGTATTTGATCGAGCTGAGATTTTATAAAATCTGCGGACATTAAAATTTTGATTAAACTTGAACAAGTTCTAAAACTATCGCAAATCAACTTTAAAATTGTCTTTGAAAAAAAGGAAAGTGAACTCTAGTTTCTGCCTAAATAATTTTAGTCCTCAATTTCCCCCAAAAAAATGGTTATTAAAAAAGAACAGTTAGAAGAAATAAACGAGCTTCGAACTCAAGTAAATCAAACTTTAAGACCAGTTTCTCCTAAACTCGAAGAAATTTTATATAAACCTTTTGAAGTTTTGGATCACGGCTTCGTTCGTGTTGTAGATTACATGGGAAACGACTCTTCTGTTGTGCAAGCGGCGCGCGTTTCTTACGGCGCAGGAACAAAAAAAGTTAATGCCGACAAAGCCTTAATTAACTATTTAATCGCTCATCGCCACACCACTCCGTTGGAAATGTGCGAAATAAAATTTCACATTAAATTACCAATTTTTGTGGCTCGTCAATGGATTCGCCACCGCACCGCATCCGTCAACGAATATTCTGCCCGCTATTCAATTGTTGAAGATGAATTTTACGTACCAAAAGCCGCAAATTTATCAGCTCAATCAAAAATCAATCATCAAGGTCGAGATGAAAACAGCGTTTTAAACGCCGAAGAATCAAAACGTGTTTTAGAAATTCTAAAAAATGATGCTCTACAATCTTATGATCATTACTTGGAAATGATTAACCAAGACGCAAATGGAAATGTGGTTAACGCTGAAAAAGAAGGTTTGGCTCGCGAGCTTGCGCGCATGAATTTGCCGCTTAGTTGCTACACTCAGTGGTATTGGAAAATCGATTTGCACAATCTTTTGCATTTCTTAAATTTGCGCGCCGATTCTCACGCCCAATATGAAATTCGTGTTTACGCCGAAGCGATGCTAGAAATGGTAAAAAAATGGGTTCCGCATTGTTTTGAAGCCTTCATGAAACATCAAAAAGATGGTAAAAATGTTGCTGGCCCAGCTCTTGAAGTAATTAAAAAAATGCTAAAAGGCGAGAAGGTAGATCAAGAAGCAAGTGGCTTGAGCGTTAGAGAATGGGGTGAATTAGAAAAATTATTGGAATTAAAAAAATAAAAACGGGGTTTTATGTCTTTAGGAATAAGCGAATTATTATTAATTTTGGTCATTGTATTCGTACTTTTTGGCGCAGGAAAATTACCGCAAGTGATGGGCGATATTGGCAAAAGCATTAAAAACTTAAAAAAAGGTTTAAAAGAAGAGAAAAATCAAGATTCAGCAAAAGAAATATCTGAAGAAAAATAATCTTAACTTTTTTTTCAAGTGGATCAAAAAACAGATCAGCCAAACATTATTGCAACTCAAGTTATTGAAGACGTTGTCAACAAGTCTGACTCAGATCGTATCTTAGTTAGCGACTTAGTCGAAGCCATGGAAACCATTGGCTTTGGCTTTGTGATGACCATTTTCTCGCTTTGCGCCATAGTTCCTCTTCCGCCTCCCGCTCCAAGTATTATGGCTTTGCCTTTGGTGATTTTTTCAGCGCAATTAATGCTTGGCTACCAAGCTCCAAAACTACCGAAAGTTTTTGCAAAACGCAGCGTCAAAAGATCTACGGTTGCAATGCTGGTACAAAAATCTTCTCCTTACTTACGCAAAATTGAGAGAATTCTACGCCCTCGCCTTTCTTTTATGATTTCAAACACTGCAGAAAGAGTAATTGGGTTTTTATCCCTAGCGTTTTCGTTATTTATTTTACTACCAATGCCTCTTTCTAACTTCATTCCTGGGCTTGGGGTTTTAATAATTTCTTTGGGTCTTTTGGGTAAAGATGGATTATTTGTAATTTGCGGAATGATTACTGGTTTAGTTGGAATGGCAATTTCGGTTACCGTGGTTTTACTTGGCGTTGAAGCGCTCAATTATCTAAAAGATTTTTTCTTTTAGAAAAATAAATTGCGATTTCAGCATTAGTGCTAGATTAAAAGTCACTTGACTAAAAAAATAAGCTTCTACAAATTGCCGCGGTTGTTTTTCTAACAATGTTTTCAAAACATATCTCCAGCGGCACAAATCGCTTCTTTCAGATTTCCTTCAAAAATCCAAAATCAATAATTTAACAACCCCAAACTCTTTCAATGACTACATCAAAGCTAACTTTGCGCTATAATACTAATCAAAACCAAGACTCTCAAGATTCTAACACTCCTCAGAAAACTCGAGAAGCAATGACAAAAACACCAACTCAAGAAGATGTTCAAACGTCACAAACTCAAAATATAACTCCAAGACTTCACACCGGAAATTTAATCAGTCGCGCTGGAGGAAGCGGAAATTCTTCACAATTTTCTACACCCACTTCCGCTCCAAACCAACAAAATCAAACATCGCAAACTCATTCTCATGAAGAAGATGAAGATGAAAATCAGCGTGAACGACCACAATCTGGCGGCAAAATTCTTGAACTCAAAACCCTTAAAACCAAATCAGCTGAAAGCCTAATCAAAGTTGCCAAAGAACATGGTTTAGACAATATTGGCGATTATGGCAGACAAGACATTATCTATCACATTCTAAAAAATTTCTCCGACCAAAATCCTGAAAACGTTATTATCGGCGAAGGCGTTCTTGAATCGCTTGAAGATGGTTTTGGATTTTTAAGATCTCCAGAAACCAATTATTTCGCTGGATCTGACGATATTTACGTTTCCC
>CAYVKI010000048.1:0-9882 GCA_964452075.1 uncultured Rhizobium sp.
TCTTCTCTCTCCTGTCACCGCGTCTTCACGACGGGGCCCAGTGGGATTCTTGCTAGACCCCGTCGTTAAGACGAGGTGACAAAGATCGGGCTTGATGTGGTTCAAAACTAAATTTCGATAACTTCTACCAAGCCTTTTTCAACAAAGGATCTTGGAATAAGATCTGAGCTAGTCGCGCTAAAAAATGACTGTAAATTTGTTGCAGAAATTTCTGCGAATAAATCTTTTTTTCTACCTTCGTCAAGATGCGAAACTATTTCATCAAAAATCATAATTGTTGGTTGGTTTTTATAAGTCGCTGAAATTTTGGCTCGTGCTAAAGTTATGCCAATCATGATTGATTTTTGTTCGCCAGTTGAAGAGCGAGTTGCTGACATATTTTTTTCTTGAAAAATCGCATCAAAATCGCAGCGATGCACACCAAAGTTGGTTTTAAAACTTGCGGCATCCGTTTGACGATTTTCTAATAGTTTTTCTTTGTAATTTTCTTCAATTTGTACGGCGGTTTTTTTCATAACCGACTCTTCAATTTCACCAATCACTTGTAATTTTGGTTTGGGAAAATTTGATGAAAAAGATGAAATTGCTTTATTAAAAAAATCAACCGCTTCAATGCGCGCCGAGGCAATCGCCATGCCAAGTTCAACAATTTGATTTTCAATTGCATCCAGCCATTTTGCATGACCTTTTTGCGCGCCATATTTTTGCAAAATTACCAATCTTTCGCGCAATAATTTTTGGTAATTATTGATGCGCGTAGAATGTTCAGAATCGATGTCGGAAACAATGCGATCAAGGTAATTTCGCCTCTCGCTTTTGCCTAAAATAAAAAGCTGTTCGAGCTGCGGAGTTAAACAAATAAAATTTATTAAATAATTTTTGGCATCATTTTGACGCTTGCTGCTCAAAGGTTCGCCGTTTAATTCGATTTTTTTCTTATTGGTTAAATCGAAAGAAATGCCGATTTTCTCAATAAATTCATGCTCAAGAAGTTCGGCGTAAATTATGAATTGAGGGTTTTTTTGAGTTGAGGATTTATCATCCAAAATCATCTCTTCAAAATCTGCTCCGCGCAATGAATTGCTGCGACCAAGAATTGAAAGGCTTTCCAGAATATTTGTTTTTCCACTGCCATTTTCACCTACAAAAGCCACTATTGAATTTTTATTGTTTTCACCGCAAAGCAAAACAAGCGGTTTTGAGAAGATTAATTTTTTATTAGAGAAGTTTCGAAAATTACTGAGAACAATTTTTGATATTGAGATCACAATTAGATTCTGACTGGCATTATAACAAAAACAGAATTCATTTCTTTGGCTTCAATTAAAGCTGGAGAATTGCCGTCTTTAAAACGCATTAATAATTCTTCTTTGTCGATTTGACCAATGATATCAAGAAGGTAGCGCGAATTAAAACCAGCTTCTATGCGTTCGCCAGAATAATTAATGTCGAGTTCTTCGTAAGCAAAAGAACCATCATTGGTGCTAACTTGCAGATTCATTTTACCATTTTCTAACACAATTTTGATTGATCTGTGTTTGTCATTGGCGACGGTTGAAACGCGATCAACGCAATCAAAAAATTCACGTTTATTGATGACGGCAATTTGGGTATTATTTTTTGGAAGGACTTTGTCGTAATCAGGAAAATCACCATCAATTAGCTTTGAAACAATTGTGGTGCTTTCCGCAACCACTTTAATTTTTACTCGGGAAACAGAAATTTTAGCAGATTTTTTCCCGTCAATAATGCGTCTAATTTCAGCGACTGATTTTTTTGGTAAAATTACGCCAAAAGGAGTTTTGACGCTCTCTGTAGGCAAAAATGACAGACCAAGTCTGTGACCGTCAGTTGCAACTGTGCGTAATTCAAAGCCAGAATCTTTTTTTAAGCCTTGAAGAAAAAGCCCGTTTAAATAATAACGACTTTCATCATTGGAAATTGCAAAGCGAGTTTTGTCGATCATTTTTGAAAGTTTCTCGGCATCAATTTCAATTTCTTCGCCAAGTTCACCTTCAGATAAATTTGGAAATTCTGAAGCTTCAATGCAAGGAAGGCTATATTTCGATTTGCCAGATTTGATTTGCAGAGTTGTTGAAGATTCTTGCGAAATCATGATTTTTGCACCGTCTGGAATTTTGCGCACAATGTCAAAAAACATTTGAGCCGGAACGGTGGTTGCGCCAGATTTTTTCATGTCAGACTCAAAATTTGAGGTGACGAGAATGTCCATGTCAGTTGCAAGAAGTGTTACAAAATCATTTTTGGCTTCGATTTTTATATTTTGTAAAACTGGAATGGTGTTTTTCTTTTCAACCGCGCCATTGACGCTTGAAATGGCTTTTAGCAATAGTTGCTTTGCGACTTCAAATTGCATATTTTTATCATTTTGTTTTTGGGGTTTCGCTGAAAGAGCGGGATTCGGGTGAACTTAAGAAATTATTGCTTAAATTCAACTTATTATTTTTCTAGAATTTTAGTAATCTCACTGTGCATTAATATTTTAAAATCTTTCACAGTCAGAGATCTAGAAGATTAAAAACCAGAATTACTGCATTTGCCGCAGTAATTTCTTTATTTTATACTGCTGTTAACCTTACTTTCTTCTGTTTCTAGATGAGATATTTCTTTCTCAATTTCGGAAATATCTCTGGTTAGATCTGATATTTCTTTAGGACTTCCGCCTCTATTTTTAAGTTGCTCTAGCTCAAACTGTTTTATTTTTAAGTTCATGTTATGCATCTTCATCTGACCATGAATATAGTTTTTTTGCATGATTAGATCTTTTTGCTGAGCCTCGTTTTTAATTTCATTTTGTTCTTCAGAGACTCCAAGTAAGAAGTTTGACGCTTTTAAGCCAAGATCTGGAGCGGTCAATCCTAAGTCAGGAGCTTGCAATCCAGGAATAATCGATCCAGAAGCATCATTCTTAATTGCTGTGCCAATTTGAGTATTTACATCTTGTTCTAATGAGTTTGGCGCCTTGACAAATGCATCCATCGATTCTGATAAATTATGAGCAATTGCCAAACCTTCTTTTGAATTTTTATTTTCTAGCTTTTCAAAATCGGCAAAAGTTTTTTCAAACTCTTTAATGTCTTTTTCGCGACGCTCCCTGAGATTTTTTGAGTCTTCATTTATCTTAGTTTTTAAACCCTCCATTGCAGCTTTTACTTCCTCGTCTTTTCCTTCAACTTTCATTTTAGCAATTTTTTGTAAAAGTTGGAAGTTTTCTAAAGACCTTCTGTCAAAATCTTTCTTACGCTCTTCTTCGGCTTCTTTCCTCTCTTTCTCCCCTTTTTCTGCGATAGATTTAACTAAATAGTCGAGAGCTTTTTGAGTATCTTTCTTATCTTTATTAACCTCGATGTCGCCATCAATTTTCGACTTCTTGTCTTCCAAAATCGCAGTTCCAAATTCAGGAACTTGATTTTTAGCAAGATCTTCAAGAATCGAATTTACAGCTTTATTGGGAGTGGTTGAAAATAATCCAGCTCTTAAATCTTTCAAATCACCAATTTCTTGAATTAGCGAAGATGTTTTTGCCCCAGAATCGATTTTGTCTTTAATGCTTAAAGTTAAAAGTGTGGCGCTTTTATTCAGAGCTTTAGACAGAGATTTTGTTGGATCTTCTCCGGCGATGCCAAATTTCTTGTGCAAATAATCTAAGCGGGCGGCTTTTTCAAAAAGAGTTCTGCCGTCATTCTTTTTAAGAGCTTCTTGCTCTTTCTTTAATAACTCTTTTTTGAGTTTGGTGGCGTCAGAAAATCTTCCTTTTTCTTGAAGTTGATTGATTTTACTAATTTCTTTTGCCAAATCTTTTGTTGCTAAATTTCGAAGTTGTTCTTGATAGAAAATTCTTTTTTTATCTGCGGTTTCGTCGAGTTTTTTTTGAGCTTCGGCGTGAGCATTTTTTTCTCTTTCTGTAGCTCCGCTTCTGAGTGCTGTCAAAGGTTTTGATTGTTGATCTTGCGCCAAATTTGCGCGCAAAAGGTCGGTTTGTGATTTATCGCTTCTTGCGTCGAGAGACCCCTCTTTGCCAGAAATCCAATCGCTCATACGATTGACCGTGTTTGATTTATTGGCGGGGTTTAGGTAATCAAGTAAGTTAGGGTTTTTGTTTTGATTATTTTGTAAGTTGCGCAAGAAAGTTTGTTGAGTTGCTTCAGGATTTCGTTTTTCTGGGTTAAGACCTCTAACTCGATCCATGCCATCAATTGCTTTGCTTGCTAGTCTGGAGAGAGTGCTCATTTGTCCTTGTCGGTTCTGACGCTTAAATTCCTCATCCTTCAAGTGCTGCATATATTTATTTTGCAGATCGGGTTTGTCGGCATAAAGTTTGGCTGCTTCTTTTCCACCAATCTTGCTTTCAGAATCAATTGTTTTACTGAGTGCATCCATCATTGATTTATTGGCAGCTTTTCCTTCGCTATTATTTTTTGGATTAATGTGATCGGCGTAAGCTTGAAGACCAGATCTTAATTGGCTTTTAAGCTCGTTGCCCATAAACCCTTTTGCCTTAAGGTCTCCAGCAAGTTGTTTGGCAAAAAGCTGATCAACTCTTGCGGCAGCTCTTTCTGGAGTCACGCCTAAAACCGCTGCGGTTTTAGAAAGTTCTCCGCCATATTTTTTTGCAACTTGGTCACGAATAGCTTTGGCAGCGTCAAGACTACTCAATGGTTTGCCATCTGCGCCCTTCATACCAGCAACATCTTTTTTTGCCTGATTTATTGATGCGTCGAGCAAAGAATTTCTGGCAGCTTCTCTGCCAGCTTTAACGGGGTTTAGATCGCTTTTTAGAGGATTAAATCCCCACATATCCCCCCCAATTACTTTACTGGTTAATCCACCAACCATTCCCCCAAGTGATTTTGCGCGATCAAAAGTTGGGTCAGTTGCTCTTGCCATTTTATCGGCCATTCCTGTAAGGCCACCAGAAAGTCCTGCTGCCATATTTGCGCCAGATTGACCGTGACCTTCACCGCTAGCACTTTTATTGGCGATCCCTCCAATGCTGATTAATGCTCCAGCTACTGCCATAACTTTATCTAGCACAAGTTTGGTGATAAAAATCAGAGCGGCAATTTTTGCAATTTTTGTTAACCAAACAACCAAATTTCGGTCTGCAATTCCTTTTGCCTTAAGAATGTTTATTGAAAATAATCCTCCCGCCCCAGCAGCTTTTAATATTCCGCCAAAGCCTTGACTTTCAACACAAGCAGAATAGTCCAAAAGATCTCTAATCCAGAGATCAATTAGCATTACAAAATTATAAAGAATTGCAAAAATTAGAATAATCTCAAGTGACCTTGAGCCAAGAAAAGATAGCCAGTTTTGAAACATATTTTTGGTGTGAGCAAATAAGCTAAAGGCGATGAATATTGGCCCGAGACATAAGACGAAAATGATTTTCATCATATTGGTCAGATATAGAGTGGCGGCATGAACCATGGTTTTTAGGAAATTAAAAACCACAATTCGGTAAATCAGGTAAATATAAAGTATGCCAAGAACGTCAGAAAATAATAGGCTAAATACTTTGGCTGCAAAGGATGTCGACAACATCATTTTGATCATGTTGTCGACGTAAGAAAAGCGTGTGGCGTTGCTGATATCAACCGATCTATCCATTTGGGCAACGAGCAATGCCGAGGTGTCAATTTTTTCAGAAAGCGCGTAGTCAGAAAGGCTCATGAATAGCGAAACTATATAATTCATGCTATCATAAAAAAACCCAACAACAAGTTTGTTGTACCAATACCAGCTGTTTTGGTTAGTAAAAAACATTACTAAACTTATTTTTACCAATCGACTCATTAATTCTTTCTTATTGATCTCAGCAATTCCCATTAGGGTTGCAAGACCATAAAAAGCGACGTATAAGATAAGCGTTAACTGCAAAACTCTTATAAAAACAGAATCTTGAACAATGCCTTTATACATCACCTCAATAATACCACCTTGCCTAACATATTCTGTTGTAACTACTTCTTCACCATCAATTTGTTTTGTAGTTTCTATTGGTCGCAAATCTCCAAGAAGCACATTTTCAACTAGGCGAACCATATATTCTAATATACCAACCTCAGAAGATTCGCCGTTATCGCCAACACCTCTGAGTATATCGATGTTATATTTGCCGAAATTATCTTTATAATATTGGTCGTATATTTTGACTTTTACTACTTCGTTTGGACCATGATAAGTGTCGTTGGAAGTATCAAGATTTCTTCCTGTATTTCCTTCGCCGTCATCCTTCATAAAAATCCGGTTATTCGCGCTTCTAAAAACATAAGATGTGCGATCTCTTCCAGAGCTATCTTTACATTCGCCGTTTGTGTTTTTTCCTATATCACAAATAGCGGTTGGTTGACCATTAATGTCTTTATCGTCGGTAAAAAGGTGATAAGCTCTTACTGGATCAGTGACACCAGAACGACCAAATAGAGCAATATAAGCACCCATTCCCCTATTAAATTTGCACTCAGATTGTTTGTCGGCAATTTGAGGGGTTTCGTTTTTTGTATAATAGTTTAGAGGGAAATGATATACTTTGTAATCAAGAGCAGTGCCAAAGGTTGGATCTTTGGTGCAAGTACAAAGATTTGGATTATTTTGTTGAAGAATGTCATTTGGGTCGCAAGTTTGCGAAAATTCTCCTTGAGGAGTTTGGTTGGCATAACAGATGCAGTTAGGAGTATTGGAGTCTATTTTTGCACAAGTGTTGCAAACCGGCATAGTTTCCAAAACACTCTCTGATAAATTACTGTTTCCCGCTCCGCCTCCGCCCCAAGCAGTCCAAGCTCCTGAGATTTTGATTAGGAACATATCGCCGTTAGATTTTAATCCAGTATTGTGCCAATCAACATTTTGACCACCGGTTTCAGAATCGTAAGATCCAGTAATGTTGTCGCTTGTGGGATAAGAATCGATTATAACTCTATTAACATCAAATTCATCATTATTGTAACATTGGGGTTTGCAGGAAGAGGCGATGGCGATTAAGGCAATCAAAGAAAAAATCTGTGTAATTTTCTTCGCCAGTTTCATCAAGAGTTCTAAAGGATTTAGAAAGAGAAGGGGAGTGTGGTACCTGCGGCCGGACTTGAACCGGCAAGAGCGATAAAGCTCCACGGATTTTAAGTCCGTTATGTCTACCATTCCATCACGCAGGCAAAAACAAGGGCGGTGAAACTAGAATCGACTTTGTAAGAATTCTAGGAATTTTTTGTATTTTTTTACTTTGGTATATCCGTTTCAAACAAAACTTTTTTAAACTCAGAAAGGCTAACAGATTTTTTAATTAGGGCCGTTCCAATTTTTTCAAGTAAAATGAAAGTTAGATTTAATCCTTCATTTTTTTTGTCTTTATAAAGGTGGTTAATCAGATTTTTCTCATCCCAAGTTTTTCTGATTTTTTTGTAATCGGTAATAAATCCACAATTTTCTAAATGCTGATTAATGCGCAAACATTCATTTTGCGAAAGTAGCCCTAAATTCTGAGACATTTTAGACGCCATAGAAATTCCGAGCGCAACCGCTTCGCCATGCAAAATTTCAGAAGAATATCCGGTTTCAGTTTCAAAAATATGACCAAAAGTATGTCCAAAATTTAATAAAGCTCTTTCGCCATTTTCTTTTTCATCGCGACTAACAATTTCAGCCTTAATTTCACAGGAGCGAGTAATGATTTTTTTTAGAGATTTTTCATCAAGAGCAAAAATTTGCTTATAATTTTCTTCTAAAAATTCAAAAAATTCAGAATCAAAAATACAGCCATATTTAAACACTTCGGCATATCCAGATCTTAATTCGCGCTCAGGAAGAGTTTTTAAAAAATTTAAATCACACAAAACTAATTTTGGCTGGTAAAAACTTCCAATAAGATTTTTTCCAGAAGAACTGTTAATTGCGGTTTTCCCCCCGACCGAACTATCAACCGCTGCAAGTAAAGTTGTGGGAATTTGAATGAAATCAATTCCGCGTAATAAAATTGACGCAATAAAGCCAGATAAATCACCAATTACTCCGCCGCCAAAAGCAATAATTAAAGATTTGCGATCAATTCCTTTGTTTAAAATTTCTTCGCAAATATTTTCTAAAGAATGAAAAGATTTTGTTTGTTCTCCAGCGCTAACAACAATTGTTTCTGTTAAAATTTTAGAGTTGTTCAGTGATTTTAAAAGGGTTTCTAAATGCAGTTCAGCAACGTTCTTGTCGGTAATTACAAAAATTTTATTGTAACTTTTGTTTTGTAAAAATTCTGACAAATATTCAATCGAATTCACATCGATAATTATGTTATAACTTCTGTTTTCCAGAGAAACGGAGATTTTATTTGGCATTTTGTAATAATTTTATTTCGTGAATAATCTTTGTGACAAGAAAGTCGTGATTAATGTTATTGGTGTCAAATTTTAAATCTGCTTCGGCGTAAGTTGGATAGCGTTTTATTATCAAATCTTCCAAAACTTCACGTTTGTTTTTTTGATTTAGTAATGGTCGAGTATCTTTATTTCCAACTCGATATAAAATGGTTTCAACTGAAGCTTGAAGCCAGATTGTAATAGCTTTTTCCTTTAAAAGTTTTCTTGTTTCTTGATCCATAAAAGCTCCGCCACCAAGCGACAATACCATTGGCTCTTCGCGCAAAACAATATTTCGAATGATTTTTTTTTCGACTTCGCGAAAATATTTTTCGCCATTTTTAGCAAAAATATCTTTGATTGAAAGTTTCTCAAGATCTTCAATTTCAGAATCGCAGTCAAGAAAATAGCTTTTGGTTCTTTCGGCCAATTTTGCGCCAATCGTGCTTTTTCCAACCCCCATCAGACCTATAATTGCTATGATTTTTTTATGATTCATCTACTTGAAAAAAATAATTGGTAAAACTAAATCCGTAAAATACAGTCTTTCCCAAGAAAGAAAATGGAAATCAAGTTTCTTCCATAACACATTTAAATTAACAATTTATAAGAGGTTAAAATGTCAAATTTTATTAATCGTACTAGCTCTTTTGCTTCATCGGCAACAAGAACAACATACGATTCAGCTCTACGTCAATATATGATAAAAGTTTACAACTTCATGTCATTAGCTTTGTTAATTTCGGGATTAACAGCTTTCTTGGTTGCTAGTTCTCCGGCTGCAATGGCGCTTATTTTTGGAACGCCGCTAGCTTGGGTTGTAATGCTTGCTCCTTTAGGTTTTGTTATATTCTTTGGTGTAAAATTAAATTCCATGTCTGCAGAAAAAGCAAAGAATTGCTTATGGATTTATTCTGCCTTGATGGGTCTTTCTCTAGCTTCGATTCTTGCAGTTTACACAGGCACTAGCGTTGCAAAAGTATTTTTCATAACCGCCTCAGTTTTTGGAGCGATGAGTCTTTATGGATATACAACTAAAAAAGATTTAACCGCTTTTGGCTCTTTCTTGATCATGGGATTAATCGGATTAATCATAGCTTCTATTGTAAATATTTTCCTAAAAAGCTCAGCTCTTGAATTTGGCCTCTCTCTACTCGGAGTATTCTTATTTATTGGTTTAACAGCTTATGATACGCAACGTATCAAACAAATGTATTATCAATTTTCTGGTAATTCAGAAATGGTTGCTAAAGCTGCTGTAATGGGGGCTTTGAGTCTCTACATGGATTTCATCAATCTCTTCTTAATGTTGCTTCGTTTTTTTGGCGACAGAAAGTAGTTTGATGAGATTGGAAGTTGAGGCATTCTCATTTTGCCTCAATTTGTTTTTGGTTAAAGTTCTTTTACAAAAAAGTTTTGTTTAAAAAAATTTAATTTCCAAGATCCCGCTGCCAGGCAATTTTTTTTCAATATCTAAGGAGTTATAAAATATCTATGTCAGAAGTTATAAAAGGTA
>CAYVKI010000049.1:0-9772 GCA_964452075.1 uncultured Rhizobium sp.
AATTGGTTTTTAGGTCGAAATCTCGGCTGTTTTCGTTGGCGTAGAAGAGCATCCAGTAATAAATATTTTTTACATTCTGACTATTATCCCTCTTGTTATATTTTAAATGCAGCTCATCAACGAACTTATAAAAACGATAATAGGCATATAAATCTCTGTGATCACCATCTTTAAGAATAACGTCATAACATGAATTTTTTGCATGAGTGATTTTATCAGAGTTTATTGGAAAGGCACTAATAATACCCTGCTTAACGATCTGATCTACAACCTTTTCACATTCTGTTCTTTTGTCACCTCCCCAAAAAGAAAAAGATTCAGAAGTAGTCAGCAAAGATATGGAAAGAAGCAAAAGAAAGCCAATTGGCAATAACAAAGTTTTGTCAAAGCGCACTTTGAAAGGGCTTTTAAAGAAATTAGAGCTTTTCATTTTTTGAAGAATTTTTTTCATAAATTTAGTGGTGATTCATCGTTTTTCTTCGAGGTGTGTACAAAATATTTTTGAAGTTATCATTGGCAATTATTTTCTCTGATTTTATCGAATAATTTAAAAAAGAGCTGTTAAAACGCGAATTTTAGATAAGAAAATAATTTAAGCTTTTAAGATTGGCTATGGAGCCTAATGTAAAAGCAAATTCTTCTTTCCGACAGCGCCATTGTGAATCATTCTACAGTCACAGATTTTGCCAAATTTCTTGGTTGATCAACATCATTTCCTTTGTAAAGAGCAACATAATAAGCCAAGAGTTGCGTGGAAATTACTGGCAAAATTGCTTCCTGAATTATTCCTGACATTTCGGGAATTTCGATTTTCTTCTTGGCCATTTTTCCAAATTGTTTAATGCCTTTTTTGTCGCTAACAAAAATTATTTTTCCGCCGCGCGCATTCACTTCTTGAGCGTTTGATGCGGTTTTTTCGAATAAATCATTATTGGCGTTATGTGGCGCAATAACAATTACTGGCATTTTATTGTCGATTAAGGCAATTGTTCCATGCTTTAATTCTCCAGCTGCAATGCCTTGAGCATTGATGTAAGAAAGCTCGCGAAACTTTAAAGCCGCTTCAAAAGCTGTGATTTGCGAAATGCCGCGACCAATGTAAAGCAAGTTTTTGGCGCGAGTAAGAGATTTGGAAATTTTCTTGATATTTGTAAGTTGTTTTTCATCAAAAAGATGCGTCATTTTTGATCCACTTTCCGCCAAATCTTGCAGTAATTTTGTTTTTTTCTCAGGTGAAATTTTTTCTTTCACGCAACCAAAATGAATGGCAAGCAATGCCAAAACTGTCACTTGCGCGGTATAAGCCTTGGTTGACGCAACGCCAATTTCAGGGCCAGCAACCGTGCGCACCACAACATCAGAAAGTTGCGCCATTGTGCTATGAGGCGCGTTTACAATGGAGAGAATTTTTTGATTATTTTGTTTGGCAAATTTTAATGCCGCTAAAGTGTCGGCAGTTTCTCCTGATTGCGAAACAAAAATCATTAAATTGTCGCTTCGAAACGGATGGGCGCGATAACGAAATTCGGAAGCAATATCAACTTCAACCTCAATTTCAGCAAGTTCTTCGATTAAATATTTGGCGCACATGCCAGAATAATAAGAAGTTCCGCAAGCAATAATCGTGATTTTATTAATGTTTTTTAGGTCGAAAGAAAAGTTTGGCAGGTGAATTGAAGAACTGCTTAAGTCAACGTAAGTTTGAATTGTTTCTTCCAAAACGCGCGGTTGCTCGTAAATTTCTTTGAGCATAAAATGGTCGAAACCATCTTTAGAAATGCGCGCCTTTTCTGGCTCCATAACTTTTACTGATTTTTTAATTTCAACGCCTCGCTCGTCAAAAAACTCAATTTTATCTGCGGCAACAATTGCAAATTCTTCATCTTCAAGAGTTATGATTTTGTGAGTATTTTCACTTAAAGCATAGTAATCAGAAGCAACGTAATTTTCATTTTCTCCCAAACCTAAAACCAATGGCGAGCCACGTTTTGCAACGGCAATCACATTTTCACGACCTTTAAAAATTACGGCGAGCGCAAAAGTTCCTTTAATTTCTTTAGCGGCTGCGATTAAAGATTTTTTAATGTCGCCATTTTTTTCAAAGTGATATTCAATAAGATGCGGCACAACTTCAGTGTCAGTTTCACTTAGAAATTTTGTGCCAAGTTTTTGCAGTTTATTTTTGAGTTCTTGGTGATTTTCAATAATGCCATTATGCACAACACAAACACTTGATGAAGCATGAGGATGAGCATTTTCTTTGCTTGGTTTTCCATGAGTTGCCCAGCGCGTGTGACCAATTCCAATTGATGCAGCGACTTTTTGTTGCAACAAAGCATTTTCAAGATTGGCAATTTTACCCTCTTCTTTTACAGTCGTAAATTTATTACCTTCAACAAACGCAATTCCCGCCGAATCATAGCCGCGATATTCAAGTTTTTTTAAACCCTCAACAATAATTGAGGTAGCATTTTTGCTGCCAACCACACCAACAATTCCACACATGTTTTTGATTTTTTATTTTAAAAAAGGATTATCGACCTAAACGTAGAAAGGCTTTGAGCAAAGTAAATTGTAATCTTTTGTAAAATTACCAACAATAATCTCTTGTAAACTTTCTAACGTATTTTTACTTTTTGACCAACAATTCTTCTTTTTAAGTTTTTAACTAAAAAAATGTCAGAAAAAAAATCTAGCTCCGCATCTCGTCCAACTTCTCCTCACCTACAAATTTATAGTTGGAGCGTCTCTTCACTCACTTCAATAATGCATCGTTTTACAGGAATTGCTCTCTACTTTTCAATCGTAGCAATTTCTTGGTACATCGTTTACTATGCTTATCAAATCAACATTGCACAGTCAGCAGAAACATGCGATTGCCCAATGAATGCAATAATAAACAGCATATTTTCATTGGCTTCAATTCTCGTCACATTCTGCCTTTATTATCATTTTACCAACGGCATTCGTCATTTATTTTGGGATATCGGCAAAGGTTTTGAAAAAGAAACCGCCAGAACAAATGGCTTCTTGGTCATTGCTTTGTCATTCATTTTTACAGCTCTGACAATTGGAGCTGTTCTTTATTTTAAATTTTTATAAACCATGAATAAAATTAAAATTGCCCCTTCAACAAAAACTGGCTCTCACCACTGGTTGATGCAAAGAGTTTCTGCCGTCGCTCTAATTCCTTTAATTCTTTGGTTAGTGTTTTCATTCGTGCAAATTGCCGAAGATCCGCAAGCTTATTTACCGGTGTTTTTTGCCTATCCCTTGAATGCAATTATGGGAATTTTGTTAATCACAACTTCGCTTTATCATGGCTCACTCGGGCTTCGCGTTGTTATTGAAGATTACATTTCCAACAAAACCAAAATGCATTTTTACATCATGTTGGTAAATTTTTTGTCAATCGTCACCGCGGTGGCTGCAGTTATTTCAATTATTAGACTTCATTTAATCGGATAAAATTTTAAAAAATGTCAGAGAAAAAAATCGGAAATTATTCAGTAATTGATCACGAATTTGATGTCGTAGTTGTTGGCGCTGGTGGCGCTGGACTTCGTGCAACTTTCGGCATGGCGCAAAAAGGTTTATCAACCGCCTGCATTTCAAAAGTTTTCCCAACTCGCTCGCACACTGTTGCCGCGCAAGGTGGAATTTCTGCCGCTTTAGGAAACATGGGAGAAGATGACTGGCGCTGGCACATGTTTGACACCGTTAAAGGTTCAGACTGGCTCGGAGATCAAGATGCCATTGAATATATGTGTCGCGAAGCTCCAGAAGCAATCATCGAGCTTGAACATTATGGCGTGCCTTTTTCACGCACCGTCGACGGTAAAATTTACCAACGCCCTTTTGGTGGGATGACTAAAGAATTTGGTGAAGGCGGTCCGGCACAAAGAACTTGCGCCGCTGCAGACAGAACTGGTCACGCAATTTTGCACACGCTTTACCAACAATCTCTAAAACATAACGCGCAATTTTTTATCGAATATTTCGCGCTCGATTTAATTATGGAAAACGGCATTTGTCGCGGCATCACTGCTCTTTCAATGGTTGATGGAACAATGCATCGCTTTAAAGCCCAAATCGTAGTTCTTGCCACTGGCGGATACGGACGAGCTTATTTTTCCGCAACTTCTGCGCACACTTGCACCGGAGATGGAAATGCAATGGTTCTGCGCGCAGGTCTTCCTTTGCAAGATATGGAATTCGTGCAATTTCATCCAACTGGCGTTTACGGCTCAGGATGCTTAATCACTGAAGGCGCTCGCGGCGAAGGTGGATATTTAGTGAATTCCGAAGGCGAAAGATTCATGGAACGCTACGCTCCAAGTGCAAAAGATTTGGCAAGTCGCGATGTGGTTTCTCGCGCAATGACCATGGAAATTTTGGCTGGTCGCGGTGTTGGTCCAAAAAAAGATCACATTTATTTGCACTTAAATCACCTTGATCCAAAAGTTTTGCACGAACGCCTTCCTGGAATTTCTGAAACTGCAAAAATTTTTGCTGGAGTTGACGTCACCAAACAACCAATTCCGGTTCTTCCAACCGTTCATTACAACATGGGCGGAATTCCAACTAATTTTAAAGCTGAAGTTTTGACCGTAAAAAATGGCAAAACCGAAGTTGTTCCCGGTTTAATGGCAATTGGCGAAGCTGCTTGCGTTTCAGTTCACGGAGCTAATCGCTTAGGTTCAAATTCGCTTCTTGATTTAGTTGTGTTTGGTCGTGCCGCAGCAATTCGTGCAGCTGAAGTTGTTAAGCCAAACGCTCCTCAAGCTGAATTTTCCGTAAATGCTGGCGAAGAATCTCTTGCTCGTTTTGATAAAATTAGAAACGCAGATGGCAAATCTTCAACCGCACAAATTCGTAGCAATATGCAAAACTGCATGCAAGCTCACGCCGCAGTGTTTAGAACAGAAGAAATTCTTGAAAAAGGCATCAATAAAATGCGCGATATTTTTAAAAGCTTTGATGATTTAAAAATTGAAGATCGTGGCTTGATTTGGAATAGCGATTTAGTTGAAGCTCTAGAGCTTGATAACTTAAGATCACAAGCACTTGTCACAATCACGGGCGCTTTTAATCGCAAAGAAAGTCGTGGTGCTCAAGCTCGTGATGACTACAAAGATCGTGACGATGAAAATTGGATGAAGCACTCAATTCTTTGGTGTGATCAAAATGCTAATATCAAAACAGATTACCGCGAAGTTGTATTGAAGCCTTTAACTAACGATGTTCAGGCTTTCCCTCCAAAAAAACGTGTTTACTAAAATTTAACAAATCGAAACCAAAATGGCAGAATTTACACTCCCAAAAAATTCACAAATCGACAAAAAAGCTGGCAAAGTTTTTAAAGCTAAAGAAGGCGCAAAAAATATTCGCACTTTTGAGATTTATCGCTACGACCCAGAAGATGCCGAAAAGAAGAATCCTCATATTGACAAGTTTGAAGTTAATATGGACGAATGTGGTCCAATGGTTTTAGATGCGCTGATCAAAATTAAATCAGAACAAGATTCTACCGTTACTTTCCGCAGATCTTGTCGTGAAGGAATTTGTGGATCTTGCGCCATGAACATTGATGGCACTAACACTCTCGCCTGCACCAAAGCAATTTCTGATTGTAAATCTAATGACGTAAAAATTTATCCTTTGCCGCATATGCCCGTGGTAAAAGATTTAGTGCCAGATCTTACTCATTTTTACGAACAGCATAAATCAATCAAGCCTTGGCTTCAGGCGGAAGTTCCTGACAATCAAAATAAAGAAAGGCTTCAATCCCCAGAAGATCGCGCAAAACTTGATGGTCTTTATGAATGCATCATGTGCGCTTGCTGCTCAACTTCTTGTCCAAGCTATTGGTGGAATGGCGACAAATATTTAGGGCCAGCAGTTTTGCTTCAAGCTCAAAGATGGATTGTTGATTCACGCGATGAAGCAACTGACGAAAGGCTTGATGCACTTGAAGATCCATTCAAGCTTTACCGTTGCCACACAATTATGAATTGCACCAACACTTGTCCTAAAGGTTTGAATCCGGCAAAAGCAATTGCTTCAATTAAGCAGGCTATTGCTGATCGCAAGGCGTAAAAACTTTTACTCTTCTCTTTCGTATCTTCGCCAATAGAGATTTTGTATCTCCTTTGTTCGAGCTTGTCGAGACGTTAATTAACAAGGTCTCGACAAGCTTGACCAACAAATAAGCAAAACTTCAAATGACAAATATTTTATTCCTTGGTTGCGGAAAAATGGGCTCGGTTGTGGCAAAAAATTTGTTGGAACAAAAAATCGGAGAAATCTCGGCTATTAAAAAATCAGATCAAAATAAAATTCCAAACATCAAATATTTTAAAAATACCTCAAATTTACCAAAAAATTATCAAGCCGATTTAGTTTTTTTAGCCATTAAGCCGCAAGATTCTGAAGCGATTTTAAAAGAATTTTCTCAGGCAAAAATCTTTCACAAAAACACAATTTTCATCTCGATTTTAGCTGGAAAAAACATCTCGTTTTTTGAGAAAATATTTGGCTCAAAATCCAAGATAATTCGCTCAATGCCCAACTTGCCAATTGAAGATTCTCAAGGTATTTTTACTTTTTTAGCCAATAAAAATATCACAGTTTCTGAATCAAAAAAAATGCAGAAAATTTTTGCCAAATTTGGCACAGCTTTTGAATTAAAAGATGAAAAACTTTTTGCTGCAGCTACGGCAATTTTTGGTTCTGGTCCGGCTTATATTTTTTTGTTGCAAGAAATTTTTAGCGAAATTGCCACCAAACATAAAATCAGCAAAACAGTTGCCGCTGATTTAGTTGAACAATTATTTTTAGGAAGCGCGCTAATGTCTCGCAATTCTGACCTAGATTTTGTTTCTTTGCAAAAATCAGTGACATCAAAAAATGGCACCACTGACGCAGCTTTGCAGGTTTTAAAAAACAAATCTTCTTTAAAAAATCTTTTTTCTGATGCCATTTTAGCAGCAATTGCAAAATCAAATGAACTTTCAAAATAAATGTCTGAAGAAATCGCAATTTACACTGACGGTGCTTGCTTAGGAAATCCGGGTCGTGGTGGTTGGGCCGCAGCTTTAATATATAAAGATCATTACAAAGAAATTTCAGGAAACGAAACTCATACAACCAACAACCGCATGGAATTGCGCGCCGCTATTGAAGGTTTAAGAGTTTTAAAAAAACCCTCTCAAATAATTATTTACACTGACAGCAAATATGTGATGGATGGCATTACCAAATGGATTTTTGGCTGGAAAAAGAATGGCTGGAAGGGTTCTGATAAAAAGCCAGTCAAAAACATAGATTTGTGGCAAGATTTAGATCTAGAAGCGATAAAACACAAAATAAGTTGGACTTGGGTAAAAGGTCATAGCGGCAATAAATACAATGAAATCGTGGATAGTTTGGCAAGAAAAGCTGCCCAAGAAATCCTTCAATAAAAAGGTGCGATATAATTAAAAAATGCGCGGTCAGAAACCTGATTGTTTAACATGAGGATAGTCGCCAATAAATCTATTAGCCTGCGGACTATTAACTTGTTCATCTGGCTTCTTAATTTTCTCTGCAAACTTTTCTGGCGTTAACCCTATTTTATCGCATATTTCTTGCCATTTTTCTATATCATCTTTCCAAAGATCTCGAGAAAAGTTTGCTGGCAGTCTTTTTAATCTTAGCGGTGTTAGGTTTTCTTTATTTCCATTTTTTGAAATAGCGTGTTCTACCCTGTTTTTATTGCCTGTATATAAACTATCTTCCTTGCATGAAGATCCGAATTTACTAGAAAAAACGGCCATTTTTTTAAAAATTGTATCAACATTTTCATCTTCATCTACCCCAAGTGCTTTTCTCAGATCTTCTTTTATTGGCTTTAGCCACGCTTCTTTGTCTTTGCAATTTTTAGGCACATTAGAAAATCGACCATGTTTTATAGAAATAAGAATGGCTATTGAGGCTTCTTTTTCAGAGATTTTTGCTGATTCTAATGATTTTTGAAGATTGTTATCGATAAGAGTTTTTACATCTAAGTTTTTTTGTTTTTCATCATTTCCTACGAAACATAAATTAAATTTATCTCCATATTCTTTTTCACCAACTCCTTCCAAAATAGGCTTGTAAATGCTAAAATCTTCTGAGCTGAATGTTTTGCTATATTTGTTTTCTTGATCTTTAAAATCTATTAAAGCCATTGGAAAATACTTCGAAACCGAGAGAATATTTGACAATGATTTAAGTTCTAAGCCGAGTTCTGTGGTATTTTGTTCTATTTTTAGATTTATTTTTTCGAAAAGTAATTTTCGTTTATCGGAGGCACGAGCTTGTTCTAAAAAATAAAATTCATCATGATCAATCTTGGTTGCACGATCAAGTGCACTTAATCTTAATTCAATCTGCCAAGAATTAAGATTTAATGATCCTGATTCAATCCAGAAATTCAACTCTTCATATTCGACCTCTAATTCCCCCAAACTTTCTGGACTTTCTAGACTTTCTGCACCAATAGCCCTAGGTGATTGTTCTTTTAACAATTCGTTCAATTCTTTTTCTAGATCCATCGAAAGCTTCTTGCAATCTTCCATTAACTTCTCTTCTGATTCTATTTCTTCTGGAAAAATTGTTTTTAATTCCTTGAGCAATTCCGTTAATTTTGCATCAATTTGCTCGTTTTTTGGCAATTTATTAAGGTTGACCTTTATTTGTTCAAAATTTGCTACCAAGTTTTTTATTCTTACTTCCTTGCTAGATCGACTTTTACCGTTTGAAATTTCCACTTTATCACGCACTGAGTTTCTGACTTCTAGCCCTAATTTATCAAAAGCCTCAAGGGCTTGTTCTGCTTTTTCTACGGTATTTTCGAGTTGAGTTTTTGACTCTGTTTTTTGGGTGTTTGTAACTAGAATATTTTCTAGGCTAGAAATTATTGTTTCGGTAAACGCCAATAATGCGTTAATCATAAACTTTACTCATAAAATTTAGCAGAGTGTTTTAAATAAAAATTCAAGTTCAAAATCATGCTCCGTGACATTGTTTATATTTTTTGCCACTGCCGCAAGGGCAAGATTCGTTTCTGCCAACATTTCCCCAAGTATTTGGGTCGTTTTGGTTTCTATCTTCTGGTTTTATATTTAGTTTTGCAGTTCCTTGAACAATCTTTGCAGAAGATTCGCTCGCTATTGGATCGGTTCTACTTTCAAACATTCTTTGCTTTGGGGCTTGTTCTAACAAGTTTATGTTTTCGTCATTTTCAGAAATTTGCATGTGAGCAACTCGCGCCACAAACTGCTCTTCAATTCTCATCATCATTTCTTCAAATAAATTGAAAGCGTCACGCTTATATTCAATTAGCGGATCTTTTTGGGCGTAAGCGCGAAGATTTATTCCGTGGCGTAATTTATCGAGAGAAAGCAAGTGATCTTTCCATTCAGAATCTAGAGTTAACAAGAAAATTTGCCTTTCAATTTGGCGAACATTTTCAACGCCGTAAAGTTGCTCTTTTTCAACAAAAATTTGAGAAATGTTGCCTTGTAAGAAATTTAAAATTTCTCTTTCAGTTGCCCCTTCTTGATCTGCTTGTGATTTTAAATCGAATCTAACGCCAAAAATTCTGAAAATTTCTTTTTCAAGCAAATCAATTTCCCACTGCTGGGAATAAGAATTTTTAGGAATGCATTCTTCAACCAATTCATTAATAAGTTCGGCGGTAAATTTTGTTACTTTTTGCGAAACATCTTGCGTTGAAATCACTTCTGAC
>CAYVKI010000050.1:0-459 GCA_964452075.1 uncultured Rhizobium sp.
CACTTCCTGTTCCACCGAGGATAGTGTCGTTTCCGGCATTGCCTTGAATTGTGTCGTCACCCGCTTCGCCCATGATTTGGTCATCGCCGTTGCCGGCTTGGATTAGGTCAGATCCTTCTCCGCCAACTATTTGGTCATTACCATTACCACCGAAGAGATTATCGTTTCCATTGCCACCATAAATCTGATCATCACCATTGCCCCCGAAAGCTTCATCATCGCCATCGCCAGCAACTAAAAGGTCGGTATCGCCTCTACCTTCGAGATGATCGTTGCCACCATAGCCGTAAATTGTATTTGTTCCGCTTTTGCCAATTAGGTTGTCGCTTCCAGAATTGCCGTAAAGATCATCGTGGTAATATTCTCTGGCGATTGCTACTACTCCTTCGGGTTCAATGGCGATTATTTTATTGCCAGTTCCGTCTTCTTTGGGGATGATTTTTAGGTAGGAGTATGGGT
>CAYVKI010000050.1:469-1889 GCA_964452075.1 uncultured Rhizobium sp.
TGGTGTAGCTCCGGCAACGAGAAGCGCTGCCGAAGCTATTGCGATAAGTTTTTTCATTATAGTTCTGTGATTGTAAGTATGATATGGGAGTGGAGATATGTCTAATCATCGTGTCGGGATATTCGCCGGCGGCGTATTCTTTGCCGCCCATGAATTGAGTGACGATAATTATTGCTACTACAGCTCCAATTGGTCCAGCAAATGCTCCGATAGCCGCAGCTGTTGCAACCGAAGCACCAACTGCTGTAGCAACTGCGGTTGCTATTGCGGTAGCAGCAACACTTCCTAGATAAGCTGAAGCTCCTAAAACTCCAGCCGTATTAACTGTGCTTTGCCATTGGTGCGAATTCATGTGATCTTTGGCAAAAATATCATTAATTGCCGCACTTACCAAATGAGCTGCTGCTGCACCAACTCCAGAAGCTGCAGGAGTTGCACCAAAATACGATGAAACTGCAACCTGAGCTGAAGCTTGCGCAACTGCTTGAACTGCTGCTTGAGTATATTCTTGAGAATCCCAGCCTTCATTAGAGTTTAAAATTACAGCGGTAGCAAAACCTATTGCGGCAGTATAAGCTGTTTTGTAATAGGGGTTGCTTTGGATCATGCTCAAAGCTTCTTTACCTTCACTGGAAAGATTGGATAAATCTCCAGAATCAATTAAAGCTTTATCAGCGTCGCTAAATAGCAGCGCATTTTGAATTTCGTTAGCTAGAGTTCTTATTGCTGCTTTTGTAGCAATTATAGCGGCAATTTGTTCAGCAGAGTCTCCGCGTTGAATTCCGGCAGAAACATCCGAAACCATCCCAGCCACGCCATCAGCAGTTGTGAATATGGCGGTTGATTCTTTGAAGAAGGAATTTGTGAAGCTGGAGAGGTAGGATTGGGCGGAGTCTATAGTATCTAAAACCCTCCCCAAAGTCGAAGTAGAACCATCTGATAAAGTCAATTCATCATTGCTTTTTACTAAGTAAAGTGAATTGCCAGATTGGTCTTGTTCGTTTAGAATTGGAGAGGAAAGGCTGGTGTTTTTAGCTAAGAATTTTTCAGCTTCAGATTTTAAAGATTCATTTAGAAGTTTGGCATTTATTGTACCATCAGAGCCCTCTATTTTAACATTTGCCCCAACTAGATTTTTACCCTCGTTTTCAATAAGGGATTTTGAGGAATTTGTTAATTGTTCTTTGGTGTAGTTATTTGAAGAAACTGCGATGGAAGATTTTCCTGATGAGTTGGTGGTTTTGGTGGCGGTGATGGTGGTGGTTTGGTTAGCGGTATTTATACCGGAAACAACTGTAATTTCATTCTTTGGACTCGGAACCACAGGATTCTGAGAGCTATCCGAATTTCCAGAAAAAATATTAAATCCTTTTTGAGTTAAATCAGAAAATAAATTATTCGCACCATCACCAACTTGGTT
>CAYVKI010000050.1:1899-9515 GCA_964452075.1 uncultured Rhizobium sp.
GATGAGTTGGTGGTTTTGGTGGCGGTGATGGTGGTGGTTTGGTTTTGGGAGTTGGTGGATTGGATAAAGACGCTTTCGACTGGTTTTGAGTTAGAACCAGCAACCGCAGGATTCTGAGAACTATTAGGATTTCCAAAAGAATTACCGAAAATTCCACCTAGAGCATTTTGAGTTAAATCAGAAAATAAATTATTCGCACCATCACCAACTTGGTTAATATACTTATAAACATTATTGCCAGACATATCTTCTATTGTCCCACCGAAAATTTCTGACTTTGCGGAAGTTGTATTGCCAGCAATTAAATTTCTAGTTGTTATAAAAATATCATCGATACGCGACATCTCTGTACGAAAAGTTGCAAGACCTCTAATATATGTTTCTGCCGCAGTTCCTACTCCAGAAGAAATTACCAATTGATATGTTGGGGTATTTGGATTGGAATCGCGTAATCTGTTATAAGAAACAGACCAGTTTCTTGGAATATTTAGCAAATTCTCTAAATTACTGAAAAATGTAAATTGCCCAGATTCTTTTAGATCAACTTCTGGAACTGGAATTTCAGGAAGTGGTGGTAGGTCATTATCGTTTGGCATGGGATTTATTGGTTATTTGAGTTAATTTTATTTTGTGGGTAAAGGCTGATCTAAACCGTAATCTTTAATAAATTTTTCAGTTTTATCTTTTTCAGAGGCGACCTCTTCTTTGGTCATTGGGGTGATTTTTAATGGGTGATTTTTGATGAAATCTTTGTTTTGATTGAGCCAGATTTTTATTAACTTCTTAGATTCAGCTATTTGATACTTTTCCATCATTTTTTTCATTTTGTTTAATGACGTTTGATGAAGCATATATTCATGATTTAATTGATTAGAGTGAATGGTGGCCAAATACATCCACTTATATCCCTTGATGAAATTTTTCTCAATTTCAAATTTATTCATCCAATCCTTGCCTAAAAAATAACTCGCGCCAAGAGCTGATTGCATTCCAACATCCCCCGCCTCCGCCGCCTTCTTCAAATACTCAAAACTCTTTTGATAATCATTAACCTTAACCCAGCCTTCCTTACCAACTGCAAGATTATCCGCAATATAACCAAATGCTTTTGCTTTCTCTTCTTGGGTCATTGCCTCTTCAAAGTCTTTCAACTCTTGCTCGTAAAGCCCTTGTTCTTTTTTAAAGGAATTGGTTTTTGGATCAAAATCTCGGCTGTTTTGATTGGCGTAGAAAAGCATGTAGTGGTAGATGTTATTTGGAGCTGGATCTATATTATCCTGACTTTTAGTGCGATATTTGGTTAACGCTTCATCAGAATATTTATAAAACAGATAATAGGCATAAAGCTCTTTGTAATCGCCATTACTTAATATCGATTTATAGCATTCATTCTGAGCATGATCCATCTCGTTTTTTTTGAGCGCGATATCTTCTTGGCTCTTTATATCAGAAATTAGCGACGGCAAAGACCTGCTAATTATTGGTTCAACAAGACTTTCACAAATTCCTTTCTCTTTTGAAAATCCCAACCACGCCTTTGCTTCGAGTGAAACTATCAAAATGCAATAAACAACAAGAAGCCTGCTTGCGTTTTTAAAAAAAATAGAATTTTTCATTTGGATAAGAATTTTTCTCATAAATTTAGCGGTGATTCATCATTTTTAATCTGAGGTAAATACAAAATATTTTCAGAATTATCGTTGGCAATTATTTTTTTGGGGTTGTTTGAATTTTTTAGAGGTGAATTGTTAAAGCGGAATTATGGTTGCAGCACATCTTATGATTCCCGTATGTTGATATAACATACGGGAAAGTTTTTCGGGTGTTAAGATTTTACTCAGAATCTGTCAAAATCTGCCGTTAAAATTTGCGCGAACTTGGGCTGCGATTGCTGCTATTTTTATTATAACCATCTCGCGAATATCTATTGCGAGAATTAGAGTTAGTGGAAGTTCTTTTTTGGCTAGAGCGTTCGCCACGGTTAAAATTGTCGCGACCACTAGAATTTTCTTTTAAATTAAGCTCGTCTGGCTGTTTGCTTCTGAACCAACTAAAGCCAAATTTATTTCCTTTCTTTTCGTTAATGCTGAGAAAATCACCGTTTTTAGTGATGTGATTACGCGGCGCACGACGTGGTTTATTTTCAGTTTTTTTGCGTCCCAAGCCAATAAAATCAAGCAATCCGCTTTTTTTATTGTCGGGTTGAGAATTTTCACCATAACGACGATTAGGATTTCTGCGATCATCTCTTCTTGGTAAATCTTTTTTGAAATCGCTTCTACCGCCTCTTCTCTCGCCACTATTGCTTCTTCTTTCACCGCGGTCGCTTCTTCTGTCATGCGCAAATTGTGTTCTTTCGCCTCTGAATTCAGATCTTCTTTCGCCGCCGCGATCATTTCTTCTGCCGTCACTTCTTTGACGATCATTTCTGTCAGAAGAGCGATTGTTTGAATAGCCAAAAGTTCTGCGACCTTTTTGCGAATCTACTTCGCGATCATCACGACGAGAATCACGCTCAGTTGGTGCCGCAGCCACGCCATGAAATGGATGAGTTTCATCAACTGGAATTTTGTAATTGATGGTTTTTTCAACTGCGGTCAAAAGTTTGCGCTCAGAAGGATCACAAAGCGAAATGGCAATTCCTTCTCGACCAGCGCGAGCCGTTCTGCCGATGCGGTGAACATAACTTTCTGGATCCATTGGAATGTCAAAATTAACTACGTGACTAATTGCCGGAATATCAATTCCGCGCGCCGCAATGTCGGTTGCAACAAGAACTTTAACCGCGCCATCACGGAAACTGCCCAAAGCTTTTTCACGCGCCGCTTGTGATTTATTGCCGTGAATTGCCGCAACTGAAATGTTGCTTTTAAGCAAAAATTCAACGATGCGATTGGCGCCGTGCTTGGTTTTAGAGAAAACCAAAACGCTGCCAATTCCATCTTCGCTAATTATGCGTTTAAGAAGCGCCAATTTATTGCCTTTTTCTACAAAATTTATTTTTTGCTGAATGCGCTCAACAGTTGTGGCTTGTGGCGTGATCTCGATTTTTACCGGATCTTTTAAAATTGAATGAGCCAAATCTGAAATTGTCGCTGGCATTGTTGCCGAAAAAAACATGGTTTGGCGAGCAGTTGGAATTTTGGCGATGATTTTTTTGATGTCGTTGATAAAGCCCATATCAAGCATTCTGTCAGCTTCGTCTAAAACAAAAATTTCTAATTGCATGAAGCGAATATAGCCCTGACTCATCAAATCAAGAAGACGACCGGGAGTGGCAATTAAAATATCAACGCCAGCTTGCATTGCTTTGATTTGGCTATTTTCAGAAACGCCACCAAAAATTACCGCGTGACGCAAACCAAGACCTGCGCCGTAAGCTTCAATATTATCAGCAATTTGCGAAGCTAATTCACGAGTTGGAGTAAGAATTAAAGAACGCACGCCGCCGCTTTTTACAGCGATATTTTTTTGTGATAAGTTATGCAAAATTGGCAAAGAAAATGCTGCGGTTTTGCCAGTTCCGGTTTGCGCGATTCCTAAAATATCTTTGCCTTCAAGAGAAGATGGAATTGCTTGAGCTTGAATTGGAGTTGGGGTTGTGTAGCCTTTATTTTCAAGAGATTGAACGATTTTTGTATTCAGATTTAATTCAGAGAAAGAAGTCATTATTTGTTTAATTTATTTATTGAAAGCGCCTCAAACCATTAAAATAGAGTTAGGCAGATTGGTTGCGGGTTGCTGTTTAAGCATGAAATATGATTGCTTTGGCTTTATTTCGAAATTTTGAAAGAGGCTGTTGCTTCAAGGTTTTAATTCATGCTCGGGTAAATGCGAATTTTGGAAGTTCGCGCTTCAAGCTTTATTGGTGAAAGCTTCAACTAATTTTGTGAAAAAGATGACACAAGTTGGTGATTGGTCGCCAATGTAGAAATGACTTATTTATAAAGCTAGTCAATATTTTAGAGTATAAATGGTTTATTTAGTATATACTTGAGGTGAATTTTTGCTACTTTCTAAAGATAAGTTTTTAACGGAACTAGGCTTTAAATTCGGATTTTCCGATAAATTTGATTTAGAGGGATCTGAGTTATTTTCGGAAGAAGGTTTTAGCAACTCAGATTCTTTTTGCTCTTTTATTTTCTGAAGCAAAGCCCCAACAGCTTCCCTATAACCCCTTTCTCCTAATATTTTCATTGGCGAAGCTCCATCTTGCATTTTGGTATTAGCGCCAGCTTCGATCAATTTTACAATAACTTGCTCTGAACATCCTTTTTCCAAGGCCATTTGAAAGATTGTTTTGTTCCCCGCTGGATAATCACTAACGTCAACATTACCCTTTGACAACAGATAAATCGCCCCTCTATTAAAACCACCCATGATTGCAACATGCAGATAGCTAGCCCCACCAAATTTATTATTTTCAGAATTTTTACTGATGATTTTGTCCAAGATATGATCTGGCGCACCATTTAGAATCGCTGTGAAAAATGGCGGCACTGCAATACTAGGATTCTTGCTTTCATCTATCAGATTTGGTATCTTGCTACAAAAATTAAGATTTGCACCCTTTTCTATCAAATATTCAGCAGCTTCGAAGTTATCTTTTAATAAACAAATATGCAGAGGCGACATATTTTTTATGATATGAGTCGCAAAAGCGAATCCCAAAGGTTCGTCAATTCCTATAAAACCTTCTTCGATTAATTTTTTAAAACTATCGTTAGCACGACAAGATATACTTGCGGTGAGCAAGCTACTTTTTATCTGTTTCATATAAGGATGCGCCAATGCCACACAACAAATTTCCTCAAGTTTATCAGAAATGAAGTTATTTAGAACTTTGTGATGATGATTGTTAATCAAATACCCAAATAATTCTATTATTTTTAAGAACTCTTTTACTCCTGAATCATTTGGAAATACAAATTGGCGCGGCTGATCCAAATTAGAAGTCATTGCATTCACGCTTATAACTTCTGGAAAAAATCCAGCTTTCATAAATTCCGTCACTATTGACATTTTTGGACGTGACGAATTCATGTATTTAGTGACAAATTCACAACCGTCAAATTGCGTAGTTTTTCTTTTTTCAAGAGCGGAAGCAAAAACTGGCAGCAATTCATCTGAAGAATGATCACCTCTCACAAAATGATTTATTAAAGAATTGGTTTTTTTTGAATTTTTAAATTTATAAATTGCAGCACGGGCTAAATTTATTTTATAAGGTTCTGCCTGCATTGAACTCATCACTAATTGCATCAAATCATCATCTTTCAGATTAGCAGAAATTTCAGCTCCAGCACCAACCAAAATATCAAGCGATTTCATATCGTCGTTTTCTAAAGCAATTTGAAAAGGAGTTTTTCCATTCTCGACTTGGTTAACTTCGCAACCATTTTCAATCAAACGCACTATAGAATCGTAGTCTTTCTCAATTATCGCTTGAGAAAGCAACGAACTCGTTTTTTCAGAAATACTTTTCAGATCTTCTTTTTGTGACTCTTGAGTTTTTTGCTCTTGCTGAATTTTATCTTCCACAACTTCTGCCACTTCTTTTGGCTCTTGAGATAATTCTGGTTTTTTTACCAATTCTTCTGGCTCCACAACTTCCGAACTCGACTTTTCTTCATGCGAATTCTTTAAATTTTCTTCTGCGGCAAGACTTAGATCGGGAACTTTTTTTGGCAGAATTATTTTTGCGTTTGCAACTTTTTCAGCTAAAAAAGAATCTATTCTTCCAACTTCTCTTGCTTGCGAAATTTCGTTATAAGGCAACGTAAGGTGGAAATATTTACAATTCGGATTTTCTGCCGCCAATCTTGATATTGCAGCCTCGTTAATAAGGTCTCTTTCTTTAGTTGAAAAAGTTGGTAATATCTCTCCGCTCTCAGCATTTCCATAATGATGCTTACCCTCAACCTCAATAAAAACTATGCTCTCACCATCCTTATCTTCCTTTTTTAAACCAATATCAATCAATCTAACATTTTTTTCACCGCAGCTGTAAACAGGAATTTCCTCAAACGCATCTTCGAAAGCAAAACTGTTTTCAATCCCATCTTGCAAAAGAGATTTTTTAGTTTTTTGGCTAGATGGCTGATATTGATTGGCAATCTTTGCAATATCGCTGTCACTAAAAAATTTTCTGTCAAAAAATAGATCGCATCTCATTTGTGTCTGCATCAAGGCAAATGCCGAATTAGAAGATATTTTAGTTTTGGAATTTAATCCGCTTGAAATTTCATCATGCAAAGAAAATAACTTTTCAAACATTCCAGCTTTGGCAAGAGCATGAACAAAAGAACTTACTCCATCAGCATTGACTTTGTTATTTCTTATTTCCACTTCCGCCTTACTAACCAATTTCTGCACAGCAACTTTTAAAGCATCATCAGGATTTTCTAAATAACCCATCTTCAACAAAGAGCTCAGAGCGCGGATTGAAGATTCATTTTCAAAATTAAGAATTTTTTTGTTAATCGCTTTTGATAGTGTTGCAGAAGCTATATCTAACTCAAAATGACTATAACCAAGTTTGGATAAAACGCCTAAAACCTCAGTAATTTTTTTGGGTGAAAAATTATTAAAATTTCGCTCAATTATCTCAGAAATTTTTCTGATGTTAAGATTTTCCAAATCTTCTTTTTTGTACCCAAGATTGGCAAACGAATGAATTATCGAGATTAAATTTTGCGAATCATAAAAGTTATTTTGATTTAGATCGCGATTAATTTTTTCAATCAACAGCACTTTATATTTAACATCAAAGTTTTGCTTCTTTTCTACATCTCGTAAAAAACCAGCAACTTCCACACCACTCTTATTGTCAATATAATCAAAAAATAATTCGCAAAAGTCTTTTAGTTTGAAAGAGGAATTAGAAGAAGTTGTTGGATTTTTTTTCATAAATTTTTTAAGAAATTAATCCAGCTCGCCACCACCACCCATAACTTTGTAAAGAGTAATCAGGTTCGCTAAATATTGTTTTTGCGCTGAAAGTTGATTTTGTTTTGCTGCAAGAAAGTTGATTTTGTCATCAATTACGTTCATCGCGCTATTGATTCCAACCTCGTGTTTTATTTTTGAAACTTCGCTAACTCTTTTTTTATTGGCAAAGATTTTTTCAAAAGAAGTTAGTTGATTTTTAGCTTCATCTCTTTGCGCAAGCTGGTCTAAAGCCTCACGAAATGCGCTCTGAACCGCTTTTTCATATTGCGCAATTTCTGATTTTTTGCGTAAATCAGCTAGTTTCAAATTATATATATTTCGACCACCAGCAAAAATCGGCATATTGATTTGCGGCGTAAAAACCCAAGTTTTTGAATCAAATAAATTTGCCGCTTCACGCGAAGCATAACCATAACTTCCAGTTAAAGTAATTGATGGAAAAAACGCCGCCCTTGCCGCGCCAATTGCGGCATTGGCACTTTTTAATTCATGTTCAGCTTGCTGAATATCAGGACGCGCCAAAAGTGATTGCGAAGGCACAAAATTTAACAATTCTTCTCTGATTTTTAGGTCACTTAAACTTACTTCATCTTGCGGCAAAGCGCTTCTATCAAAAACTCCCATCAAAAGCATCAAAGCATTTTCATCTTGCTTCACCAATTTTT
>CAYVKI010000051.1:0-9271 GCA_964452075.1 uncultured Rhizobium sp.
TTTTTTTATCTGTTGCGAAATTTTTGAGTTTACCATTTTTAAAGAAGTGACTTGCGGATTCGTAATAAGCGATAACTTCGTCTAATTCTTCTGGCTCATATTCTTGGGTCACCTCTTCGCTAGAGCCATTCCAGCCAAACTTGTTTAATTTAACGTTAAAAAATTTTTTCTCTTTTTTGGGCTTGAGCAAATAAAGTTTATCTTTTTTGAAATATCCAATGTCGGTGTAAGTGCTAACAAATGCGCGTTGGTCGATTGTTGCAGAATTAGCCAAAACATCTGTGCCGAAAAATTTTGATTTATAGCCAAGATTCATAACGCCAAATAAAGTTGGAGCAATGTCAATTTGGCTAACATTTTTTGCAAAAACCTGCGGCTTAATTATTTTTGGCGCGTAAAAAATTGCTGGAATTTGATAACGCCACAAAGGCATGTCGGTATTGCCCGCAGAACCAGCGCAATGATCGGCAACAAACACAAAAATTGTATTTTCAAACCACGGTTTTTTCTTTGCCTCTTCAATGAATCTGCCGATCGCGTAATCAGAATATTTTACAGCACCGTTGCGACCAGTTTTTGGCGCGATGTCAATTTTGCCTTCTGGATAAGTGAATGGTCGATGATTGGAAGTTGTCATTAAAAAGTTTAAGAACGGTTTGCTGCTTGAGTAAGATTTATCAGCTTCTTTTATAGCTTTTAAATAAAGGTCTTCATCAGAAACGCCCCAAGCGTTTGAGAAAGAAATTTCGTCATTAGAAAAATTGCTACGATCAACAATTTCAAAACCATTATTTTCGAAAAAATAATTCATATTATCGAAATAACCGTCGCCGCCATAAATAAATTTTGCCTCATATCCGCGCTCTTTTAATGGGCTAGAAATGTTGAATAAATTTTCGTTATTTGGTCTGCGCACAATTGAATTTCCGGGAGTTGGCGGAACAGAAAGAGATAATGCTTCTAAGCCTCGAACAGTGCGAGTTCCAGTGGCTTTAAGGCCAGTAAACAACAAGCCTTTTTTAGCTAAATCATCAAGATTTGGAGAAATGTTTTCGCTGCTACCAAAAGCTTGCATGAACTCGGCACTAAAGCTTTCCATAGTAACGAACATGATATTATAACTTTTTTCTGAGCCAGATCTTGGTTTTGAAATTAAGCGAGAAATATCATCTTCGTTTAAAAATTCTGATTTCGGCTCTTGTTTTAAAATTGAAGCGCGCAAATTTTTTATCGCCACGCCTTCATCTTGAGTTGCATAAAGCTGATCGTAATCAATTTGATTATTGCGATAGGCCGAAAAAAGCTGATAAATGCCGTTTGAAGAGATTTCGTTGACGTAATTATTGCTCGAAATTTTAGTTAATTTTGAACTATCTACAGCGAAAAACATCGCGATTAAAAAAGCCGCAAAACAAGCAAATTTTTTGAAACGGCAAATGAATTTTTCTTCTTTCTTCTGGACGATTTTTTTGTAAGTAAAAGCAAAGATTACGCCACTAATTGCTGCGATTGTGGCAATTAGAAGAGCTATTGGGTAAGACTCGACAATATTTGCAATCACTTCGGTTGTATAGATCAAATAATCAACGGCAATGAAATTGAAGCGAGTTTGAAATTCATCCCAAAAAACCACCTCTGCGAAAGCCGAAAAAACTATTATGAATAAGAACAGAAAATAAAAAATTCGATTGGCAATTTGGTGACGTCGCGAATTAAAAAATTTGTTAGAAACAAATGTGTAATAAGTTAGCGGAATGATTGCTATGTAAAGCAAAGCCAGTAAATCGAAAAACAAACCTACGGCGAATGATTTAAATAAAATTGCTGCCGAAAATTCAATTTCAGAAAATTCTAAAAAGAAAAAAACCAATCTAATTGCAAAAGCGAGAGCGGCAAAAATTATAAAAGTTTTTGCCAAAGAAGTTTTGAAAAAAAATTTCAGACAAGAATTAACGTTCGAATCAGAACGGTTTTGTTTTTTTTTCATGAACTTATTTTTTAAACATTGAAAGCATGCGCCAAGTGACGAAAAAGCCGCCGAAGATGTTAACCGAAGCAATTACGATTGCCAAAAAACTCAAAACCGAAATTAACGTAAAGCCCTTCGCCGTGCCAAGAGCGATTATCGCCCCCACAACAATTACGCCAGAAATTGCGTTAGTCACCGCCATTAGCGGAGTGTGCAAGGCTGGCGTCACTTTCCAAACCACAAAATAGCCAACAAAACAGGCTAAAGCAAAAACCGTTAATCCAAAAATAAACGGATCAACCCCGCCACCGTGAGCTGTGGAATAGCTGAGTGTGGCAATTTTATTCACCAACTCGTCTGAGTTTTGGGTGATTTTATCTGACAATTCGATAATTTCTTGAAGGTCGCTCATTGTTTTAATTGATTAAGTTAAAATTAACTTTGTTGCTTGCAGATTCGGCACTAAAAGCCTGATTTGTTGAGCAAGAAACAAAAAATAAAGCAAAAAGAAGAGATAGTTTTTTCATGAAATAAATTTTTGACTTTTGTCTTTATTAGGCCGCAGAAAAATAATCTCCGTTGGTCGAGCTTGTCGAGACCTTGCGAGTAATGGTCTCAACAAGCTCGACCAACGTTTATATTAGAATGACGCTTGGTATAGCAAATTACAAATCTTTACTCTCGCTCTTTTTTTGTCACCCCGTCTTCATGACGGGGTCTAGCGGGATTTTTTTTAGACCCCGTCGTGAAGACGGGGTGACAAAAAAAGAGCGAGAGTAAGGATTTTTAGTTTGGCATAGATTCCACTTCGTACATTTTTTTGTAAAAACCGTCCAAAGCCATCAACTCTTGATGAGAGCCAACTTCTGCAATTTTTCCACCTTTAACAAAAACAATTTTATCAGCCTCAATCACCGACGAAAGCTTGTGAGCAATGGTAATTACGGTTTTGTTTTGAGCTAAATCGGAAATCGCTTTCACAATATTTTTGCTATTTTCATTGTCGAGAGCAGAAGTTGCTTCATCAAGAAGTAAAATTGGCGAATCTTTGATAATTGCTCGCGCAATAGCGATTCTTTGGCGTTCGCCTCCCGAAAGTTTAATGCCTTTTTCACCAACAAAACTGTCTAACTTTTGCGGCAAATTATTAATGAAACTAAGCGAAGAATTTTGAGAGATAATTTTTTCAACTTGCTCTTTGGTAATTGAGCAATCGGCGTAAGCAATATTTTCAAAAATCGTTCCCGAAAAAATAAAACAATCTTGAGAAATGTAAGAAAAATTTTTGCGCAAATCGGCAAATGATAAAGATTTTAGGTCAATTTCATTTAGCAAAATTTCGCCAGAATTAACATCGTAAAAACGCATTAACAATTGCAACACCGTGCTTTTTCCTGATCCGCTAGAACCAACAATAGCAACCTTTTCATGAGGTTTTATTTCAAGATCAAAATTTTCTAACACCAAAGATTCTTTTCGGCTTGGGTAAGAAAAATTGATATTCTTAAAACTTATTGAAACATCTTTCGTATCTGGAAAATGCTGCTTTATCAAAGCTTCGCGAACTGGCGAATTTATTTCTAATAACTCAAAAATTCTCACTGAAGCCGCCGACGCACTTTGTAATTGACCAGCAATTTGGCTTAAAGAAACTAACGAGGTTGCGGTTAAAACGGAATAAAAAATAAAAGATGAAAGATCTCCAGAAGTGATACGTCCACTTAAAACATCATTGCCGCCAACCCACAAAACAAGAGCAATTCCGCCAAATGCTGCAGCAATTACCGAAGCCACCATTAAAGATTTTATGCGAATTTTTTTTAGCGAAATTTTTAGAGAATTATCAACAAATCCAAAAAAATTACTCGCCTCTTTTTCTTCACACAAATAAGATTGAATGGTTTTAATTCCGTTGATCGATTCTTCAATGTGAGAGCCAATTGAGGCTAGAGATTCTTGAGATTGTCGCGATAAGTTTTTTACCGATTTGCCCATAAAAATAACTGGAGCAACTGCGAGCGGAATCAGCATCATCGACATTAAACTCAATTTAAAACTGGTTAAAAACATCAAGAAAATTCCACCGATAAAAAATAGCGAATTACGCAAAAAGAAAGATGCGGTGCTGCTAATTACGTTGTAAAGAACCGCTGCATCAACGGTAAGACGCGAGATTACGTCGCCAGTTTTAGTGATTTCAAAAAACTCTGCCGAAACCCGAATTATGTGATTGTAAACTTTTTTGCGCAGATCGGCGATTACTTTTTCAGCAACGGCATTAATCAAAGATGAGCGATAGAAACCAGCAACCGCCATGATTATGGCAACGACAATAAAGGCGAATAAAATGAGGTTAAAAAAATTCTGATTATTTTGAGAAAAGCCAAAATCGATTAAATATTTTATAACCTTACCAAAAAACAAAACCGTTGCCGCGGTAATAAAAAGAGCCAGAAGAGCAAAAAAAATCTCACGCTTATACGGCTTAAAAAACGGCAAAAGCGCGAGAAGATTTTTTGAACTAAACTTTTTTTTGAGCATTAGATTAAAGATTTATGTGATCCATCGCAAAAAGGCGGATTCTTGCTGTGTTTACATCCGCAAAATGACACTATTTTTGTTTCGGTCGCTTCATAAGCCAGCGATTTCATGATGCTGGTTCCATCAGAATTTTTATGAGCTTTGTGAGCTCCATCACAAAAAGGCTGAACTTGTGATAAACCACAAGAACACCAAGAATATTTTTTACCCTCTTCAACAGCAACTTTGATTGAATGTTTAGTGGCAACTTTTGGAAGTGATTCTGACATGATTTATAAAATAAGATTGTTAACGCCTTTTATATCCAAAACTTCTGAGGCAAATTTTCTAGCTTTGTCGTAGTAATTCAAATCTTTTATGATTTTTAGATCATCTTCTAAACCAACGACAATTACGATTCCCTTGGCTTCAAATTTGACATTGGTCGTCGCCATAACTTTTAATATTGAATCAAGATATTTTGGATTTTGCAGATAGTTAAAATAACGATCTAACTTCTGTTTTAAAACCGCCTCATCTTTTGCAGCAACATATTCTTGCAAATAATGACTCGCCTTAAAATCAATAATGTAGAGCTTTTCCAAACTTACAAAGGCAACATCGCAAAAAAACATTTTGGCATTTTGTGCGTCAAAATTCTCGGCGGTAAAATAGTTTTTTCCAGCAAGCCAACTATTAGCTTTCATGACTTTAATTAAATCTGGAAGAAATTTTGAGGTCGAAGTTGCAACATTTTCATCTTTTTTTTCATCAACTTTTGTCGGCAATTTTTTTGCTTTTGGTTTAGAAATATTGGCAACTGATTTTTCAACAAAATCAGTGATATTTTTCGACAATCTTCCCAACAGATTTTTATTTGTTTCTATGCCATTTTTATAGCTATCGTTAAGCTTTTTGAACAAATCATTGCCAATTTTGATAATTGCATCTTTTGAATCTTTCATCACCGCATCTTGGGCAATAGTCCAATCATGCATGCGCTTTTCAACTTCATCAGTTCGCTGAATTGCAAGATCAATTTGCTTTTGCGCATCTAATCGCAATTTAACTTCGCTTTCTTTTTCTTTACGCAATTCGTCTATTTCGCGCAGCAAAGCTTCAATTTTTTCTCCGTCAGAACTTGTTGTGATCAGCAACCTTTCTTGAACAGATTTTTTTTGGTCTATTTCCTGACTAATTTTCTTTTGTAATTCACTAATTTCTTTGCCGGAACTTAAGCGAAATTTTGAATAGCGGATATATACAATAAGCATCATTATTGCCAATCCAATATTACTAGCAATGACGTAATAAACGACCATAAGAAGCGGAGTTATTGTTTTTAAAAGCATTTTTGTCACCCCGTCTTCACGACGGGGCCTAAAAAACCCTACTGGACCCCGTCGTGAAGACGGGGTGACAAAAAATAGTAAGCATAGGCGGGCTTTATTTTTACAAAGCGAGATTGTCAATTAACCTAACCCCATCCAAGTAAACCGCAATAAATATGCGGGTAGAAATCTTTGAATCAAAATTTGTGACTAATTCTAAGTTTTTTTCTTGTCTTATTTCAAGATAATCAATTTTTTCAAAACCTTTTTGCAGAAGTTTTTGAGAATTTTCTGCTAGAATTTCTGCAATTTCTTTGGGATTTTTTTTAACAGAATTTTTAATTTCCAGCAAAGTTTGAAAAATTTCTGCCGCCTTTATTTTAGAGTTCTCGGACAATCTTTGATTGCGCGAAGACATTGCCAATCCGCTTTCTTCACGAACAGTTGGATGAGAAAGAATTTCCACATCAAAATTTAAATCTGCGACCAATTTTCTAATAATTGCAACTTGCTGAAAATCTTTTTCGCCGAAAATCGCAATATCTGGTTTTACAATGTTAAAAAGTTTTGAAACAATTAAAGAAACGCCATCAAAATGACCAGCTCGAGAAGCTCCGCACAAACAATCAACCATTTTTGTTGGCGTGATTTTGAAGGCAAAATCATCAGCAAAAATTTCTGAATTTTCGGGAATAAAAACGTGAGTTGCGCCGGAATTTTTTAAGAGATCTAGATCTTTTTCGATTTGTTTAGGATATTTTTCATAATCGTTAAAATCGTTAAATTGTGCCTTATTTACAAATATGCTCACAACCACAATTTCAGAAACTTCGCGGGCTTTTTTGACTAGCTCTAAATGCCCTTGATGCAAAGCGCCCATCGTTGGCACGAACGCCACTTTTTTGCCAGATATTTTGGCGGTTTTTAGCTGCGATCTGATTTGATTAACAGTGTTTGCAAGCAGCATTGAAAAATGATTAATTCTGTGGCGCGGAACATTGTCTGCCAACTTGCGAGCCGACTTTAAATTCTTTTCCGGCTTTTAAATCTTCAAGAATTTTCAAGAAATTTTCCGAAGTTAAATCTTCGGCAAAATCGTCATTAATTTGCACAACTGGCGCGTTAACGCAAGCACCCAAACATTCTACTTCTTTTAATGTGAAAAATTTATCAAGCGTGGTTTCATCCATTTCGATGCCCAATTTTTCTTTGCAATCTTTAACAATTTTATCAATGCCGCGAAGCATGCAAGGAGTGGTTTTGCAGAATTGTAGAAGATATTTTCCAACTGGTTTTAAGTTATACATCGTGTAAAAACTTGCCACTTCGTAAACCTTGATTTCTGGCATTTCTAAAATTCCAGCAATTTCGGCAATTACATCTTTTGAAACCCAGTTTTCATTTTGTCTTTGCGCCAAATCAAGCAAAGGCATTACAGCTGATTTTTTTCTGTCGCTTGGATATTTCGCCAAAATTATTGCAACTTTTTTCTGATTTTCTTCGTTGAATTTGAAGGTCATTTTTAAGAGAAATTATTTAATATTTTTCCAAACTGCTTTTTTCGCTGCGATCAGAATAAAAAACAAAATACCTAGGAAAATCATGGTGCGAATTCCCATTTTTTTGCGATGCTCAGTTTCTGGCTCCGCAGCCCATTGCAAGAAATTCACTACATCAATCGCCATTTGTTCTTTGGTTGCGTAGGTTCCGTCTTTGTAATCAACTTGACCATCATCAGTGATTGGTGCTGGCATTGCGATTTGGCGACCTTCAAAATATTTGTTGTAGTTTTTGCCTTCGCTCATCACAAAACCTTCTGGCGCATCTTCAAAGCCAGTAAGCAAAGAATAAACGTGGTTCGGCCCGTCGTGACGAGCTTTTGTAATTAAAGATAAATCTGGCGGATAAGCTCCGCCATTTACAGAACGAGCAGCTTGTTCATTGGCATAAGGACTAACAAATTTATCTGATGGCAAAGCGGCGCGCTCAAACATTTCACCTTCGTCATTTGGGCCATCAGTGACCAAATATTCGCTGGCAATTTGCTTAACTTCATCTTCTGAAAAACCAATTTCTTGCAAGTTGCGATAAGAAACCAACTTCAAACTATGGCAAGCAGCACAAACTTCTTTGTAAACTTGATAGCCGCGTTGCGCAGAAGCGCGATCAAAGCGACCAAAAATGCTATCAAACTCCCACTTCATTTGTTTTGGATGAAGTGCCGCGGTACTCATAACATCGTCATGTTTTGACTCATTAGCCAGAAGAATATTTGGTAAAAGCAGAAGAATTAAAAAAAGTTTTTTCATTTTATTTGTTAGTTTCTAGACCCCGTCATTCGACGGGGTGACAATTTCGGTTATGGGGTGACAATGGTTGCGAAGTGACAGTATTTTTAGAGATTTATCACTCTATAACCGATTTGTCACCCCATATAACTGAGATGTCACCCCGTCGAATGACGGGGTCTAGTTTTTAAAATTTGTAAAGCTTGTTAGCAAAATCAACAACCTTTCCGTCAGAAATTTTCACTCCTTCTTTGGTCAAAATTGCAATTTTTTTATCCAAACCAAAAGCATATCCGCCCAAACCGCCGTCACTTCTAACAACGCGATGACAGGGAACTTTTGGCGCATTCGGATTAGCTCCAACAATTTGACCAACAGCGCGATAACCTTTTGTTTTAAGTTTTTGGGCAAGTTCTTTGTAAGTTGTCACTTTGCCTTTTGGAATTTCACTTAAAAGTTCGTAAAGTTTCGCCGAGTTAATCATTTATGTTTAGCTTGATAATCCGCTTCAATTGATTCTGGCAAAGTCAAAGTTTTTTCAAACTTTGGCAATTGCGGCATAATAACCAAAAAGTAAGCGTAATAGTAAAAAGTCGCAAAACGAGAAGCCCAGATATACCAACCTTCAGCAGGAGATTTTCCAAGCCAGCCCAAAAACACAAAATTCAACACAAATAACCAAAAGAATTTTTGAAATAATGGTCGGTAAGCTCCAGATTTGATTGGCGAGCGATCTAAAAATGGCAGAGCAAAAAGCATAGCAATTGCACCAAACATCATCAACACGCCACCCAATTTATCAGGAATTGCACGCAGAATTGCATAAAATGGTAAGAAATACCATTCAGGAACAATATGCGCCGGCGTCACCATTGGATTGGCAGGAATGTAGTTGTCAGGATGACCTAAAGAATTTGGATAGAAAAATAGGAAATAGCCAAAAACTAAAAAGAAAGCAACAAACCCAACCATATCTTTAATTGTGAAATATGGGTGAAAAGGAATGGAATCTTTTTTGGTTTTAATTTCTACGCCAGTTGGGTTATTTGAACCAACTGTGTGTAACGCAACAAGGTGCAAAAGCACAATTCCCACAATCACAAAAGGAAGTAAAAAGTGCAGAGAAAAGAAGCGATTTAAAGTTGGATTATCAACTGAAAAAC
>CAYVKI010000052.1:0-9050 GCA_964452075.1 uncultured Rhizobium sp.
ATCCCGAAAAACGCGAAATCAATGTTGATAAAGTCAGAGGGATTTTTGATTTTTCAAATCGCACTTCCGCCAATTCTCCGCAGAAATTTATCGTCATTGATTCAGCTTGCGAGCTAAATAAATCTTCTTCGAACGCCTTATTAAAAATTCTTGAAGAACCTCATTCAAATAATTTTCTGATTTTAATTTCTCACAATTTAAATCGAATTTTACCAACCATCAGATCGCGCTGCCACATTGTAAAAATGCCTAATTTATCTGCTGCAAATTTTTACGAAATTTTGCAAAAGCAGAATCTTCATTTTTCAGAAAAAGATTTAAAATTTATCTCAGAAATTTGCGACAATTCGCCAGCAGAAGCAATTAATTTGGGACTAGATTTAACAAGGTTTTATGAGTTGTTTTTACGCTCAATTTACAATAAAAAACTCAGTGAAGAATTGCTAAAAAACATCTCCGATAAAAAGATGCCTTTCGAAATTTTTGAAAAATCTTACGAATTTTTTATGAGTCGTTTGCTTAAAAACTCCACCGGCAACTCTTTTGATTTTTTCTTTGACGAAGAGCGGGTTTTTTTTAATCTGTGTCAGAAATTTTCTACACAAGAAATTTTAGCGTTAAACGACCTAACTTCATCCACTCTTCACAAAACCAACTCTCTAAATTTGGATAAGAAGCTTATTCTAATTACCATCTTTAATAAAATTTGCTATGAATAAACTCTATAAAAGCATTGGCTTGATGAGCGGAACATCAATGGATGGCATAGATTTAGCTTTGATTGAAAGTGATGGTAAGGCCATAATAAAAAACTCTCACTTCGATTATTTGCCTTATAGCAAAGATTTTAAATCGCGTCTCAAAGCTTTAATTTACAACAATCCAAAACTTTCTGAAATTAAAATAGTAGAAAAAGAATTAACTCTTCTGCACGCAGATTTGGTAAATGATTTTTTAAAGAAAAACAGCATTTCTCCGCTTGAAATTGATCTAGTTGCGTTTCACGGGCATACAATTTTGCACAATCCAGACCAAGGCTTTACTTGGCAAATAGGCAATGGACATTTACTCGCAGCGCAAACAAAAATTGATGTTGTGACAGATTTTAGAGCGCGTGATATTGCATTTGGCGGTCAAGGCGCGCCCCTTGTTCCGATTTATCATTTTTATCTTTTTGCTACAAATCTTCATCCAGTTGCGGTTTTAAATATTGGCGGAATTTCTAACATCACTTATCTGGAAAATGACGACGAAAATAAAATCAAAGCTTTCGATGTGTGCTTTGGAAACGCTCCTTTAGATGATTTAGTGAAAGAAAAATTCGGGCGTGATTTTGATGAAAATGGCCAATTGGCAAAAAGTGGTGAAATTAATCAAGTTCTGGCAGAGCGCATTTTACAAAATGATATTTTTAGAAAACCGCCGCCAAAGTCTTTCGATCGCGATGATTTTGCGGCTTTAATATCTCCTGTTCGCGCCTTGAAAATTGAAGATGCTCTAGCAACTTTTGCCTATATGCACGCGAAAGCAATTTCCTTAAATCTGAATTTTTTAAATCAAAAACCAAAAACAATTTTTGTATGTGGCGGCGGAAGAAAAAACATCGCCATAATGGATGAGATGAAGAAAGCCATGCCTGAAATCGCTATAAAATCTATAGAAGAAAATGGATTTAACGGTGACGCAATTGAAGCCGAAGCTTTTGCTTTTCTAGGAATTAGAAGTTTGTTAGAAATGCCAATTAGCTTTACAAACACAACTGGCGTAGAATCAAACAGCTGCGGCGGAGTTTGGTATAAAAAACCTTAGGACAAGGCTCTAAGAAGTTGTTAAAGTTTTGATTAAGAGAATTTAAGCAATTCTCATTTGCGTATCTACGCAAATCAAATCGACTTTTTGCCATAAATTATTTGTGAAAATGAATCACAAACTTAAAGAATAAATCACCAATTTAAGCAGCTTTTTCCTTATAAATTTCACCAACAAATCACGAGCCTAAATTCAAAATAAATATGACAAAAAATTTAGTTAAAACTTTTCTAATAATTTTTGCGCTAGTTGCTGCAATTATCGTTAATTCAGCTTTTGCGGGCGAGGTAAAATCAACTGAATCAAAATCTTCGACTGTAAATGCAAACGAAGATCCAGATTTAAAACTTTCGATTGAGGAGCTGAGGAAGAAATATCCGATTGATTGGTTGGAGAAGAAGTATGGAAATTTTGATAACCCTGAATGTACAGGATCTCCATACGATGAAGGTTATGAAGAAGAAAGGCAATCAAACCTCGTATGTACCTTCGCTTCAAAAGATAAGAGAAAAACAATTAATGATTTTTCCTTGAGCGAAATTAAAAGTGCTTTTATTAAAAAAGCATACAGTTTTGATCAAGAGTCAAATGAACTACAAGACCCAAGAATAAATGAAATACGAGGAATAGTGATTGAGTACTTTATCTTAAAAGATGAACATTCTCTGACATACAAAGAAAGAAAATTAAAAAATTTTATTTTTTCTGACAAAATTCTTAACCAGATTCTGAATTCTTCTTCGTGCAAATACCTTGTTAGAGAGTTTAGAATTAGTACAAGAATATCTTGTAGTAAATAAAATTTACCTTGCTCCATTTTATCGACATCTAAATCCAAATAACCTATGCCAGATTTAAAATTTCAATATGCACCATTAGATGTTTTAACTATCACTAGCGAGAAAGGTAAAAGATTCAGCCCAACATCTCACAAAGAAGCACCGCATGAAGGAATGGATTTTTCCGCTACACTAGGAACAAATCTTTATAATACTCACGATGGAACTGTGATTTTTTCTGGTTGGATAGGCGGGTATGGCAATACCATAATAATTCAAGATTCTGGAGAAGGTAAATCAGGCCAGTCAACCCTTTATGCCCATCTTAGTGAAAAATATTTTAATAAAGGTGATGTTATAAATGGAAAAACTTTAATTGGAAAAACTGGAAACAGTGGAACAAAGCAATATCACCTTCATTTTGAGGCTTTAAATGAAGAAAGATCAAATGAGTTAAGAGATACTGGAGTTTTAAAAAGTAGTGGTCGCCTCAACCCCCGCACTTATTTTGCTGCTGTTCCATCGCTTGCGTCAATGTTTTCTACTTCTGTTCACAGCGGTGATTTAGGTTTAGAGTCAAGAGAAGGAGATTGGCGCGACAATAAAATGTTTCGTGATTCGAAAGGACAAATGACACAGATTTCTGGCAGCAAAAAATTTGAAGCTGCCCCAATGACATTTTATGGTCTTGGCGGAAAGGATGAATATAGAATGTTATCTTCTTACCAAGGAGAAACAATGGTTGAAGCTGTTGATGAAAATGGTAATTCTATCTTAGACAGCAAAGGCAGAAAAACCTATAAAGAGGTTTCTCAAATAGTTTATGGCAAAGATGCAATTGCCGATTCTGACAATGACGGCACAATTTTTATTGACGGAATAACCCTATCCGGCAACGCCCTTCCCAAAACCGATTCTAACAACGTTAAAATTGAAGGAGTTTGGAATTTATCAGGTTTTGATTTGCACAAGGTTGCTAATGATCAAGGTGGTTATGATTTGATGATTGTTAAATCTGGTGCTGATGTTTCTAACGAAGAAGTTGGTAAGGTTTCGGTGAAGAATTTTTCAATAAATTCTCATTTTAGTATGTACAAAACTAAAGTTAATTTCTTGGCACAAAATTATTTGTAAAAAATAAATTCAAAATTTACTCAGTAATTTCACTTCCCAATTTCACCAACAACAAAAAACAAAATGTTTCAAAAAATTAAAAAGATTCTTGGTTTAGCAATTGTGGTTCTTGCTTTGTTTGTTAATGCAGCTTTTGCAGAAACAAACAAAATTGATAAAACATCTCATAATAAGGTTTCATCAGCAACAAAAACCATTAAAACAGAAAATGTTGGAGACCCAGATTTAAAACTTTCGATTGAGGAGTTGAAGAAGAAATATCCAATCTCACTTCTTGATGAGAAAAAGAAGAGCTACAAAGCAGATCAGAAAATCAATATTGACGATTATTCAATTGAGGAAATTAAGGCAGCGTTTTTGAATGCGGATAGCAATTTTGTTAGATCTTATCCAATTAAAATGAGGTTTGTTGATACGAAAAATGGTGGTGGTTTTGCTGTCGATAAAGAGGTGATTGTTAAAAATCAGCAAGAAGTGATCCTCATAGAAAAAGCCTGTGACAAACTGGCGCACAGCGATTGGTCAAAGCTTAATAAAAAATGGAATGATCTTTTCTCTTTCATTTTTTCTGATCGTTTACCAATAAGTTATTATGCTATTAAATACATCCCTCAAGAAGTTGGGCATTGTCTTGACTTGGTGGAAGAAGTTCGAGGTCTTTAAGAAAATATACCATCAATTGTAATTTAACCAAATCATTAAATTAAACCAACTCAGATATGCCTAATTTTATAACTCATAAACCAGTAGAAGACATCACCAATACCTTAAGCAGTGAATTTGGAGAAAGATTTCCTCCCACACCACAGGCCTCTTCTCAACACAAAGGAATTGATTTTGCAGTTCCGATTAAAACTAAGGTTTATGCAGCCCACAAGGGCGTGGTAGTTGAAAAAAATCCCGATGATTCTAGTGGCGGTGGCAAGGTAATATTTTTAAGAATGGTTGATGATATTACGGGAAACACATACGAAACACGCTATCTTCACCTCAACGAATTCGCAAAAATAGTCGATAAAGATACTGGTGAGTTAAGAGAGATTAGAAAGGGTGACGAAATAGAAGGTGGAACACAAATCGCTCTTTCCGGGAATACTGGCTCCGCTTCTTCTGGAGCGCATTTACATTTTACTGTTGTAGTTAATGGTCAAAAAAAGAACCCCCGCGAATACCTAGCAGCAGCCTTCCCCAACGAATTTGCAACAACAGTAAAATCAGGAACTTATGGCAAGCAGTTAACTGGTGATTTCCGAGACAACACCCTAATCGCCAACACCCGCGATAACACCCTGTCCGGTCTCTCTGGAACCGACACCTACAAATTCTCATCTATTTCCGGTTCTGACGTAATCGACGATGTTGACGCGGATGGATCTATTGTTATCGACGGAATAACCCTTTCTGGCAAAGCCTCTTCCGCTAAAAACCCAATCGCCGATGAAGTCATTGAAGGCGAATGGACATTACAAGGGTTTTAATCTGAAGAAGGTTGCTGGTGTTGTTGGTGCTGATGGAGTAATTAATGACGATTTGGTGATTTATAAATCAGGGCTGAAGTTTGATGAATCAACTCCTCGGGTTACGATTAAGAATTATCCTTTTTCGTTAGTGAAGCCTGCTTTTGGGATTAATTTGGATTTGAAGGTGATTGGTTTAGGACCAAGTTTTAATTCTTACGATAAAACAATTAATCCTATTGTTTACGCCAGCTCTAGTCCCAAAGGCGAATTTTTTGCACCAGTGCTAATTGATAATGACAAGAACTATGGAGTTAGGCTTTATGATCACGATGGCGTTGCAATAAAAACTCAGGCTCTAACCAATTTACATTATGTAATTGACGATACTCATAGCTACCAAGCAGATTTCCGCTCTTCTGGTCAAAGTTGTAGAACCGCAAATGGTGATGTGGCTTTTATCTACTCAACAACTGAAATGACCACTTTAAGAACTGGTCCAGTATTTTTAAAAGAAGAGTATGTACAAAACTAAAAGTAATCTTTGGACGCAAAAATATTTGTAAAAAATAAATCACCAATTTAAGTAACCGTTTCCCTTCCCAATTTCACCAACAGCAAAAAACAAAATGTCTAAAATTAAAAAGATTCTTGGTTTAGTAAGCGTGTTTCTTACTTTGTTTGTTAATGCGGCTTTTGCAGGTAACAAAAAATTCACTCTTGAAGAAAACAAAAATTTAGAGCTGTGTAAAGAATTAAATAAAATTTTTGCTGAGCCGGAAAATGATTCGATGTTTGAGGTTTATGAAGATCTTTTAAGGCGCATTGATCCGCAAAAAGAGCCAGATCCTGAAATGCTTAAAAGCCGTAAATATGTTTTTGTGACGCCGGAATTTGTGATTCCAAAAAAATATAAGAATTTTAAATTGCCGAAGTGGGAAGATAGCAATGCTGAAGAATTTTTAAAAAGTGTGAGTGGTTTGCCAGAGAATCTTGTTACTGCGATTAAAGAAGGAAAGGTTAGGGAATTTAAAAAATCTAAATTTGATTTAGCACATAATGGCGGTAGTGAGGTGGTGTTGAGGTTTAGCTCTGAAAAAGGCTCTAGGCAAAATTGGGGCTGTAGAGTTAGTGAAATTACAGGCAGTGATTTGGTTGCGAAGAGTTATAATAAAACTCGCAGTTATGGTAGTTGCTTCTTTTTTTACTACAAAGGAAGGATTTATCGTTCTAGTCACTTATGGGATTATATTATGATTCGTGAGCCGAATATGGTAAGAACCACTACTTTTGCTATGTCACCAGTTTGTATCTTCAACTCTAAATAAACCAAAAATCTATGTTAAATTTTAACCCTCTAGAAAAAACTTCTTATGATGATTTACGTTTACAAATCCTTGCCAAAGTTGAAGAAAATCAAGGTTTAAGCACAAAAGTTTATTTAGATTCAAAAGGAATTCCAACTATTGGAATTGGTATGAACTTAAGAAGTAAAGATCCAAGAGAGGCTGTATTTACCACGATACTTGGGGACATAAACTCATTGGGAGATAAAAGTGTTGAGCAAACTTACATAAACAAACTAACCGACATATTCAAAAAAACCTATCCTAAAAACTCAGCTGGCGAAGCACAGTTGCAATCAGACCTAAACGCAGTAATGACTGAACGCGCTGCTGATTCTCACATTGCTTTTGTGAATAAAAGAGCAACATTTGAATTTGCGGATGAACAAGAAATCAAAGATACTTTCAACACATTAGTTGAAGATGTTTACGAAGAAACTATCAACACTTGGTACGGCTCCACAATCCCAGACTCCTACGAACGCCTAGCCCTAGTTTCCCTAGCCTATAACAGCCCAAGCCTACTCGGCTCAAAGTTAAAAGCCGCAATCAAAGAAGGAAACCGTCCTGAAGCTTGGTATCAAATTCGCTACATTAGCAATAGTGCAACAACTACTAATAAAAATGGTGAAGTGATTTCAATTCCAGAATCAACCAGAAAAGGTCTTGCCAAACGCCGCTATTTTGAGAGTCAAATTTTTAGTCTTTACAATGACAGATCTCCAAACGGAGTTGTAACTGACGCAGAGTCTCGAGCAATTGCTAAAATGCATAAAGATCACGCTACAAAAATTAGTGGGTATGACGCTGAATTTGAGTCAAATGTTGTCAATGCTAATCGTGATTACGGCTCAACTGCATTAAGTGGCGGTAAGGTGCAAAACTTTAGAGAATCTTTGGCGAAAAGCCGCTCTTTTTTGGTTTCGCAATATTTATCTGGCGAAGATGCCAGCAAAATTAACCAAATTTCTTTTGCCCAAAATTCGGATAATAAAGTTGCCCTCGCTTCAGCTTTAGCAAGCGATCCATTGGTTGTGCCGCTTAAAATTAAATCGTCATCTTCAGCAAAAGTTGTCAGCTCTAATTTGCGCACAGAAAGTTTTAAAAACTTAGAAGAAACTTTAAGTTATGACGACGATGTTGCATCGCAATCATTTGACGACGACACTTCTTACTATGCCGATGATGACGTTGTTTACGAAGAAAAACAAAAGGTAAATTCTTTGTTGGTTGGTAATTCAAAAGAAGATGTTTTCTACATCGACAATTTATCAGGCTCTGATCACGTTGTTTCTACGGTTAACGACGGAAAAATCATAATCGACGGAATAACCCTTTCTGGCAAAGCCTCTTCAGCTAAAAACCCAATCACCGATGAAGTCATTGAAGGCGAATGGACATTACAAGGGTTTAATCTGAAGAAGGTTGCTGGTGTTGTTGGTGCTGATGGAGTAATTAATGACGATTTGGTGATTTATAAATCAGGGCTGAAGTTTGATGAATCAACTCCTCGGGTTACGATTAAGAATTATCCTTTTTCGTTAGTGAAGCCTGCTTTTGGGATTAATTTGGATTTGAAGGTGGCGGGTCTTTCTTCTCCTCAAGCAATGCTAGCAGAGCGAAATGTTTATAAAGTTGGTAATTCGGTTTATTCATCAAATGACTCTAGTGGAAAATTCTTTTGTGCCTCGGTTGTTAGTGACGATATAACACATTATAAAAATTATGCAGTTAGAACCTATGACATTAAGGGTAATTTAGCCTCAACTCAATTTTTAACTGACATCGTAGAGTATGAAACAACTCCTTCTAAAATAACATCGAGGGAAATATCTCCAATAAGCTCTGGTGCTAAAAGCTGTAAGCTTGAAGATGGTGGTACGGCTTTTATCTACGGAACTAGAGAGTACTTCCTAACTCCTCAGAATAATTTTATCGAGGGCAATTCTTATGCTTTCTTAGCGAAGATTGACGCTAGCGGAAAATTGATCTCCAATAAAATGGTTCATCAGATAAAGACAATTGGTGGCAATATTGATAATTTTAACAGACATGGTTACCACATACCTCAATTTGTCACTCCAAACGGTGCATGCTTTAATACACCTTGGGCAAGTAACATATGCGGAAAAATTGATGATAATCAGTTCGATTATGTAACTTCTACAGCTGAATTTAACTACGTCGGAACTCCACAAGATAACTCTTTTGCCATCCTTCCAACAGGTCACAAAGTTACCTCATCTTATCAAGGTGGTAACGATTATTTAAAAATTGCCATCGCTTCCCCAATCTACGCCCCAACTCCCAACAGCGAAAAACTCCCTAACTACGCAATTGCTGGCGATTATGAAACCGATCCAAGTTTACCAAAGTTGACGCTTTCTTTGTCTCGAGAGGAAGATGTGAATTTAAAAATTTCCAGCAATCCCAACTCAGTTTTAGCATTAATTGGTCTCGATGATTTAAACCCTAAAACAGCGAAAGCCAAAATGAGTTTTCCCGTTAACCACCACTCCCAAATC
>CAYVKI010000053.1:0-9010 GCA_964452075.1 uncultured Rhizobium sp.
ATCCAAAACTTTTGCCGTGCCGTTAACGCCGTCTGCTTCCTCGTCGTTAGTGATTAGAAAGCCGATGCCGAAATCTGGATTTGCGTTGCTTTCAAGAAATTCTGCGACCGCCGAAACGAAGCAGGCAATCGCGCATTTCATGTCGGCGGCGCCGCGACCAAAAAGTTTGCCGTCGACGATTTTGGCAGCGAATGGATCGTGCGTCCACGCGGCTTTGTCGCCTTCGCGCACAACGTCGGTGTGGCCAGCGAAATATAAAACTCGTTCGGAATTATTTGGGTTTAAAACGGCGTGTAAATTATTTACTTTGTAAGAATTTTCGCCGTCAAATTCGAGATAATCGCAGGTAAAACCTAAGTTTTTTAAATAATTTCCAAGAAAGTTTAAAACTTCTTCATTAACGCCGCTGTAAGAAGGAATTTGAATTAATTTTTGAGATAATTGTGTAGCGTTGAGTTTCATGGTTGAAATTTTTTTGATTAAAAAAAGAATGGCCCGAGTTTTTATTTTCCCCTCATCTTCAAATCAATCAACAATGTTAGACATTAAATGGATTCGCGAAAATCCTGAGCTTTTCGACGCTGCAATGCAAAAACGTGGCGCAGAATTTCGTGCAGCAGAAATTTTAAAACTTGACGAAGAAAAGCGTAAAAAAACTTCTTTAATTCAAGAGTTGCAAGCCAAGAGAAATAAGTTGGTGCAAGAGGTGGCGGTTTTAAAAAGATCGGGCGGTGATGCTTCAAAAATTTTTGAAGAATCAAAAAAAATAAATGTTGAATTAGCTGCCGTTGAAAATGATTTTGCAGTTGATGAAAAGTTGAGCGCGCTTTTGGCGTTAATTCCCAATGTTCCAAGCGACTCAGTTCCGGTTGGAAAAGATGAAAACGACAATGTTGAAATTGAAAAATTCAGCGAGCCAAAAAAATTTTCTTTCACACCAAAACCTCACGACGAACTTGGCGAAAAGCTTGGAATGCTTGATTTTGAGCAATCTTCGCAAATGTCTGGCGCGCGTTTTTCAACTTTAAGCGGGCAGTTGGCTCGTTTAGAGCGCGCGCTTTCTAACTTCATGCTTGATGTTGCGCTTGAAAATGGTTACACCGAAGTTTCGCCGCCAAATTTAGTGCGCGACAACGCCATGTTTAATTCGGGACAATTGCCAAAATTTTCGGAAGAAGCTTTTGTGACCACAAATGGCTATTGGTTAATTCCAACTTCAGAAGTTTCTTTGGTAAATATGGTTGCTAAAAAAACACTGAATGAATCGCAATTGCCAATTCGCTACACGGCTTTTACGCCTTGTTTTAGAAGCGAAGCGGGTTCGGCTGGAAAAGATACTAAAGGTTTGATCCGTCAGCATCAGTTTAAAAAAGTTGAGTTGGTTTCAATCACTTCGGCCGAAACCTCTGAAGTTGAGCACGAAAGAATGACCAACATTTCTTGCGAAATTTTGCGTCGTCTAAATTTGCCTTTCCGCAAAATTCTGCTTTGCACCGGCGACATGGGTTTTGCTTCGCAAAAAACTTACGATTTAGAAGTTTGGTTGCCGAGCCAAAATAAATATCGTGAAATTTCTAGCTGTTCAAATTGCGGCGATTTTCAAGCCAGACGCGGCGCGATAAAATATAAAAACGCAGAAGGAAAATCTGTTTTTGCTCACACTTTAAACGGATCAGCTTTGGCGGTTGGTCGCACGCTTTTGGCGGTGATGGAAAATTATCAAAACGCAGATGGCTCAATTAATGTGCCTGAAGTTTTGGTGAATTATATGAGTGGAGCGAAGATTATAAATTAATTAGCTAAAGTTTTACGCCAAAACTTTCGATAAAAATTTCAATCCAGCTAAAATCGTCATCAATCCAATCAATTTTTTAAAAATATCTTCGCTGATTTTTAAATGAATTTTATAACCGAGTTTAATTGCCAAAAAAACTGGAATTATTGTCCACCAAATTGCTGCAAAAAACTCTGGTTTGATTTCGTTTTGTAAAGAAAGTTGAGCAAATCTCACAAGATTGAAAACAGTGAAAAACACCGCTAATGTGGTGCGAAAATTCGACTTATTTTTAAAATCATCTTTCAAAGCATTGGCAATAAAAGGCCCGCCAATTCCAAAGGCTCCTTGCGAAATTCCGCCGATAAAAAGCAGTTTTTGTTTGAAAATTTTAGGGAAAATAAATTTGTCAAAAAACATGGTTTTTATGGCAAGACTTACCAACAAAATTCCAAAAATTAGTGACAAAATTTCGGTAGAAAATTTGCTAAAAATAAATACTCCAAAAACTGTTCCAGCGAAACAAATTGGCAAAAGGCTTTTGAATATTTTTTTATCGAAAGATTTAAAATCGGTGTAGGCGATGTATGCGCTGGAGCAAGTTCCGATGTAAAGCCCAGCCAAAATCATGGTTTTTAAATCGGTGACAAAACTTAATATTGCATAAGCGATCAATCCGCCACCAAAGCCAACGATGCTTTCAATAAAAAAACCAAGAGAAAAACTTGTTGCGATTAAGAGTGCTAATGACATTTTGCGGATTAAAAATTTACCTTCCTTTGAAATAATTCAATTCAATGAAAATTCTCTACCTATTTTTAATTCTCACGCTTTTTTCTTGCGAAGTTTTTGCTGAAGAAATGGGTGATGCAAATTTGGGAATTATTCACCAGCTAGTTGCTCAAGATCCTAAAGATAATAAAAATGAAGAATCCTCTAAGATCAATTTAACGAATCATTTAACTTACGATGTGAGTTTAAACGATGAATATCAAAGCACTAATCGCAAAGATGAATTTAAAGACACTAGGTCAAAAGCAAGACTTAACTCAACCTTTGTTTTTGCAAAAAATCTTTCATTAAATGGTGGTTTTAGGTTTAGTCGCTCAAATCAAGCTTCAGAAAATTCTAGAAGAGATGCTTTGCCAAAAGGCGGCGGTGACAGAACTTTTGAAAATGAAGGTCTTTTTGTAGAAGAGTTAAACTTTGTTTACGATGGCAAAAAGCACGCCTTTGTTTTTGGTAAATTTAATCTAAATTTTGGCACAGCTTGGCGTTTTAACAGAGGAATTTGGACATATAATATTGCAGAGAATTATCGTCAAAGAGAGAAGTTGGGAATAAATGGAATTTACAGAGTTGGTAACGCCAAAACGGTTGGGAATTATGAATTTTCTTACGCAATTTTCACTAACGACAGAAAAAATTTAGACAATTCTACCATAACCAAAAGAGATTCGGCGCATAAGTATGATGCTGTTCCGGGAGATACCAGATCTCTTCAATCTTATATTGGATCTGTTGACATTGATTTTGATTTTTTGGAAAAAGAAAAATTATCTTATCATTTTTCTTTCATGAATTTGGCGGTAAATAATCGCGCTAGTCAAGTTTCTCCAAGTAAAATTGCTGATCAAAAAGCTTGGGTTGCAGGAATGAATTATAAATATCCGTTAAATAAAAATTTGCTTTTGGATGGAATGTTGGAATATGCGGATATTAAGAACTTTAATGGTAATTCTGATGCCAAACAAAACTATTTAACGGGTAATGTTATCGCAAAAATTTATAATAATTGGAATATAACTTTGGGATATGCCAGAGAAAGGCAATCAGTTATTGCAAATGATGGTTACAATAAGAATTTAACAGAAATTTCAGCTGGATATACATTCAGAAATAGTAATTTTTTTGATAAATTTTTATTTCAGATGGGTTATAAAAATCAGAGAGATAATTATAAAACATCAATTGAAAGCAGGAATTCTTTAGGATTTCTAGTTCGTTACCAAAAAGAGTTCTAAAAAAATTAATCATGAAAAAAATTACCTTCGCAGTTCCAAAAGGCAGAATATTTGAAGAGTTAAATCCAATTTTAACTAGAGCTGACATTATTCCTGAGGCAGATTTTTTTAATGAATCTTCACGCAAATTGGTTTTTGCAACTAATCACAAAAATATCGAATTTGTTAAAGTTCGTAGTTTTGACGTGGCAACTTTTGTAAAATTTGGCGCGGCAGATATCGGCATTTGTGGCCTTGACGTTTTGCGTGAATTTTCTTCGCCAGAAATTTTTCCGGTTCTTGATCTCGAAATTGGCAAATGTCGTTTGTCGATTGCGGCAAAAAAATCGGTGGAATTTGATGCTTCAAAAATGAGCCATATTCGCGTTGCTACAAAATATACCAACATTGCCGCCAATTATTTTGCGGAAATCGGCATTCAAGCCGAGGCGATTAAATTGAATGGCTCCATTGAAATTGCTCCGCAACTCAATCTTTGCGATTTTATTTTAGATTTGGTGAGTAGCGGCAAAACCCTTTTAGAAAATGATATGGTTGAGTTGCAAAAAATTTTAGATGTGAGTTCTTTCTTGACGGTTAACCGCTCATCTTTCAAAACCGCGAATTCTCAAATAAACCAGATAATCAAACTTTTTGATGCCGCTAAATAGCCAGATAAATAAATCGCTGCACTTTTTGTTTTGCTTGGTTTTTCTGTTGTCTGCCGCACTTTCCAAATCTTCTTACGCTGGTGTTTATGAAGGTGTGAGGGATATGAGTTACGATAGTAACAAGCAAATGTGTGCTAATAATGATTATGCTTCGAATAAGTTTGATCCGATAATTGCCAAGGAAAAGACATCATCTTGGGAATTAACCAATGCGAATTGTGCAGCTTTTGCTGGAAGTTATGGAGCTGCTTTAGTTGCTCAAGAAGCAATTAGTCGACTATGGGCATGCAAATCTTCCCCAACAAATACTCCGGCAATTTCTAGGGGAGCGCCAGCAGCTGAGGCAGGTATGATAGGGCCACCTCTTCCTCCTTACCCAAGTCCAGGTCTTCCAATTAAGGCCGCTTCTTTTGTATCAAGTTGTGCTTTGTTTGCAGGAGATGTTTCTGCCGCTACTGCTGGATGTATTGTTGTTGCTCCATCAACAGTGCCAAATAATCCTTATCTTTGTGGTGGTTTAGCTAGTGCTACAGCCGATCAATCAAAGTGTTGTGCGGCTTCTGCTGTTTATGCTTCAACAATTGCATCTGCCTTTGCTGCTTTAAATGTTATTTGGGATAGGGCAAAAATCACCTACGAAAATGCTAGAGTTTGCGGACATAATTGGAATGAATGGAAAATTGACAGCGAAACTGACGAAAGAATTAAAGACAAAGGCCCTTACCAAATATGCTTAAAACAGTTATTTGAAGGTGATGGAAAAATAGGAAGTAATTGCTCCGATATATTTTCAAAAGCGCAAGATGGCGGAACTTTGGATAAATTAATTCAGAAGTCTAAAAACTGTTTAGATTTTGCTTTCTCGTCACCCTCTATTTCAACCTCGGACATTGGAGCTTCTACATCTTCTATTCCAACCTCGGGTATTGGAGTTTCTGCATCTGGTTGTTCTCAAGAAGATAGTTTTCCTTCAAAAAACACTTTGGAGAATAAATATTATCGTGAATACATATATGGTGGAATAGAGTTTGAAGATAACGGAGACAACGCTTGTAGAAATCCTTGGAAATCAGAAAAATCAAAAAGAATAAAATATCTTGGTTACGATAGTGACAATCAAAGATATTACATGACTGGATCTGGAGGTTCTGCACCAGTTTTTGCTTGTCATAGATTCTTATCTGATGCTGTGAATGAAGATACGCAAAAAGCCTATGATTGCTGCAAAAAAAGAAGCCAGACCACTATGTGCATCGAAAACAAAGCTGGTCTTGGTAATGTTACGGGTTCTTATAAATACAAATTTTGTTCTATAGGTGAATTTTGCGATGTGGCCGTTACTAAGTTTGAAGTTTATTCAAGTAAAATTCAGTCTAATTATATCTGCGCCAAAACTTATTCTTTATGTCCTTATAATCACTTGCTTGGTGGTGGAACCGAAGAGAAAAAAATCAGCAGCGATCCAAAGAAATATGGTGCGGTAGAAAACTACTGCCAATACATGAATCATTGTACAAAGGTGCCAATTTTACCTTACGTATATTCCAGCAACTTAACTGGTGCTTGGGTTTCTGGTGCTTGTCGCAACCTTAAAGGCGACTCACAAAATGTTTATGGTTTTAGCACTCAAATTACCCCAACAAACACTCGCCACTTCTCAGCGCCGATTGCTCAATGTTTTAAAGAAAGTGTTGCCAATATTTTCTTAAATAGAGCTGGAGTAACTAAATGTGAGAGTCCAAGTGAATCGCCAGACAGAAGTGGATATTGCTCTAGTGGTTATGTTTATAAAAAAGGTGATTTACTTCCGGGAGATTCATTTTTTGCCAAAATACAAAAAAATCTAAAAACTGCCATCCAGATGGGATTAATAGTTTCCGTGATTGTTTTTGGTTATTCAATTTTGCTCGCTGTTCCAAAAACCGACACCTTTAACAAAAAAGCTCTATTGGGCTATATCGTCAAACTATCTTTGGTGATGTATTTTGCCATTGGCAATGCTTGGCAATATGGATTTATGGATGGCGTTCTCGGATTTTCTGGGGCGATGTCAGATCTGGTCTTTAAGCTCGACGAATCGGGAGATCCGGCAACTCTCGATGGATGTCAATTTCCAAGATTCGATTATGCTGATGCCAATGAAGAGACGAGATATAATAACCCAAAATATCCACCGGGAGCAGAATATTTAAGAATTTGGGATACGTTAGATTGTAAGTTGGCTCGAGCATTAGGTTATGGGCCAGAAGTTTCGGTGCCGAATTTGATCTTCATGATTTTGGGTGGCTTTCTTGATTTTGGAGCGGGAATACTTTTTGTTCTCGGTTCTTTGATGTTAGCTTTTGTGATGATAATGGTTGTTTGCAGATCTTTGCACATATTCCTAATGTCAACCACGGCAGTAATTCTTTTGCTCTATGTTTCGCCAATCACAATTACTTGCGCCATGTTTGCGAGAACAAAGGGTATATTTGATGGATGGAAAAAACAGCTCATGGGCATAAGTTTGCAACCAATGATATTGTTTGCCTACATAGCGGTGATGATTTCAGTTTTTGATAATGCAATTATTGGAGAAGTAAGATTTAGCGGCGATGGAAAATCTGCTCCAAAAAAAATCATTTGTGACAATAGCGGCATTGGAGATGTTTTGGTTGCTGATCCAGCGGCAAATGGAAAGCTCAATAGTAGTGGCAACAACACTAGCATTTACTGTATTTTTAGAACAGCAGATATCAAAACTTTTCACGGCTTAGAAGTTATAGGAATTGGTCTTCCAGTTTTAATGTCGATGACCAAAGCCAAGGTTTTGACGATTATCAAGTCGACAATGATCATGTTCATTTTCTTACAGTTTTTAGATAAAATATCCTCTCTTGCAAATGCGCTTGTTGGAGGGGCTAATATAGATGGTGGGCTTAATGCCGCAAGTGTTGGAAAAATGGCAAGAGGTCTTGGAGGTGCAATGAAGAGTATGCAAGATCGAGGTTTGGGAGCGATGAAGAGGGTTGGAGAAGCTGCTGTGCGTAAGGGTGGAGAAGCTTATGGCAGTGGAAAAGGCGCGGTTCGAGCTGCTGGTAAAAAAGATAAAAAATCTGGCGGCGGCGGTGGCGGAGGAGGTGATGAAGTTGGTCTCGGAGATCATTCTGCCCCTGGTGGTTCTGCGGTTACTAGTGGAGCTGGAGATCATTCTGCTGGCAGTGGGGCTAATAAGCCAGAGAAATTCAAACCTACTCTTGAGTCTATTTCAGAAGAAGATGGGGAGGGTGAAGATGATGATAAAGAGCCAGAAACTGTTCAGCGTCCAACTATTCCAAGTGTTTCAAAATCTGATGAGATAAAAGGTAAGGTTTCGGAAATAAAAGAAAGCGCTCCTCAATCAGGTTCTTCAGCTATTCAAAAGAAAGGCGAGGTTTCAGAATCTTCTACTAAAGAGTCATCTCCGTCACTAAAATCTTCAGGATCAGTTGCTGCGCCGGAAGGTAAAGTGAATCAATCGCTAGAGTTAGAGAGAGCACCTATCGTTTCTGGAGGTGGCGCTACTAGCATTCAATCTTCTTCTAGCGTTGAAGAAACTGTTGAAGAAGAGGTAGATCAAAATGAGTCTGAAGGCGGGAAAGAAGGTGACTCTAATACTCCAGAAACCAAAGAGCGTCCAGTAATGGATGATGAAGATTCTAGAAGCGAGAAGAGTGTTGAATCTTCTGAGTCAACAACAATGGAATTGCCAAAAGCTTCTGATGAGGGAGGTTCAAATGCTAGTCAGCAAGCTCAAATCTCAGAATCATTTGAAGAGATTTCATCTGATGAAGAACCTTCGGATTCTGATAAAGTAGGTGGTTCAGATTCAGATACCGAACCCGCTTCAGACAATGTTTCAGATTCTGGATCAGATTCAGGAGATTCAACTTCTAGCAGAGATTCGCATTATTCTGATTCAACAATTTCTTCTCGCGCAAAAGAAAGAGATAAAAGTGACAAAGCCCCAGAGGCTTTGAAAAAAGGATCTGGCACTAGTGGTGATAAAGAGCTATTCTCAAAAGGTAGCACACCAAATCTAAATCAATCTTCAAGAATCGATACGGGTTTAAAAAAAGGTAAAAAATAAAAATGAAATCTAAATATTTTCTAATTCATTTTCTGATTCTCTTGCTTGGATCTTGTTCGTCTTATCGCCCAATTTTTGATCAAAATGAAAAATATTTAGAAGTTGGCGAAGAAAGAGCGCAAAAAGATTTCGACATTTGTAAAAAACGTGCCGACGAATATCTCGATAAATATAAAGCCGAGCGCGCCGCAAAAGAAGCTGGACGTAAAGCAATTATTGGGGGAGTTGTTGGTGCGGCAACAGGTTTAATTTTTGGCAATACTATAAAATCAACTTTAATCGGAACCGCAATTGGTGCCGGAGTTGGTGCGGCAAGTGGCGCGCTTTCTGTTGCTGGCGAAGATAAAATAAAGCCAGATCACATCAAACAACGTTACATTGCTAATTGTTTGGCTAATGCAGGTTATTCTATAATTGGTTGGAGATAGAAGTGCAGATCTATACCAAACTACAA
>CAYVKI010000054.1:0-9004 GCA_964452075.1 uncultured Rhizobium sp.
GAGGAGCCAAAAAACAAACTAACGACACAAATCGATTTATCGATTTGTAACTCGCACAAATAAAAAACAAAAAAACTTGCGAGTAAAATTTGAAGCAAAAGACAGGATTTGCGACAGTGCCAAAAATGGGAAGAGAATTTTTGATCCCCTTCCCATTTTTGGGGTTTATTCAGAATCTTTCACGATTGAAATATCTGGTGCATCTGGAGCTTTCATGCCTACGATGTGATATCCAGCGTCAACGTGAAGGTTTTCACCTGTAACGCCACTTCCAAGTTCAGAAAGTAAGAAAACACCAGCACCACCAACATCTTTTAAATCGATGTTGCGACGTAGTGGGGCGTTATATTCATTCCATTTAAAGATTAGTCTGAAATCGCCAATTCCGCTGGCGGCCAAAGTTTTAACAGGGCCTGCAGAAATTGAGTTAACGCGAATGTTATCTTTACCCATATCCATTGCTAAATAACGAACCGAAGCTTCAAGAGCTGCTTTTGCAACGCCCATTACGTTATAGTGAGGCATAACTTTTTCAGCGCCGTAGTAGCTAAGGGTAATGATGCTTCCGCCACCAGCTTTTTTCATAAGAGGTTCAGCTTCTTTAGAAACTGCAACTAGCGAAAAAGCCGAGATATTCATTGTGTTGACGAAGTTAGACGGAGAAGTGTCTAAATATTTTCCACGAAGTTCTTCTTTGTCTGAATAAGCGATTGCATGAACAAGAAAATCAAGTTTACCCCATTTTTTTTCTAACTCAGCAAAAACAGCTTTCACTGATTCTGGGTCGTTTACGTCGCAAGGCAAAACTATGTCGGAACCGACTGATTGCGCCAAAGGCTCAACGCGTTTTTGCAAAGCTTCTCCTTGGTAAGTAAAAGCAAGTTCTGCGCCATATTTTTTGGCTTCTTCGGCAATTCCCCAAGCGATTGAACGATTGTTTGCAACGCCCATGATTAAACCTTTTTTTCCAGCTAAAATTGTCATGTTATAGTTTAGTTGTTGTTAGTAGGATTTTCGTAAAGCCAAGGAGTAACTTGTTTATTACGAGATTCGAATTGGATAATTTTATCGTTTTTTTGTAGAGTTAAACCTATGTCGTCAAGCCCTTCAATTAAGCAATGCTTTCTGAATTGATCAACTTCAAATTTATAAATCTTATTTGCAGCGCGAACTTCTTGTTTTGGCAAGTCGATAGTAATGCTGTTTGTTTCGTCTGTAGAAAATTTTAGCAATTCATCAACTGACTCGGTTGGTAAAATAACCGGCAATATTCCATTTTTAAAACAGTTGTTAAAAAAAATGTCGGCAAAAGATGGGGCGATAACGCAGCTAATTCCAAAATCAGCCAATGCCCAAGGAGCGTGTTCGCGGCTAGATCCGCAACCAAAATTATCGCCAGCAACTAAAACTTGTGCGTTGCGATAAGCTGGTTTGTTTAAAACGAAATCGGCAATTTCATTTTCGTTTAAATCATAACGCATTTCGTGAAAAAGATTTTTTCCAAGACCAGTTCTTTTAATGGTTTTAAGAAACTGTTTTGGAATGATCATATCGGTGTCGATATTGATCAAAGGCAATGGCGCAGCAACTGATGTGACCGAGTTAAATTTTTTCATTTATTGGAAAATTTAGATAAGAAAGTGGCGAAGTAAATTAATTAAGCCTTTAAATTACAAGTTTTTTATATCGCGAGCAATCTGGCTTGTGAGATCTTCGAGTGAAGCGAATTTTTTTTCTTCGCGAATAAAATCAAGAAGCTCAACGATAATTTTTTTACCGTAAATGTTGTTAGAGAAATTCAGAATATGAGTTTCAAACAAGGGTAAAGAGTTTCCATATACAGTTGGCTTAACCCCAAAATTTGTGATTGAAGAAAATCTTTGGTTTAAATGAGGAATAAAAGTTGAGCTTTTATAAACCCCAAATTTTGGTTTAATTATGTGGTTTTTTATTGAGATGTTGGCGGTTGGAAAACCAAGTTGAGAAGCTAATTTTCTGCCTTCTTTTACTATTCCAGAAATTACAAAATTTCTTCCCAAAATCTGGTTTGCTTCAGAAATTTTTCCTTCAGATATAAGTTTGCGAGCTAAAGTTGAAGAATAGTTTTGCTCGCCAAATCGAATTGCCTGAATTTCGTCTAAGCCAAAGTCGAGAGATTTTGATTGTTGTTCGAGAAAATGAAAATTACCTTGGCGGTCTTTTCCAAAGGTGAAGTCGTAGCCAATTGTTAAGTGTTTCATATTCAGAGATTTTACGAGTATTTTGCTCACAAAATCAATGGCCGAAACTTCTGACAAATCTTTGTTGAAAGGAAGAACGATCAAGTAATCAACGCCAAGTTTCTGAAAGATTTGTAATTTTTGCGCCAAACTTGAGATGCGAAAATTGTTAGATTTATCAGGTTTAAAAAAAGAAATTGGATGAGGTTCGAAGGTTAATATTGCCGAAGAGAGGTTTTTTTCTTTCGCGATTCTCTTTACTTCAGATATGATTTTCTGATGACCTAAATGCACGCCATCAAAATTGCCGATGGTGATTGCTAGATCTGGAATTGCGAGATTGGTTTTGTGAAGATTGCGAATTACTTGCATTAAAAATTTTAGAAAACTTGAGGAGATTTAACAATTAAAGAAGAATGAAAATTTTTTTGCGATTTCTTTTATTTATTTTTTTTCTGACCGCAGAAGTTTTTGCCTCCGATCAATTTCGTCACGGCATTTCAGCTTTTGAAGATTTAAAATATGATAAAAATTTTAAACATTTTGATTACGTAAACGCCAATGCTCCAAAAGGTGGTGAAGTTAAATTTGGCGTTGAAGGCGGTTTTAACAGCTTAAATCAATTTATTTTAAAAGGCATTTTCGCTGCTGGAGTTTCATATTTATACGACAGCTTGACCGAAGGAAGTGACGATGAAATTTCGGCGCGCTACGGGCTTGTTGCTGAATCTGTAAAATTGGCGGCAGATAAAATGTCTGTTGAGTTTATTTTAAGAAAAAATGCCAAATTTCATGATGGCGTAAAAATTACAGCGGATGATGTTGTTTTCACTTTTAACAAACTTATTGAAGAAGGTCATCCGTCTTACAAAATTGTTTTTCGCGATGTAAAAAAAGTTCAAAAAATTAGTCAAAATAGAGTTAAGTTTTATTTTCAAAATAACCGTAATCGCAATTTGCCAATTGCTGTTGCGAGCCTTCCGGTTTTGCCAAAGCATTATTACGAAAAAGTAGATTTTAGCAAAAGCACATTGGATGCGCCTCTTGGTTCAGGGCCCTACAAAATTAAAGAAGTTCAAGCAAATCGCTCAATTGTTTATGAGCGCGTTAAAGATTATTGGGCGAAAGATTTGCCGGTAAATCGTGGTCGCTATAATTTTGATAAGATTACTTTTGATTATTACCGAGATAACAATGTTTTGGTCGAAGCTTTTAAATCTCAAAAATACGACTTAAGGCAAGAAAATGTCGCGCGAAATTGGGCAAATTCTTACAATATCGACGCTGTTAAAAATGGAGAAATAATAAAACGAGAAATCACTCATGAATTGCCAGCTTCGATGCAGGCTTTTGTTATCAATTTACGAAAAGAAAAATTCCAAAATTTATCGCTGCGCAAAGCTTTAACTCTCGCCTTTGATTTTGAATGGTTGAAAGAACATATTTTTTACGGCTCTTACAAGCGCACCGAGAGTTATTTTGCCAATTCTGACTTTGGTTATAAAAATTTTAATTTGCCGAAATCTGATGGAGATGGATTTAATCGCAAAAATCTTATCCAAGCTCAAGAAATTCTAAGGGAGGCTGGATATAAAATTTCTAATAATCATTTAATTGATGCAAAAACTGGCGAGGAGGTTTTTGTTGAAATTTTAATTGATTCAAAAGCTTTTGAAATGATCGCTTTGCCTTTTGTAAAAAATTTAAAGAAACTTGGAATTAAAGCTAAAGTTCATTTTGTTGAAGAAAATCAATATCAAACCAGAGTTAACAATTTTGATTACGACATAATTGTTGGGGTTTTTGGGCAGTCTTTAATTCCAGGAGACGAGCTTTTTTCATATTTTCACTCTTCGCAAAAAGAAATTAAAGGCGGCAGAAATCTTGCTGGAATAAATGATAAAGCAGTTGATGATTTAGTTGAAAAAATCTCTCGCACAAATGGTAAGCAAGAATTAAAATTTCTTTGTCAAAAACTTGACCAAATAATGCTCGAAAATTACTACTTAATACCGCAATGGCATAACAACACTTATCGCGTTTTATACCGCAATATTTTTGCAATGCCCAGCAAATCACCAAAATATTCTCTGGCAGTTGATAGCTGGTGGATAAAATGATTGTTATTACTAAAGTAATCGGCTAGACCCCGTCATTCGACGGGGTGACAAGAGTGAGGAGATTGCAATTGTATCCCTGATATTTGTCATCACATTCCTCATTTTCTTGTCGATATACTCATGTAATTTGTTACCCCGTCGAATGACGGGGTCTGGTGTTTTAATCTACTTATTTTAAGTGAAGATCGCTTAAAAAAATTAATTTATTAATAACATGTTTATTCAAACTGAAAACACTCCAAATCCCGCTACATTAAAATTTATTCCAGATGGAAAAATTGTTTTAGAAAGTGGAACCGCGGAATTTAAAAGCCAAAAACAAGCTGCGACAAAATCCCCTTTAGCTTTGCAATTACTTGAAATATCTGGAGTTGAAGCGATTTTTTTTGGTCGCGATTTTGTGACTGTCACAAAATCTGAAAATGCGCAATGGCCTCAATTAAAAGCAGAAATTCTTGCGGTGATTATGGATTTTTACGTTTCTGGAAAGCCAATAATGTTTGAGCAAAAAGAATCTGAAAAAGATGATTCTTCTGAAGATAGTGAAATTGTGAAACAAATAAAAGAGTTAATCGAAATCAAAGTTCGACCAGCAGTGGCAATGGATGGTGGCGATATTATTTTTTATTCTTTTGAAGACGGAGTTGTAAAATTGCAATTAAAAGGCTCTTGTTCTGGCTGCCCAAGCTCAACAGTCACTTTGAAAAATGGAATTGAAAATATGCTTAAACACTACATTCCAGAAGTTGAGTCGGTTGAACAGGTTTTTGAAGATTAGGCATTTGTTGGTCGAGCTTGTTTTGTAACAAGTAAGATCTTCTGACTTTTTTGTCGCTCAGTCTTCAAGATGACTTTTTTGTCACCCCGTCGTGAAGACGGGGTGACAATGTGGGGTAAGTTTTTATAAGCATCCGTAGCTCAACTTGGGTTATGAGTGTTTTTGCTTTAGCAAAATAAAATGCAAAAGCATTTTAAGCGAATAACGGGCGAAGGCTATGCCGCTCGCCCTGGCACGAGTCGTCTTCGAAGCTAAGCGAGAAAAGCGGCGAAGTGTTTTTTTTACTTACGCATCCGTAGCTCAACTGGATAGAGTGTTGCTTTCCGAAGGCAAAGGTTGTGGGTTCAAATCCCGCCGGGTGCACCAAAAATAAATTATAAAAAACTAAGACCGCTCTTAGTTTTTTATTACAAATCTCTAAATCAAAGCTCGCTTTGATTTATAATAGTGTAGGTTGTGGGTTCAAATCCCGCCGGGTGCACCAAAAAATTAAATTATGAAAAAAACAGTTACTGCAGCGTTCATTATCATTGGCGATGAAATTTTATCTGGTCGCACTAAAGATGAAAATCTTAATTTTTTAGCCTGCGCGCTGGGTGAAAATGGCGTTAGTTTAAAAGAAGTTAGAGTTATTCCCGACGTAGAAAAAGAAATTATTGATGCCGTTAATTTTGCACGAAAAAAATATGATTACGTATTTACGAGTGGCGGAGTTGGTACGACTCATGATGACATCACAATTGAAGCGATTGCAAAGGCTTTTGAAGATGATCTGAAAATCAATCAAAAAGCTGCAGATTTATTGGCAAAATATTACGGTAGCCGACTTTCAGATATTCACATGAAAATGGCTAATTTGCCAAGCAAATCAAAATTAATAGAAAATGATATTTTGTCGCCTTCGGGATTTTTCATTGAAAATGTTTTTGTTATTGCTGGTGTTCCAAAAATTTTTCGCGCAATGTTTGATGGAATAAAAAAAGAAATTGTGGGCGGAACAAAAATAAAATCGCGCGAAATAAAAATTTCTTTGCCAGAATCTTCGATTGCAAAAGTTTTTGCTGACTTACAAAAAAAATATCCTCAAGTTACGATGGGAAGCTACCCATCTGAAACTGGAACGTCTTTAGTTTTTAGGTCTGATGAATATGATTTTATAGATATTGCCTTTGAAGAAATGCTAAAAATTTTACAAAAAATTGATTCAAATTCTATAGTCGCAACCTCGTAATCACCTTTAAATGGATAAACAAAAAGAAGAAATACAAACAGAAATTAATGAAGAAAAAGCCGAGTACTTTGAGCGCATTAAGTCTTCGGTCGAAGACAAGTCTTATTTCAAAGACGCCTTAGATTGGTATTTTTTTCGTTATGTCACTCCTATTTGCGATAGAACACTGCTTATTTTTGGAGCGATTGTTGCCGGCGTGGTTTTGTTTTTTTTGTTTCAACTTATCAAAAGCTCATTTCCTTTGGTGGAAAAGGTTCCAGTTTTTATTACAGCCAAAGATCCGTCAATTTCATTTCCTAACATTGTTTCTTTGAAGCCAAAAAAAGGAAGGGAAAATTATGATCAAGAAGTTAAAACAGTTGATGAGGCTATCGCCAAATATATGCTATCTCTTTATGTAAGAGAGCGAGAATCTTATGATTTTAGCAAGGCTGAAGCTGAAGAAGTTAATAGAAAATTTAACTATATAAAAACCTTATCATCCGCTGAAGAATATCGTAATTTTCAGCTAACTATGAGCCCAGATAATCCAACGAGTCCAATTAAAGATTTTGGATATCCAATTTCTAAAAATATTAATATTGAATCTGTTAGGTTTTATAGAAAAAAAGCTCACGGACTAAAGGATCAAGTCATGGAATTCATTTCAATTGAAATTCCAAATGAAGCAGAAGTAAGGTTTTCTTCGACATTAAAAACCATTCTTGATTCTGGAGTAAAGGAAGAAAAAAAACGCCATCTTGCGAAAATTAAATTTCGTTTTAATGGCGTAAAAAAAGATGAAAAAACAATAAAATTTGCCGTCAGCAGTTATAAACTTTACAACATCAGATGAAAAAACTTTTTATATTTTCTCTTACATTATTTTGTTTTTTTAATATTTCGCTAAAAGCGGCTCAAATGCCACGCCTTTTGGGCAGTGAAAAAAAATTTAGAAGTTATATTTTTAATCCAAATGATGTTTATCGTTACCTTGGGCATTACACCTACCAAGGTTTTATCGAATTTCAGGAAGGCGAAACCGTCAGCACAATTTCAATGGGAGATCCATCTTTGTGGCTTTTTGAACATTTGGGAAATCGTCTATTTTTGAAACCAGTTGGTGAAGACGGCTCAGAAACCAACATGACGGTTATTACCAATAAACATGTTTACCACTTCGAATTAATGGCAAAAGAAGCAAAAGGCATTACTGACAAAGATCTGATCTTCGTTGCCAAGTTTGCTTATCCCGATGAGAAAGATAAAAATATTGTAGCATTTCCAAAGTCTATTCCATCCGACGAACCAGATATGCGTGACTTGTCAATTTATAACTTTAACTACCAATATACCGGAGAAGCTTCAATCGCGCCATTAAAGGTGTTTGATAATGGTGAATTTACATATTTTCAATTCAGCAAAAAAAATGCTGAAATTCCAGCAATTTTTACAGTTGATGCCGGTGGTTTTGAGTCGCTGATCAATTTTCGATCAGCTGGAAGCTACATTATTGTCGAAAGAGTTTCTCCGCAATTTACCTTAAGAAACGGCAACGACATTGTTTGCGTTTACAACACTGAACTTTACACGAACGGCAGAGCAAAACAGTCGACATTAAAAAGTGCTGGATCGCCAAATGTTAATAATCTTAGCGGTTCTTTAGCAACTGAGGTTCCACCTTATGCAACTTCGCCAAACCCAGCTTTTAATCCTAGTGGAATGATTGATCCAGCGACTCTTAATCCCTCTGCGGTTCCAAGTCCGTCATCGATGTTTCCTCCTGGAATGATGGATATGCCAAGACGCCCAGGTGGAGTTTAAAGCATTTAGCAAAACAAAATAATTTTATGAAACAGGAAATACCAAACTACAACCACAAGCTTGCTGAAAAAAAATGGCAACAGGTCTGGGAAGAAAAAAACATTTTTAAATTTGACGAAAATTCCGCAAACAAAAAATATTATGTGTTGGAAATGTTTCCCTATCCATCAGGAAAAATTCACATGGGACATTTGCGCAACTACGCCATTGGCGATTGCGTAGCACGTTTTAAAAAGTTGCAGGGTTTTAATGTTTTGCATCCAATGGGTTTTGATGCTTTTGGATTGCCTGCTGAAAACGCCGCCCTTGAGCGTAAAGTTCATCCACAAAAATGGACCTTAGAAAACATAAAAACCATGACGGCCGATTTGAAATCAATTGGCTTGTCAATTGATTGGAGCCGCGAAGTAATCACTTGTTTACCTAGTTATTACAAACATGAACAAAAGATTTTCCTCGATTTTTTAAAGGCTGGTTTGGCTTATCAAAAAGAATCTTTCGTTAATTGGGATCCAATTGACAACACAGTTTTGGCTAACGAACAAGTGATTGATGGTCGCGGTTGGAGAAGTGGTGCATTAATTGAAAAGAAAAAACTCAATCAATGGTTTTTAAAAGTTTCAGATTTTTCAGAAGAGCTTTTAAGCGAATTAAAAAATCTCAAAGGTTGGGATGAGCGCGTTCTAACCATGCAAGAAAAGTGGATTGGAAAAAGTGAAGGGCTAATCGTTGATTTTAAAATTGCCGAAACTTCTGAAAAAATCTCAGTTTACACAACTCGCCCCGACAGTTTTTTTGGCGGGTCTTTCATTGGGATTTCGCCAAATCATCCAATCGCGCAAGAATTGTCAAA
>CAYVKI010000055.1:0-499 GCA_964452075.1 uncultured Rhizobium sp.
GTTTGCTTCTTGTTGTGGGCGGTGGCGGGGCGGGCGGAGGCAGAGGCGCTGGCGGTGGAGCTGGCGGCTACGTTTACAACTCAGCTTTAAGTTTAGCTTCTGGAACATACTCCATAAATGTTGGTGCTGGTGGTGCTGGAGGAATTGGCGTTACTAATCAGCCTACTGCTAAAGGATCTAACGGTCAAGAATCGTCAATAAAATTAGGTGCAACGTCAATCATTACTGCAGTTGGAGGTGGAGGTGGTGGAGCTGGTAGTGCTGGAACAACCGCTCTTGCTGCTGGCAATAATGGTGGTTCTGGGGGTGGCGGGAGTTATTGGAGTGATGGTAGTCGCGGTTCCGGTACATCTGGACAAGGTTATGCTGGTGGTGGTGGCAATTCTGGTTCTGTTACTTCTGGCGGTGGTGGTGGTGCTGGAGGTGGTGGTGACAGCGGCGGTAGCAATGGTGGTAAAGGTGGTAATGGTATATCTAATTCTATTACTGGCACCGCTTT
>CAYVKI010000055.1:509-8715 GCA_964452075.1 uncultured Rhizobium sp.
TTTATTTTATGCTGCTGGCGGTGGTGGAGGGGCTCATAACAGCCTCGGCGGAGCTGGCGGAAGTGGCATTGGCGGAAATGGCTCGTCGAAATCTCCTGAATCTGCTCCTACCGCAGGTGCTTTAAATACTGGTTCTGGCGGCGGCGGCGGTAATAATGCCAATTATCAAAGTGGTGCTGCCGGTTCTGCTGGTGTGGTAATATTGCGCTACAGCATATAAGGGCGCTGTCGCAAATCAACTTTTTCGTTGAACTTTTCACAATTCGAAATTTTTTTGAAAACTTGATTTGCAACAGTGCCATAAAGAGTTTGGTTGTTGGAATTTAAAGCCTGTATCATTGCTTATTGAAGATATAGCGGAGTGATTGGTTCTATTTTCTTATTTTCCACTTCGCGCTTGTTCTTTGACTTCTCGCTTCTAGATTGCCCGCCCTTTTTCAACCATAATTTTTTAAAGTCGCGTGATCAGAGTCAAAGATTTATCTATTTCATTTTCCGGCCATGAAGTTTTTTCTGAAGCCAGTTTTATCATCAATTCTCGAGAAAAAGTTGGTCTAATTGGTCGCAACGGTAGCGGAAAATCAACTTTTTTAAAGTTAATTCTTAAAAAACTTGAGCCAGATTCGGGTGCTGTTGAAATTCCGCGCGGCTACAGAATTGGTCACTTAGAGCAACATATTCACTTTACTCACAACACGGTTTTAGAAGAAATTTGCTCGGTTTTGCCAGAAGATCGTGAGCATGAAGGTTGGAAAGGCGAAAATATTCTCTACGGTTTGGGTTTTACCGAAGAAGATCTTTCTAAAGATCCAAAGAACTTTTCGGGTGGTTATCAAGTAAAGTTAAATTTGGCAAAATTGCTTTTAGTTGAACCGCAAATGTTGCTTTTAGATGAACCGACCAACTATCTCGACATTCACTCAATTCGCTGGTTAAAAGAATTTTTACAAGAATGGGAAGGCGAATTAATTTTAATTACACATGACCGCGGATTCATGGATGCCGTGATTACGCACACTTTGTTGATTCACAGAAATGCCTTTAAAAAAGTTCCGGGAAACACCCAAGGCGTGCGTGAAAAAATTGCTGCTGAAGAAGAAATTTACGAAAAAACTCGCGTCAATGAAGATAAGCAAAGACAAAAAACTCAAGAATGGATTGATCGTTTCGGAGCCAAAGCCAGCATGGCGAGCCGTGCGCAATCACGAGTTAAAATGTTGGAAAAACAAGACGTAAAAGAAAAGCTCGCGCATGTGGCAACTCTTGATTTTGAATTTACTCATAAACCTTATGGCAGCAAGGAAAGCATGATTGAAGTTGAAAACTTAGCTTTCGGTTACAAGCCAGAAAACATGCTGATTCAGAATCTAAGCTTTAAAGTTGAAGATGGCGAAAAAATCTGCATAATCGGAAAAAACGGCAAAGGTAAATCAACTTTGCTGAAGCTAATCACGCAAGATTTGCAGCCTTTGAAGGGTGACATTAAAACCAATAATAAAACTGAGATTGGTTATTTTGGGCAAATGAATATTGATCGTTTGGATCCGAATCGCACAATTTATGAAGAGTTGCAAAAAACTGATGACAAGTTGCCCGTAAGTCGCGTGCGTCAGGTTTGTAGCAACATGATGTTTAATAATGATTTGGCGAATAAGAAAATTTCTGTTTTATCTGGCGGAGAAAAATCACGAGTTATGCTTGGAAAAATTTTGCTTAAAGGTGCTAATCTTTTGTTATTGGACGAGCCGACAAACCACTTGGATATGGAATCTTGTGATGCTTTGTTAGAGGCGATTAAAAACTTTAAAGGGGCAGTAATTGTTGTAACTCACGACGAACATTTTTTGAGCCAAATTGCCAATAAACTTGTGATTTTTGACGATAATAAAACATTTACTTTTGAAGATTCTTACGAGTTTTTCTTAAAAAGAGTTGGTTGGAAAGATCATTAAAAAGTCGTTCATTATTTATGAAAAAGTTTTTATCAGCGAGTCTATACCAAATAAACTATTTTTTGAGAGTTTCTAGCTTTGTCTTTTTGGTAAAAATTTGCTCGAAGAATAACGCTGTATCGCTTGATACAGCTTATATTCTTTGTCGCAATTTTTCCTCAAAAATCCTTCGCTATAAACTCTTAAAAAATAGTTTATTTGGTATAACTTTTTTGTTTATAAACGCATCTTTCGCCCAACCGCAAGAATCGACACCAACAATTTGCGAACTTAGCAAAGCCTGCAAAAAAGCCTGCGATGAAAAATCTAAAGAAGAGCATAATGAAAATGATGCGTCTTACCAAGAGTTACTGCGTAAATGCGCCGAAGATGTGGCAAAAAACTTAGGAATAATAAAATGAGGAAGATGGCTCTCATCATTCTTTTGTTGGTTTTGAGTTCAAAAATTTCATTTGCTCAAATGACCATATTAAACGTTCCATCTGCAGATGTTGCGCCGAAAGCGCGCGTTTTTGTTCAGCATGAATCGCAGTTTAGAACTAAAGAAAACGGGCGTTTTTTAAACTTAACAAATTACTTAACTGCTGGAATTGGCAAAAACACCGAATTGACCGCCACGCATTTCAATTTGGCAAGCCCAGCAACTAAAAATCAAACGCTGGCTCTTGGTTTTAAAAGCTCTCTGCCTCTTGCGCTTGAAGATTTGAAGAGTTTGCAGCCTAAAATAATTTTTGGTTCAGCGGCCGCAATTTCGCTGCAAGGTAATGGTGTTGGCAATTGGACTTATGCAGCAACAAATTTTACAATTCCGCAAACCAGAACTCGCTTAACAATTGGCACGAGTTATGGCACAAAACAAATTTTTAACAAAAACACAACTTCTCTAATGATTGGTTTTGAACAAAAAATTACAGAGAATTTGAGCTATGTTGGCGACTGGTATTCTGGCAAAACAAATCCGCTGGGAATTTTCGCTTCGGCTTTAAGTTATAATTTTCCGCAGGATCTTGTTTTGTTTGTTGGATATCAAATTGCAAACTCTAGGAAAACTGCGCGCAACGGCTTTATTGTTGAAATAAGCAAAATATTTTGATGAAAAACTACACTTACAAAAATTTTACAATTCACGAATTTGACGAGCTAGAAAGCACAAATTCTCACGCAATTTCTTTGGCAAATTTACGCCAAATTTCTGATCGCGAAATAATTTTAGCGCGCAAACAAAGAGGCGGCAGAGGCAGAAACGGAAGGGTTTGGAATTCTCCCGAGGGCAATTTATATTTTTCGCTCGTTTTATTTCCAAAAATTAGGGCGGAAAAAGCAGCGCAAATTTCTTTTGTGGCAATTGTGGCACTGCACGCGGCTGTAAGTAAAATTCTGCCAAATAAAGTTGAAGTAAAATGGCCAAATGATTTGCTGATTAATGAAAAGAAAGTTGCCGGATTGTTGCTTGAAAGCAAATTTAACCAAAATGATTGTGAATTTGTAATTGTGGGAATTGGCGTAAACACAAGCTCAAAGCCAGAGAAGGTAATGTTTCCAGCAACATCTTTGTATGATTTTGGCGTAGAAATTTTGCCCCAAATTTTGTTAGAAAACTTTCTTAATGAGTTCGAGAAATTTTATCAAATTTGGCAAAATTTTGGTTTTGAAAAAATAAGAAAAATTTGGCTAGAAAATGCTTTTCGTTTCAAAGAAGAAATTGCTGTGAGAATTGATGAGAAAGAGCTTTGTGGCATATTTGAGAATTTTGATTCAGACGGAAATTTAATTTTAAAATGCGCTGAAGAGTTAATAAAAATTTCATCTGCCGATGTCGCTTCTATACCAAACTACAAATCTTTACTCTCAAATTGTCACCGTCTTCACGACGGGGTCTAAAAAAATCCCGCTAGGACCCCGTCATGAAGACGCCGTGATAAAGAAAAAGAGTGGGAGTAAAGATCTGTAGTTTGGTATATTGCGAACGAATAAATGAAGTTCTTGTTACAAAGTGGCACAAGTTGCAAATATTCTTTGCCAAAAGCTTTGCTTTTATAATTAAAAAAATATCTCTGCGATCAGAATAATCCCCAACGTCCATTTCTTTTAGTTCCATGCAAACAAAACAGAAATCAGCCTTCACAATGCTAGAAGTTGCGGTGGTTATAGTTATTATAGGTGTATTTGTTGCTGGAATTGTTGCTTCAAATTCTTTGGTGACAAAATTTCGTATTACTGCTGCAAAAAACGTAACTAAGGCCTCACCAATATTTGCGATTAAAGATAATGCCTTGTGGCTTGAAACGAGTTTAGAAACTAGTTTTAATGATATTGAGAGTAATGACGCGTCTCCTTTAACAACTTGGTATGAGCAGCGTAATTCGGTTAATAGAGTGTTTTTGCAGTCTGTTTCTGGAGGGCCAACTTATTCTAATACGATTAACAGAGTTCATGCGGTTAAGTTTACAGCTTCTGGCGGATATTTTACCTTTGACGGAAGTTTTTTAAACGGCACTGATTATACGGTTGTTGTTTTAGAGAAGCGTGAGAGTGGAAATTCAGGCAATTATTTTTTAGGTGATAGTTCTATTTCTGCAGCCAATCAAAATCTTCTTTTGGGCTACAGTGCTTCTGGACAAGTTGTTCATAGTCAGGGCGGATCTAGCTCATATCCTTCTTCTGTGAGCAGTTATTCCCAATCGGCGTCTCCTCGAGTTTTTACTTTCACACATAGCGCGACCGAAGGAAATAAAACCTACATAAACGGTATTTTGGCTGCTGAAGATGCAAGCAACAAATCTCATCTTTCGAATATATCAACAGTAAGTTTAGGCAAGGGTTATACGGGTCAGATTGGTGAATTGGCTATTTTCACGAGAGCTTTAAAGACCGATGAGATAGTTTCGGTTGAAGATTATATTGGTCAAAAATGGCGAGTGAATATCAACAGGGCGAATTTTCCAAGCTGTATAAATGGAGTGGTCACAGATTCTGGGTGCGATTCTTCTGGAAGCGGCGGAGGAAGTGGCGGATCTTCAACTTGTGATGTTTCTGTTGTAGGTGTGAGCAGTACGACTCCAGTAAGTTCTGGAACTGGATCACTGACTTGCGATGGAACTAATTTTGATAGAAATACAATTTCTTACACATGTTCTGGAGGTGTTTTAACAACAGGATCCAATTGTGCATGTGCTAGTGGCTATGAATTATCTGGTGCGAACTGTGTTGCAGTTGTTTTGGCCTGCACGGGAGGAACAATCACAACAGTTTCTGGCTACAAAATACATAAATTCACATCCTCAGGAACCTTCACCTGCCCATCTTCAAGAAATGTTGAGGTTCTAGTTGTTGGTGGTGGTGGAGGCGGTCCAGGGGGAGTGAATGCTGCTGGTGGTTCTGGTGGTGGGGGTGGCGGTTTGATCTATAACAATTCGTTTTCTGTTTCAACCGCTCCTATAATAGTTACAGTGGGCTCTGGAGGAGCGGGAGCAACCGGAAGTTCTAATGGAAGCAAGGGAGGAAATTCTGTATTTGGAAGTTTAACCGCAATTGGCGGCGGTGGCGGCGGGGCAAGAGAGACAAATGGTAGCACTGGTGGATCTGGTGGCGGCGGTGGAATATCTGGGGCTGCAAAATCTGGTGGTGCTGTTGAAGTTTCAGGGCAAGGTTTTGCTGGTGGTAATAACTCCAGCTCGCCTCCAAATTATGGTGGCGGTGGTGGTGGCGGCGCTGGATCAGCTGGTCAAGCAGGAACATCAACAAAGGGAGGAAATGGCGGAAATGGTCTTCAATATAACATTAGCGGAACGGCAGTTTATTATGCTGGAGGAGGTGCGTCCTCATATTATACAAGCGGAGGAACTCTAGGAACGGCTGGTTTAGGGGGAAGTGCGGTTGGTGCAAATGGCGCAGCCAATAGTGGTGCTGGCGGCGGTGGAGCTTTAAGCAATGGAATGAATGGAGCATCGGGCGGTTCTGGGGTTGTTATTGTTCGATATTCATCTGGGCCACCAACAACTTGCGATGTTGCGGTTACTGGTGTTGCCACCCCAACTTCGGTTGCAGTTGGTTCTAGCGGTAATTTATTTTGCAATGCATCAGGCCACAATAGTTCAGATTCTGTTTCTTATACTTGTCCATCAAGTGGAACTTTAAGTGTAACAGGTTCTTGTCCTGCTCCAATTTTATCCTACGTAGTTTTAACTTCTGGATCTTCTTACACAATTCAGTCTGGATTTACCCAAGCAAAAATTTGGGCAATAGGAGCTGGTGGAGGTGGAGGAGGCGCTGGTGGTGCTGGCGGTGGTGGTGGTGCTGGCGGCGTAGCCTATAAAACATGGTCAGTTACTCCTGGGCAAAATATAACCTATTCAATTGGTGTTGGTGGTGTAGGCGGAGCTAGCTCAGGTCAAACCGGAGTTACGGGAGGTAACACAACTGTCACTTACAATGGAACAACAATTACGGGTTTTGGTGGCGTTGGTGGGCGCGGCGACAACATAACTGCGTCAGTTGGCGGTTCTTTTGGTGGAGGAGACGGTGGTGTTAGTGGTGGCGGAACGGTTGGTGTTTCAGGTGACACAGGAGGAAGTTCAGGAGCTGCTATCGGAGGAGTTAATGGAGTTGTGGGCGGAACTTCTGGGGGAACTGGTGTTAACAGTGCTGATGTAAGCGGTTTATTTGCTGCTCTCGCCCAAGTGAGTGGATATCCTACAATAAGCGGCGGCGTTGCCGGCGGTTCTGGAAATAATGGCGGTCAAACTAACCACGGTTTTGCAGCAACTGGATTTGGTTGTGGCGGCGGCGGTGCTGGTTGGTGGGGTGGAAACGGCGGAAACGGTCTTTATGGCGGTGGTGGTGGCGGCGCAGCAGGAGAAGGCAGCGCGCGCATTGGCGGCACGGGAGGTTCTGGCGCAGTGGTTATCAAGTTTTTTTAATACTATAAATAACCCTAATTTTTATTAATTTGTTATTTTGACTTGCCCCTCAACCCTCCCACGAGGGGAGAGAAGATCGAACTCGGTTTAACTCCATCGCCTTGAGGTAGGATTTGCGACAGCGCCATAAGGGAATCTGATAACAAAGCTTGTTCCCTTATTTACTTCTGAAGTCACTTGAACTTTACCTTTTTGCAGCTCGACCAATTGTTTAACAATTGGCAAACCTAACCCAAAAGAATCAACAATTTCTGAGTTAGGATTTTCAATAGTTTTATATTTAATAAAAGCATCTTGAACTTGAATTGGCGTCATTCCAAAACCTTGGTCAGAAATCGTGATCTCTAAAAATTCCTGGTTGTGCTCAATGACGCTTTGTGAGGTTATTTTGATTTTGGTATTTTCAGGACTGTATTTTAAAGAATTGCAAATCAGATTTGCTAAAATTTGTTTTAGTCTTTTGGCATCGAGTCTGATTGGCTTGATATTGTCAGAGATTTCAGTTCTTATCTCTATCTTTCTTTTTAAAGAATAATCATAATTGAGTTTAATCGATCTTTTGATGATATTTTTAAGGTCAATTTCTTTACTTAAATCAACCGAGAAATTTCCCGAAAATGCAGCAGAGCCAACATCTAAAATATCATGAACTAACTCGTCCATTTCGGTTGCAACTAAGTTGATGTCTTCAATATATTCATTGCATTCAGAGTTGTTTTTTAGTTCTTCTTTTAGAAGGTCTGCAAGACCAAGAATAGCACTGATTGGGTTTTTTAGTTCGTGAATTATTGAATAAAGAAAGTCAGATTGTTTTGTTGCAGAATATTGATCAAAATTTACTGCCTGAGTTTTAGTCATCGTTAACATAATTCTATTATTTGTAAAAGAATCGGCGGAGAAGTTCCGTGCAAACGCCTCCGCCTGTGGTGATTCTGGATCTATTTAAAAGCGGTATCGGCAGAAACTCAAAAAAATTTCTGCAATATTTTTTGCTATTTAAAATATTGATCTCGGTCATTTATTCTGAAAAACAGAATTATCTTTTTGAAGAAATAGAACTAAAAAAACCTTTGTTATTAATTTCTGTTTCATTCTGAGATAATGAAATTTTGTGTATCTAATTAATCTTAAGATATTTAAGGCTTATTTTGTCTTTGAGAAAAAGATTTTTTGATTTAAAAAACTAACAACTTGTGCAACATATACCAAACTACAAATCTTTACTCCTACTCTTTTTCTTGTCACCCCGTCTTCATGACGGGGTCTAAAAAAATCCCGCTAGACCCCGTCATGAAGACGGGGTGACAATTTGAGAGTAAAGATTTGTAGTTTGGT
>CAYVKI010000056.1:0-8387 GCA_964452075.1 uncultured Rhizobium sp.
AATAACCTCGCCAAGACGAGTTTTATCCATGATGTTTAGCTGTTCGTAGGGTTGCAATTCTGGTGTTTTGTTTTCTTGAGCAACATCTGACGCGATAACATTATTTTCGCCGTAAATTTTCTTAAGTGCAGTTGTAAGATCCGAGCCAATTTGTCCAGCGGCTCCAGTGACTAATATTTTGGTCATGATTTTTTGATTTTATCTGTTGAGAAAACGGGAGTAGTTTTTAGGTTGTGACGTTCTGGTGCCACAAGAAAAGCGCACCCTAAAAGGCATAACTAAAAATAAAACATTAAATCATGATCAAAGAACAATTCTTAAAAGACATCGCATCTGAGCTACAAGAGCTGAAAAACACTGGGCTTTACAAAAGCGAATATCAAATCACAACTTCACAATCTTCAGAAATAAAAATCATACATCAAGGCGAGCAAAAAGAAGTTCTAAATTTTTGCGCTAATAATTATCTCGGGCTTGCCAACAACAAACGCCTAATTGAAGTCGCTAAAAAATCTGTTGAAGAATATGGTCTTGGAACCGCTTCAGTGCGCTTTATTTGCGGAACTTTTGATATTCATAAAAAATTTGAACAAGATCTCGCCGAGTTTTTGGGCTTTGAAGATGTAATAACTTTTTCATCATGCTTCGCCGCAAATGGCGGAGTTTTCGCTGCACTTTTTGACGATAAAGACGCGATCATTTCTGCCGATTTAAATCACGCTAGTTTGATTGACGGAATCAGACTTTCAAAAGCCGCGCGCCATTTTTATCGTTTTGACGACATGGCAGATTTAGAAGAAAAACTCAAAGCCGCACAAGGTGCAAAAAATCGCGTTATTGTGACCGACGGCGTATTTTCAATGGATGGAGACATTGCCAAACTCAATGAAATTTGCGATTTAGCCGAAAAATATGGCGCGCTGGTTTTTGTCGATGATTCTCACGCTACAGGTTTTACGGGCGAAAATGGTCGCGGAACCTCTGAATTATGTGGCGTTGAAGGTAGAATTGATATTTTAAGCAGCACTTTGGGAAAAGCTTTGGGCGGTTCTGGTGGCGGTTTAATCGCCTCAAAAAAAGAAGTAATTGATAAATTGAGAAACAAAGCGCGCCCTTATCTTTTTTCTAACAACATTTTGCCAATGACCGCAGTGGTTGGCAGTGAGATTTTAAAAATAATCAAAGAGTCAAAATCTCTAATCAAAAAGCTTGCTGATAATACGACTTACTTCAGAGAAAAAATGGTTGCTGCTGGTTTTGATATTCGACCAAGCACTCATCCAGTTGTTGCTGTGATGTTTGGCGATGCAATTCTTGCTGGAAAAATTGCCAAAAAAATGATTGAAGAAGAAGGCATTTACGTGATCGCTTTTTCTTTTCCTGTAGTTCCAAAAAACGAAGCAAGAATTCGTGTGCAAATTTCTGCAGCTCACGAAAGAGAGCATCTAGATAAGGCGATTGCTGCTTTTATTAAGGTTCGCAATTCTTTGGTTGATTAGTGTCTAGTGCAAGGTGTTTTTTGTAGTTACGTAATAAAAAACTAATAAAATATTCATCATTCTCGTTGGTCGAGCTTGTCGAGACCTTTGTAAGTTTAGAAACAATGGTCTCGACAATTTCTACCAGCGGATGCTTCAGGTGATGGTTTAAAGATTAAAAAGAATCGAGTCTGTAATTTGTTTTAACTCAGATTTTTTGATATTCAGAGCGGGCATTGTGTAAATGCAATTTGCAAATGGTCGTAAAAAAATTCCAGATTCGGTAAATTTTTTTCTTAAATCGATCATCTTTTGAAAATCGCCTTCAATTTCAACAACGCCAACAGCGCCAATAACTCGCACATCTTTTACGTTTTTAAATTTTCGACATTTTTCTAATTCTTTGTCTAAAAGAGTTTCGATTTTTTTGGTTTTTTCTGCGTAATTTTCTTTTTCAAATAAATCTAGCGAAGCATTCGCCGCGCTTGCAGCCAAAGGATTTCCCATAAAAGTTGGGCCATGCATTAAAGCCAAATCTAGAGAATCGCCCAGAAATTTTTTAAATATTTCTTGCGAAGTTAAAGTTGCTGCCATAGTCAGCGCGCCGCCTGTTAAAGCTTTTCCAACAACTAAAATGTCAGGAGAAATTTTGGCGTGATTGATCGCAAATTTTTTTCCAGTTCGGTAAAATCCAACGGCGCATTCGTCGGCAATAAAAAGCAGATCGTGTTTTTTAGCGATTGTGAAAATTTGATGTAGAATTTTGGCATTGCCAAATTTCATGCCGCCAGCGCATTGAACTAGAGGCTCAACAAAAACTCCCGCTAAAATATTTTTATTTTTTTTAATAAAATCTTCAAAAGCGTTAAGGTCGTTTTGGTTTTGTGGCAATTGCAGCGAGAAATTTTTTAGTAAAATATTTTTGAATTTTTGGTGCATTCCAGAATTTAAATCGGCCAAAGACATTGCTCCGCTTGTGTCGCCGTGATAAGAATTCTGAAATGAAACGAATTTAGTTTTGTTTTTTGCGCCAGAGTTGATGTGAAATTGCCAGCAAATTTTCATGGCAACTTCAATTGCGGTCGAGCCAGAATCTGAGAAAAAAACTCGATCCATTTTAGCAAATTGGCAGAGGCGATAAGCGAGTTTATAGGTTTCGTCATTGGCAAATCCGGCAAGCATAATGTGCGGCAAAATTCTTGCTTGACGCGTCAGTGCTTTAACAATTTGAGGATGGTTGTAGCCATGCGCCATGCTCCACCACGAAGCGATTCCATCAATTAAAACTCGACCATCTTTTAAAAAGATTTTTGAACCTTTGGCACTTTCAACTTCAAGTTGCGGCAAGTGGTTTTGCATTTGGGTGTAAGGAAGCCAAATGTGTTTTGCGCCCTGATTAATCATTGGCGGCTATTTGAGTTGCAAGATTTGTCCAATAGTTTTCGGGAAATTTATAACTTAACTCTTCTTGCACTTTTTTGGCTTCTTCTTTTAACCCAAGTTTATAATAAATTTCTGCGATACGAAAATGAGCTTCTGGCACTTGTTTGGTTTGACGATAACGCAATATTACTTCTTGGAAATTTTCAATCGCACCAATGTAATTGCTGTTTTTAATTTCGTAGCGACCAATTGACATTTTTGTTCCTGCCAAATGCTCGTCGATGAAAGAAAGCTTTTCGTAAGCGTCGGCAGAATGATCGTCATCTGGAAATCTGGCGATTAATTCACGAAAAATAAAAGAAGCTTGTTGAGCGTGATCTTGCGCGCGCTCAATTGAGGGAATCTGATTATAGTAAGACAAGCCTTTCATATATAAGACGTAAGGCACATATTCGCTGGCGGGGTTAAGGCGAATAAAATCATCAGCAATTTGGGTTAATTTTTCATAATCTTCGTTTTTGTATCTGGCATAAATTGCCATTATCTGACCTTTGCTAGCCCATTTCGAAAATGGATATTCGCCATCAATTTTTTCAAAAGCATCGGCGGCTTCCAAATAGCTTTTTTGATTAAGAAGTTTTACAGCTTTTGTATAATCTAGCTCAGCGTTGCTTTTTTCTTCTTTCGATTTGCAGGAAGCTAGAGCAACAATGATTGATAAAGTGATTAAAAGTTTAAGAAAATTTTTCATTTTACGATTGTTTGCGAATATTAACGCTTAAGGCGTGAGCATCTAAACCTTCGCATTTAGCTAGAATAGAAGTTGAGCTCGCCAATTTTGTAAAAGATTTTTTGTTGCAGGAAATAATCGAAATTCTTTTTAGAAAATCAAAAACTGATAAACCGCTAGAAAATTTCGCTGAAGCAGAAGTTGGCAAGGTGTGGCTTGGGCCCGCGATATAATCTCCAATGCTTTCTGGCGTATAATTTCCTAAAAATATTGCCCCAGCATTTTGAATTTTTGGCAATAGTTTTTTGGCGTTTTTGGTTGCGATTTCTAAATGTTCGGGCGCAATAAAATTGGCGATGTGAACAGAATCTTCTAAATTTTTAACTACAAAAATCGCTGAATTTTTTAGCGATTCTTCAATAATTTTTAGGCGCAAAAGATCTTTTTTTAAGATGGAAATTGCGGCGATGATTTTTGCCGCAAAATCTTCGCAATCAGTGATTATGAAGGCTTTAGAATCTGCGCCATGTTCAAGTTGCGAAAGCGCGTCAGCGGCAATCCAATTTGCGTTGCTTTTGTTGTCAGCAATAATTGTCACGTCGGTTGGGCCAGCAATCATGTCAATTCCAACTTCTCCAAAAAGCGTTTTTTTTGCAGTAGCTACAAAAGAATTTCCCGGCCCAACAATTTTATCAACTTTATTAATCGTGTTTGTTTTACAAGCCAGAGCTGCAATTGCTTGAGCTCCGCCAATTTTGTAAATGTTTTTTATGCCGCAAAGTTTGGCAGCGAACAAAATTGCGGGGTTTAATTTTCCATTTGTTGTTGGTGCGCAAAGCGAAATTTCTTTAACGCCAGCAACTAAAGCTGGAACGGCAGACATCAAAACCGAACTTGGGTAAGAGGCGGTTCCGCCGGGTGCGTAAACTCCAACGCTGTCAATGGCGCGCCACATGTTTCCAAGTTCAACTTCTAGTGAATCTTTGAAATAAAAGTCTTTTGGTAATTGTTTTTTGTGATAGGCGTAAATGCGCTTGAAGGCTAGTTTTAAAGCGTCTTTAACTTCTTTAGAAACTTGTTTTTCTGCGAGATCAATTTCTTTTTTAGTCACAACGAAGTCGGCGGGTTTTTTGAAATTGGATTTATCGAATTTATTGGAATAGTTTATTAAAGCTTGGTCGCCGTTTTTTCTGACGTCAGCAATAATGGCATCAACAATTTTTGTGACATCTGCTTCGGGTTTTTGTGATTGGGTGATGAATTTGTAGAAATCAGATTTAACCGAATTGGTAAGTTCTGGTTCTAGTTTATTTTTAACTAAAAAAATTTTCATTTTGTGGTTAATTGATTTTTAAGTATCTGTTTAAGTTGTTGGTAATTTTCATCTAGACCCCGTCATTCGACGGGGTGACAATCTTCTAGTAAGTTTTCTCAACCGCTATTTAGTCTTCTCACTTTGTCACCCCGTCGAATGATGGGGTCTAACATTTTGAATCACTTAATTTCTTGTCCAATTTTTATGCCGAGCTTTTCAACTAAGCCACCATTGATTTCTAAGACTTTTTTTACTTTCACTTCTGAAGATATTAAGTCGAGAGAATAGGGTGTTGCGTTGGCTTTAATGCTGGCAATAATGTTGTTTTCATCAATAAAAATCATGTCGAGGGGAATGCGGGTGTTTTTCATCCACATTACAGCCACTTCGTTATCATTAGATGGAAAAAGCATGCCAAAATTTTTTGGTAATTTGTCGAGATTCATCAAACCATACATTCTTGATTCTTCAGTTTTTGCTATTGCCACAAGAAACTCAGCAACCTCTTTTTTGTTAGAATCAATAATAGTTAATTTCACATTGTAGTTTTTAGGATCGCGATTAAATTCCAAAATCTCTCTCGCATCAATGTTTTTCGGTGCTTGCAGAATTATCAAAATTACAATCAGGCAAGTAACCGTAGCTAAAGTGAGCTGTTTCAAATTAAAATTTTTGGCGTTTTTTTTCATAGTTTGTGAAATTATGTTTTTTGTGCAATGTTGCGAAGTTTTAGCGGCGCAAAAAACAGGGCGCGAGACCCCAACCAGAATAAGATCTGATATAATCGACATCAAGAGAAAATCTGAAACCATCGATTTTATCAAAAATGTTGTCGTTGAAAAAGATGATAGCAGTTTGTTGGCTGAAAGAATGACAGTTCTTTATAATGAAAAAGATCAAGGCGAACAAGCTTCTATTAAAAGAATTGAAGCTAGAGAAAATGTTAAAATTTTTAGTGAAGAATTTATCGCGAGTGGTGATTTTGGTTATTACGATCCAAATAAAAACATGTTCGTCTTAGAAAAAAATGTTATCGTTAATAACGGAACATCAATTGCCAGCGGCAACAAATTCATTTATAATTTAAAGAATAAAAAAGGAAATTTTGTTGGCGGTAAAAACGAAACCTCGATCACTGGAAATGGCGGTGATAAAAGAGTTGTGGTGGTAATTGGCAATGATTTGCAAGATCATAGAAAAACAAGAAAATCAAAAAATGACAAAAACTCTCAGCGTTAAAAACATTCAAAAATCTTACGGTAAGAAAACTGTTATTCGCGACATTAGCTTAAATATTTCTCAAGGAGAAGTTGTTGGTCTTTTAGGACCAAATGGTGCCGGAAAAACAACCTGCTTTTACATGATTGTTGGTTTGGTTGAGGCGAGCGCGGGCAATATTTTTATTGACCAAATTGACGTGACGATAATGCCAATGTATCAGCGCGCCCGCTTGGGAATTGGTTATTTGCCGCAAGAAGCTTCAATTTTTCGTGGCATGAATGTTGAAGAAAACATTTACTCAATTCTAGAAATCTCAGAGGCCAACGAAACCAAGCGCAAAGAAAGGTTGGAAGAATTGTTGAAAGAATTTTCTATTACTCACATCAGAAAATCTCATGCTTTAGCTTTGTCTGGAGGAGAAAGGCGGCGAGTTGAAATCGCCCGCGCTTTAGCGACTAATCCGTCATTTATTTTGTTGGACGAGCCTTTTGCTGGAGTTGATCCAATTGCCGTAAATGAAATCAGGCAAATGGTTTCGCATTTAAAAAATCGCGGAATTGGCGTTTTAATTACCGACCATAATGTGCGCGAAACTTTATCAATTGTTGATCGCGCTTACATTGTTTATGATGGAAAAATTCTGGCTTCAGGAGACAAAAAAGAAATTGTTGCCAATGAACAAGTTCGTAGGGTTTATTTGGGTGATGATTTTAAGATTTAATAGTTATTAATCCTGCTAATAATCTCATCAGCAATTCGCTCAATTTGTTTCTGGTCTTTTCCCTCAACCATCACGCGAATTAAATTTTCAGTTCCACTTTTGCGCACTAAAATTCTGCCGTTTTCTCCTAATTCAACTTCTTTTTCTTTAATGAAGCTTTTGACGTTCTCGTCTTCAAGGGGGTTTTGTTTAGATGCATCGAATTTAGTGTTTTTGAGAATTTGAGGAAATAGCTCAAACAGATTTAAAGCTTCGCTCGCTGGTTTTTTTGTTTTGCATAGAGTTGCTAAAACTTGTAGCGCAGCAATTAAGCCGTCTCCAGTTGTGGAATAATCAGAAATCACAATATGCCCAGATTGTTCGCCGCCAAAATTACAACGATTTTTACGCATTTCTTCTAAAACATAACGATCACCAACTTGAGAGCGGATTGTTGAAACGCCGATGTAACTCAAATAATTTTCCAATGCCAAATTTGACATTTGGGTAATAACCACGGTGTCATTTTTTAAATTGCCAGCAGCATGAAGTTTTTCAGCAATTAACGCTATCAACTTATCGCCATCAACAGAATTTCCTTTTTCATCAACAACCAAAAGGCGATCAGCGTCGCCATCTAAAGCAATTCCAATGTCGGCTTTTTCTTCTAAAACTTTTGTGCGCAAAGCTTCGGGATGAGTTGATCCGCATTTTTCATTAATGTTGAAACCATTTGGCTCGGTGCCAATTTCAATAACTTCGGCACCTAATTCCCAAAGAATTTTTGGGGCAATTTTGTAAGCCGCGCCATTTGCACAATCGACGACGATTTTTAAATTGGTTAAACTTTGGTCTTTTGGAAAAGAATTTTTAACAAATTCAATATAACGATTTGACGCGTCATCAAGCCTTTGAACGCGACCAAGATTCTCTGGTTTTGCTAAGTATGAAGAAACATCGCCTTCAATTAATGACTCAATTTCTTTTTCAATTTCGTCGCTTAATTTTTGACCATCACGAGTAAAAATTTTAATTCCATTGTCGTGATAAGGATTGTGAGAAGCGGAAATCATGATGCCAATGTCGGCGCGAATTGAGCGCGTTAACATTGAAACGGCTGGCGTTGGAACTGGACCAACTAAAAACACATCCATTCCAACTGCGGCAAGTCCAGCAGTTAGAGCTGGTTCAACAACATATCCAGAAAGGCGGGTGTCTTTTCCGATCACCACGCGATGACGATGATTTCCGTCAATAAATTTTGCACCAATTGCCATGCCAACTTTTAAGGCAATTTCAGCCGTCATTGGAAATTTATTTACCGTGCCACGAATGCCATCGGTGCCGAAATATTTACGAGTCATTTTTTAAGAATTTTTAATTTTTTCTGAATTCAAGTGCAGCAATCCATTTAGGTAAATTATTTAATGCTTTCCTTAAGCAATTTTAACGTTTCGGCAATTCCTGTTTTTTTAATGCCGCCGCCAGTCACAAAATCTGGTTTGCCGCCGCCTTTGCCGCCGATTATTTTTAGTAAATCATTAGCGTTAAATTTGTTGG
>CAYVKI010000057.1:0-8381 GCA_964452075.1 uncultured Rhizobium sp.
AACAAGGTAGCAGTAGGGGAACCTGCGGCTGGATTACCTCCTTAAGAAAAGAAAGAAACCTTCGGGTTACTTTCCATATAGGTGCTAACTTCGGTTATTACCACAAATGAATAAAACAAACAGGCTATCGCCCTACACTTTTAAATAGTGCAGACTATCGCCTTTGTTTTTCTTAAAAAAACGCGAAAATTAAATTCACAATTTATATGCCACATCTCATAATCGAGCATTCTGCCGATATTAAAAAAACTTCCGTCACAAATTTAGAAAAAGAAATTCAAACCATTATGCAAGCGCATGAAGGAAACTTTAGTGCCGATCAATGCAAATGCCGCTCTTTTTCTTTTGATGAATATCTTGTTGGTTACCCAGACCAAACAACTGCATCTTTTATTCACATTACTCTCAAAGCTTTGTCTGGTCGCTCAATTGAGGTTCGCAAAAGTCTTTCTGAAAAAATCGCCTCATTCACAGATCAATTTATTAAAGATTTAAATTTATCTTCAAAACGCTGTGACGTCTCGGTTGATTTAGTTGAAATGGAAAAAGAAACCTACGGCAAAATTCGTCACGAAAAGTAATTTCAAACTTTAATCAAATCATCTTTCGTCGCCCTTCAAAAGATGATTTGTTGCACATTATCACCCTCTCTTACACCAGCTAAAAATCTAACCGTCTTCGCCCGCTTTACATTTCACAAAAATATCGACTTCTTTTAAGAGACGATCTCGAAAAATTTTGTTCCGCAGCATGTTCACAACTTCTTTTTGTGGCTGGTGAAGATGAAGGAGACTCATGGCAAGATTCAACAAAATTTCTCAGCCCCTCTTCAACCGTTAAATTATGCTCTCTATCATTTTTCTTATTATCTGACTCAAGTTCATAATCCTCTTCTACCTCTGTATCAGAATTATGATTCAACTTCATTCTTTGATATTCTTCGGCAACCGCAGCCAAAATATTACTCTTGTCGCACTGTTTACTTTGCAATTTTTCTTCTTTCCAATTTCTTAATTAGTTAAATTGTTGAAAGGTTATATCTTTTAAATCTGGCAAAGACAGCTGCAGCTCTTTAGCAGCTAAATAAACATGTCGATTGCTTCTCATTAACTCACTCAAATCATTTATTTCTTTTTTCTTTTCTTCGTCAGTTAAATTTACTTTTGTAGCATAAATAATTACGTGAAGTTCGGCCATCATGTAATTGTAATTTTTCTCCTGAGATTGTGATTTCATAATTTTTAATTATTTTCCAATAAAAACTGCCTGAATTTTTTCTACACTTTGTCCGCTTTCGTCGGTTATCACAAACTCCAGCAGACCTCTGCCATCTTCGCTTTTGGCGACTAAATCTTTTGGCAAAATTGCAAAAACTTTAAAAGTTCCAACATTGTCGGGGGCGACTTCTAAATCACTTAAATCGCCATTTTGAAATTTTAAAATCGCGCTTTCTGGTGCGGCGATTTTTAGACTGAAGGTTTTTTTCTCGTGAGTTTTGTTGGCAATTTTAATTGTATAGCCGTTTCGAATTGAGCCATCAGAAAGTGTCACAAAAATTGGGTTGCGGTCAGGAATGGCAGAGATTTCCAGAGTTGGTTTTAAAACCAAACTTCTCAACATTATTGCGCAAACCAACGTTAAAATCGTTGAATAAAGAATTGTGCGCGGTTTAAGAATTTTAAACTTTTTTGTTGGAGTTGGATCAAGCAAATGATCCATCGTATCATAGCGAATTAAGCCTTTTGGTAAACCAATTTTTTGCATGATGTTGTCGCAAGCATCTACGCACAAACCACAGGCGATGCACTCCATTTGCAAACCGTTTCTAATATCAATTCCAGTTGGACAAACTACCACGCATTGTTTGCAATCAATGCAGTCGCCATTGCCCTGCCCTTCGTTTACGCGAGGATCGCCGCGCATTTCATCGTAAGTTATAATTAAAGTATTTTTATCAAACATTGCTGATTGAAAACGCGCGTAAGGACACATGTATGTGCAAACTTGTTCCCTCGCGAAACCAGCCATGATGTAGGTTGCGGCGGCAATTCCTAGAATCCAGCCCCCAATATTTGCTTCTAATTCACCGTGAAAAATATTTTTGGTAAGCAAAATTGCGTCGTTAAAATAGCAGACGAAGCCATATCCTGTAAGAATCGAAACAATAATCCAGCTAATGTGGGTTAAAGATTTTCGCCAAAATTTTTCAAAATTTTTCTTACGATCTAAAATTATACGCTGGTTGCGATCGCCCTGAAATAAACGCTCTAGCCCAACAAAAATGTCAGTCCATACAGTTTGAAAACAAGCATAACCGCACCAAATTCTGCCAAAAAGCGAAGTGACAAAAAACAGCATTACTGCAGCAATAATAAGGATTCCCGCTAAATAATAAACTTCTTGCGGCCAGATTTCGATGAAAAAAAAGTAAGCTTTACTTCCCGGTAAATCGATTAACAAAGCTTGCTTAGGAGCAGATCCGGCGCGGTCAAAACGAATGAACGGTGTTAAAAAATAAATGGTTAAAAACACTGAATTTAAAATCCATTTCAGCTTTCTAAATTTTCCTTTAACGCTTTGTGGATAAGTGCGTTTTCTGGCTGCAAAAAATTGTTCTAACATTTTTTTTTAAATTATTTCTTCTTTTAGACCCCGTCATACGACGGGGTGACAAGCAGAGATGAGAAAGCGACGCGATAATAAAAAGACGCGAACAAAATATTTCCGAGATTGTTTCCCAAAATATTTCGAGATCTTTACCTCGCATATTCCGAGATTTTTTCCCCGTATTTACTTCCGAGATTGTCACCCCGTCGTATGACGGTCTGCCAAATGTCCCTTAAACTGCCTTGTAGAATTTAAAAATGACTAAGTTTAATTTGGTTATGAATAACAAAACAAAATCAACAATCTTTATTTTTTAAAAAATGACAGAAACAACTTTTGACCTCGTCGTTATCGGCGGCGGACCTGGTGGATATGTTGCCGCAATTCGCGCCGCACAACTTGGACTTAAAACTGCCTGTGTTGAAAAACGCAAAACTTTGGGCGGAACTTGTTTAAATGTTGGCTGCATTCCTTCAAAAGCATTGCTGGAAATTTCGCACAAATTTCACGATGCCAATCATCAATTTGAAAAACTTGGTATCTCAATTTCAAAACCAAAAGTTGATGTTGCGAAAGTTATCGAAAATAAAAACGAAATCGTAAAAGGTCTAACTGGTGGAATTGCTGGGCTTTTCAAAAAAAATAAGGTTACTCAAATTGAAGGATTGGGAAAATTTTTAGATAAAAATACCATCGAAGTCACCAAATCTGACGGCTCGAAAGAAAAAATTTCTGCTAAAAATTTCATCATCGCCACCGGATCAGAAGTGACAAAGCTTCCCGGCGTTGAAATTGACGAAAAAATTATTGTTTCTTCAACTGGCGCTTTGGATTTAGAAAAAGTTCCAAGCAAAATGGTGGTAATTGGCGCGGGCGTAATTGGTCTTGAAATGGCTTCGGTTTGGAGTCGTTTTGGCGCTGAAATTGAAGTTGTTGAATTTTTAGATAAAATCACTCCAGCAATGGATGCTGAAGTGTCTCGCAACTTCCAAAGAATTTTAGAAAAAGACGGATTTAAATTCCGCCTATCATCAAAAGTTTTGTCAGTAAAAAAAGACAAAAAAGGTGCAATTGTTGAAGTTGAAGGAGTTGCTGATGGCAAAAAAGAAACCATTTCAGCAGACGTGGTTTTGGTGGCAATTGGTCGTCGCCCAAACACTGAAAATTTAGGTTTGGAAAATGTTGGCATTAAAACCAACCAACGCGGATTCATTGAAAATAATCACTTAAAAACTTCAGTCGAAAATATTTACGTAATTGGCGATGTCACAACTGGCCCAATGCTTGCTCACAAAGCTGAAGATGAAGGCGTTGCCGCAGCTGAAATGATTGCTGGGCAAAAAGGTCATGTGAATTACGACGTTATTCCAAACGTAATTTATACCTACCCTGAAATTGCTTCAGTTGGCAAAACTGAAGAAGAATTAAAAGCAGCTGGAATTGCTTACAAAGTTGGTAAATTCTCAATGATGGCAAATTCACGCGCTCGCGCCACTTTTGATGAACAGGGTTTTGTGAAAATTTTAGCTGATGCCAAAACTGACCGCGTTTTAGGCGCGCACATTATTGGTCGCGAAGCTGGAAACACAATTCACGAAGTTGTTATTGCCATGGAATTTGGCGGATCTTCTGAAGATATTGCCAGAACTTGTCACGCTCACCCAACTTACAATGAAGCTGTTAAAGAAGCCGCAATGGCGGTGGAAAAAAGACAGATTCACAGTTAGATCTAAATTTTAATTCTTATTCTTGTTGCCACGCCTTCACGACGACTCTTAGCGTGAAGGCGTAATAAACCAATTACACACCACAAATTCTCATGCAGATCAAAAACCTATTTCTAACAAGCCTCTGTTTTTTGACGCTTTTTACTTCAAGCACTTTTGCTATTACGATTACCGAAAGCGAAACTAATTATATCACCTCTTCCAACATTTCAGAAACTACCGCCAGCGGTCTTTACAGCAACTTTGCCGGCACAAGCATTTCACCCAGAACCATCACCAACTCTCACGCAATTAGCACTACTGGCAGCGGAGAAAATGGCTATGGAATTAAAGTGGCAAAAAGTTATAATAACGTTATTAATTCTCTGGGCGCATCAATAACCACAACCGGAAACTCTGGGCGCGGAATTAATGTTTTTGACAATTCAAACGTAAATAATGCGGGCAATATCACAACATACGGCACGGCCGCTTATGGCATTCGCGCTCGCACAAACAGCTCGGTTGTAAATTCTGGCACAATTTCAACAAACAACACCAGCACGGCTTATGGAATTTTTATTGACGGAAATAACAGCTCAGCGACTAACTCAGGAATTATTTCCGCAAAAGCTTACGGCATTTACAGCAGCGCGAATTTTATAACCATCAGCAACTCTGGCACAATAAACACCAACAGCGGATCTTCTGCGCACGGCATTTTTGTTAGCGCGGGCAGCGCTTCAGCATCAACATCATCCAACTATTCAACAATAAATAATAGCGGCACAATAAACGCTAACGCGCATGGAATTTACACCAAAGACGCTTTCACTAAAATTAATAATTCAGGAACAATAACCAGCGGCAACACTACAAGCGACTATGGAATTAAAAACGAAGGCGCAAATTCAACAATAACCAACAGCTCAATAATCAACTCAACAACTTACGCCATTTATAACTCTGGCGCGGGCACAACAATCAATAATTCTGGAACAATTAATGGCGGAATAGTAATTGGCGATGCAACTCTAAATATTTCAGGCGGAAGCATTAGCGGTGAAGTTGATGGATCCAACAACACTGGCGACGTAAACATTAATTCTAACTTCACCCAAAGTGCAGCTTTTACCAACCTTGATTTGCTCAACATCAACTCTGCGAACACCCTCACCTCCAACGCCAGCATTAGTGCCAACACAATTTCGATTGATTCTGGAGCAAGCTTAACAATTGCCAGCGGTTCTTTGGTAAGTGGCGCAATTCAAGGCGCAAGCGCGGGAGTTGGAACTCTGAATGTTGCGACCGATTTTATCGCCTCTTCCGCAATCGGCAATTCTGGCAATTCTTTGGCAAATCTAAATATTAATTCTTACTCATCTTTAACCGCGTCAAACGACATTTACGCTAACGATATTTTTCTCAACGGCTTATTAAATTTTAACGGCACCAACAACCTAACAATCTTTGGCAGCCTTTCTGGAAGCGGCTCCGGAACAATTAACCTCGGAACAAACAGCCAAACAATTGACGGAAATTTTACGTTAAATGGCGGCGACACTTTAGGAGCAAGCCTTGGTTCAGGAGCCGTAGGAAATCTTGTTGTTAATGGCTTGGCAACAATTGACTCTGACTCAAAACTAGAAATTACACCAACATCTTCTCAAGGCTACATCGTTGACGGCACTCAATTCACTCTCATTTCTGGTTCTGATGGATCTTCAATTAACGCCATTTCCAACCCCAATATTTCGGTTAATGGCAGCAATTCCAATATTTACGGGCTTTTAAAATTCACCACCCAAACCAGCGGCGACTCTCTGATTTTAACAATCGACAGGCTTAGTGCCGCAAATGCCACACCCAATCAAAATGCTCAAAATCTTTACGCCACAATTAATGAAATTGGAGCAAGTTCAACCGGCCTACTTTCTGATTTTCAGGGCTACCTCGATAGCAACGGATTTACTGGCGATAAATTAACCAAAGCACTGCAACAAATTTCTCCGCAATCAAGCAAGGCTGCGCTTTTAACAACCAGCAACTCTGCAATTAATGCCTTAAGACCAATTGAAGGTCGCTTAATAAAATTGCGTAATCACGCGGCAAATGGCTTTTGGGTGCAAGGCTTGGGAAGTGCTGCCGAACAAAAAGATGTTCAAGACGATTTTGGATATAAAGCAAATTCCAAAGGAATTGCTTTAGGCGCAGATCAAGAATTTTCAGAAAACTCCACGATTGGTGCGGCCTTAAACTACAACGTATCCGAAGTAAAATCTTTGGATAAATTACAAAAAAATCTGGTTAGCTCAGGTCAAATTAGCCTTTACCACAGTCAAAATTTTGACAAATATTTTTTAGATTCTGTCGCTGGATTTTCTTGGAATTTATTTAGCTCAAACCGCTCAATTGAAGCATTAGAAAAAAATGCCACCGCCAAATTTTCTGGGCAAACTTACTTAGCAAAAATTAAAGCCGGCAGAATTTTTCAATTACAAAATGGCTTCAGCTTAACTCCCGAAATTTCATTAAATCTTTTACACAATAAAATTTCTGGCTACAGCGAGAAAGGCGCGGATGAATTGAATTTAAAAGTTGGCGCAATTTCAGCAAATTTTGTGGAAAGCCGCGCCGGAATTAATTTGGGATGGATGGGAAAATTTCCAGAAATGAATGAATTTAAACTATTTTCCGCAGCCTTAAAGTTTTCTTACGGACATGCTTTTGTAAATGACGCGCCGACTACAAAAGCTAATTTTATTGGACAATCCAAAGGCTTTGATTCCAAAATTTCTCACCTCGACAATAATAGCCTAAAAGCTGGAATTGAAATCGCCGCTTACCACAAAGAATTTACAACTTTTATCGCCGATTACGATTTTGAAAAACGCACAACTTCTACTTCACATTTATTTATGGTAAAAATTCGGCAAGAGTTTTGAGCGGCTTTATAAGATTTTAAAATCTGAAATGTTTCAAAAACCTTACATCATTTTCAAAAAACATGCGTAAATCGGTAATTCCATATTTCAACATCGCCAAACGTTCAACGCCAATTCCGAAAGCAAAACCCTGATATTTTTCAGAATCAATTTCGCAGTTTTTTAGCACATTTGGATGAATCATTCCGCAGCCTAAAATTTCCATGAATTTGCTACCTCCAAGAGAATTACTGCCAATTTTTATGCGCCCATTTTCAATTGAGTAACTAATGTCAACTTCGGCAGATGGCTCGGTGAAAGGAAAAAAGCTTGGGCGAAAACGCAGTTCAACATTTTTTATTTCAAAAAATCTTTCTAAGAAATTTTCTAAAACCCATTTCAAGTGACCCATATTTATGTTTTCATCAACCACAAAACCTTCAAATTGATGAAACATTGGCGTGTGAGTTTGATCTGAATCGCGACGAAAAACTCGACCCAAAGCCGCAATTTTTAAAGGCGGTTTTGAGTTTAGCATTTTTCTGATTTGCGTATTTGAAGTGTGTGTGCGCAACAAAAGATCGGAATTTTGCAAATAAAAAGTGTCTTGCATTTGGCGCGCTGGATGATCTGCCGGCATGTTGAGCGCGGTAAAATTATGAAAATCATCTTCAATTTCTGGGCCAGAAGCAAATTCAAAACCAAGATCCGCAAAAATTTCTTCAATTTCGCGCATCGCATTTGACAAAGGATGAATTGAACCTTTCGGTTCTTCGCGAAATGGCGCAGTTAAATCAATTTTTTCACCAGATAATTTTTGGTTTAATTCTGCCGTTTCAAAAATGTCTTTGGCGTTTTCAATTTTTTGCGTGACCTCATCGCGAACTTGATTAATTCTGGCTCCGAATGATTTTTTTTCATCCGAACTTAAAGATTTTAACTGAGAAAAAAGCTCGGTCACCAAACCTTTTTTACCCAAAAAATTCACACGAATTTCTTCTAATTGTTGAATATTTGAAATTGCTGAAATTTGCGAATTGAAATCAGCGAGAAGTGTTTCTAAGTTGGTCATTATTTTTTAAAGATGATTAGAATTTGTGATGAAATAGACCCCGTCATGCGACGGGGTGACAATTTGAGCGAC
>CAYVKI010000058.1:0-8354 GCA_964452075.1 uncultured Rhizobium sp.
AGACCCCGTCATGAAGACGGGGTGACAAAGAAAAAGAGTGGGAGTATAGATTTTTTTGGTATAGCACTTTTGCAAATCAAGTTTTTCTAAAAAAATTTTGAATTGCGACATTGCCACAAATTGTTATGCGGAAAAAAATACTGAGCATTTCAACATTTCTACTTCTCACTCAACTCACTTCCCCCGCCCATCACCTTGTAAAGAGTAATCAGGTTTGCCATATAATCTTTCTTCACGCTAATTTGATTTTTCTGCGCCATTAAAAAGTTAATTTTATCGTCAATCACATTTAAAGAACTATTAATTCCGACCTCGCGCTTTAAATTAGAAATGTCGTTTAATTTCTTTTTATTGGTTAAAATTTTGTCAGCAGATTCCATTTTGGATCTCACGGCAACTCTTTCGGCAAGTTGATCTAAAACTTCACCAAAAGCTGTTTGAATTGCCTTTTCATATTGAGCGATTTCAACTTTCTTGCGCAAATCTGCCAACTTTAAATTATAAATATTTCTCCCACCTGCAAAAATCGGCATGTTTATTTGTGGCGTAAAAGCCCAAGTTTTTGAATCAAATAATGTCGCCGTTTCACGCGAAGCATATCCGTAGCTTCCAGTTAAAGTAATTGACGGAAAAAATGCCGCACGCGCTGCACCAATATCAGCATTTGCGCTTTTTAATTCGTGCTCCGCTTGCAAAATATCTGGGCGCGAAAACAAAGTTTCTGACGGAACGAAATCTAATAAATCTTCATTAATTTTTACGTCACTAAACCTTACATCTTCTTGCGGCAAAGCATTTCTATCAAAAACTCCCATTAAAAGCATTAAAGCATTTTCATCTTGTTTCACCAATTTTTTGTAAGTTTCAAAATTGTTTTTTGCTTCTTCGATTAGGTTTTCAGAATTAAGTAAATCGGTTTGTGAGTCGATGCCAGCATTGTAGCGCATTTCGGTGAATTTATGTTTGTCACTTTGCGCCTTTAAATTTTCTTCAGAAATTTTCAGCATTTCGCGATCAAGAAGAAGTTGTAAATACGAATTCGCAACCTCAGAAATTAAAGAAATTTTAGTGACATTTCTTGTTTTGATGCCAAAAAATCTTCCTGCGCTGATTTTTTTAACGAGCGCAATCTACCAAAAAAATCTAGCTCATAACTTGCCAGCGAAAGATTGGCGCGAAATTGTTTTTTTGGCATGAAGCTTGCAAAAGCCCCCGGAACACCTTGCTTTGTTTGCAAACCAACGGCGTTAATTTCAGGCAAAAGATTTGATCTCTCAATTCCATGAGTTGCTTGCGCCGATTCAATATTAAGATTCGCCACGCGCAAATCGCGATTATTAAACAAAGCGGTTTGAATTGCGCGATGCAAATCAGGAGATTGAAAATATTCCTGCCAAGAAATGCTGGTGATTTTTTTCTTAGAAAGATCTCCAGATTGCTCAATTGGCAATTCAACTTTTGGACGCTTGTAATTTGGTGCCAAAGTGCAGGCCGAAATCACTGAAATTGCAGCCGCCAAACTCAAGATTTTTTTTATTGTCATCATAAAATTAAGACGATTTTTTGCTGATTTTTTTAGCGAATTTTTCTACTAAAACATAAAACATTGGCACGAAAAATGTGGCGATAAAAGTTGCTGCAAGCATACCGCCCATCACACCAATTCCAATTGCGCGCTGACTTGCTGATCCAGCCCCAGAAGCAACTGCCAAAGGAGCAATTCCGAGTATGAATGCCATTGACGTCATTATGATCGGACGAAATCTTAATTTAATGGCAATTAATGTCGCCTCAATTGCGCTATGCCCTTTTTGATAAAGATCGCGAGCAAATTCTACGATGAGAATCGCATTTTTTGCCGATAAGCCAATTGTGGTTAAAAGACCAACTTGAAAATAAACGTCATTACTCATGCCGAAAAACATTGAGGCAAGTAAAGCTCCAATTACGCCAAAAGGCACGACGAGAATTACTGAAAAAGGAATCGACCAACTTTCGTAAAGTGCGGCAAGAGATAAGAAGACTACAAGCAATGAAATAGCATAAAGCATTAGGGTTTGCGAGCCAGATTTTTTCTCTTCGTAAGAAATTCCCGACCAAGCATAATCAACACCTTGAGGTAATGATTTTACGATTTTTTCCATTTCATTCATCGCAACTCCTGAACTAACTCCGGGAACTGCGCCGCCTTGAATATTCACAGAAGAAACGCCGTTAAAACGCTCTAATTTTGGCGAACCAAATGTCCAATGCGCTTTCGAAAAACTGCTAAACGACACCATTTTATCTTCATTGTTGCGTAAATACCATTTTTTCAAATCTTGAGGAGTCATGCGATATTGCGCCTCTCCTTGCAAATAAACTCTTTTGATTCTGCCTTTGTCGATAAAATCATTTACGTAAGTTGATCCCCAAGCTGATTGCAAAGTTTGATTAATATCGGCAAATGAAACGCCTAGTGCTGCCGCTTTTTCATAATCTATGTCAATTTTATATTGCGCCACATCGCTCAAGCCATTTGGTCTCACGCCAATCAAAATTGGATTTTGCGATGCCATACCAAGCAATTGATTGCGAGCGTTCATCAAATTATCATGCCCCAATCCACTACGATCAATTAGCTGCAAATCAAAACCAGAAGCATTGCCTAATTCGCGAATTGGCGGCGGGAAAAATGTAAATACAAAAGCATCTTTTATTTGCGACAATGCTCCCATTGCTCGCCCTGAAATTGCGGCGACTCCTTGATCTGGACGTTTTCGCAAGCTCCAATCTTTTAAGCCAATAAATCCAAAACCTGCATTTTGCGCACTGCCCGCAAAACTAAAACCCGCAACCGTAAAAAGATGGTCGATATTTTCAGATTCTTTTTCCAAAAAATAATCTTCAACTTGCTTCAAACTTTCAGATGTACGTTCAAGACTAGAGCCGCTTGGGGTATTAAGCATTAAATACATCATGCCTTGATCTTCAACGGGCAAAAATGATGTTGGCAGGCGGTTAAATAAAAATACTAAGCCACCAATCATCACAACATAAATCATGAAAAATTTGTATGAGCGAGAGATAATGCCATTGGCTTTTTTAGTATAAAAATTTCTTCCTTGATCAAGTTTTTGATTGAAAAAGCTAAGAAATTTATTTTGCGAAACTTGATGATTTTTTTGCGAAGGCTTTAAAATTGTGGCGCAAAGCGAAGGCGAAAGAATCAAAGCCACTAAAACCGAAAGTATCATTGAGGAAACAATGGTGATAGAAAACTGGCGATAAATCGCACCAGCAGAACCATCAAAAAATGCCATCGGAATAAATACCGCCGAAAGAACCACGGCAATTCCAATCAATGCACTTGTGATTTGCTGCATTGATTTTCGCGTTGCATCAATTGGCGACAACCCTTCTTCGTGCATTATTCTTTCAACGTTTTCAACAACAACAATTGCGTCATCAACCAACAATCCAATTGCCAAAACTATCGCAAACATTGTTAGGGTGTTAATGGTAAAACCGCAGGCAAATAAGATCGCAAAAGTTCCCAGCAAAACCACTGGCACAGCAATTGTTGGAATTAAAGTTGCGCGAAAGTTTTGCAAGAAAAGCAACATCACCAAAAACACCAAAAGAATCGCGATCAACAAAGTTTCAACAACTCCAATAATCGATAATTTAATGAATGGCGTTGAGTCGTAAGGATAAATAATCTGCACACTTTTTGGCAGAAATTTTTTCATTTCTTCAACTTTTGCTTTGACATTTTTCGATGTTTCAAGTGCGTTCGCGCCACTTGCCAAAATCACTGCCATTCCCGCTGCAGGGTGGCGTTTGTAGCGCGCAATTGAATCATAACTTTGCGAGCCAATTTCAATTTTTGCCACATCTTTAAGGCGAACTTGCGCGCCATTTTTATTCACACGCAGAATAATTTTTTCAAAATCTTCCACCGTTTTTAATTTTGACTGCGCTTTAATTGTGGCATTAATTTGCTGACCTTTAACCGACGGCAAACCGCCAAGTTGACCAGCCGAGACATCAGCATTTTGCAATTTTATTGCTGCGATAACTTCAGCAATTGTCATTTTATAACTATAAAGCTTGTTTGGATTAACCCAAATTCTCATGGCGCGAGGATCGCCAAAAACAGTGACGTTGCCAACTCCATTAATGCGCGAAATATTGTCTTTCATGTCGGAAAGCAAAATATCTCCAAGCTCGCCCTCGCCTACAGAATCATCTTCTGAAAACAAACCAATTACTAAAAGAAAGTTATTGTTAGATTTATTTACGCGCACACCTTGTTGCTGAACTTCTTGCGGAAGAAGCGGCATTGCAGATTGCAACTTATTTTGCACCTGAACTTGCGCGATATCTGGATCAGTTTTTGGCTCAAAAGTTATGGTGATTGTCACATTACCGTCAGAGTCACTGCTTGAGGTAAAATAACGCAATGAGTCAATTCCGGTAAGGCTTTGCTCAATTACTTGCGTCACACTATTTTCCAAAGTTTCTGCCGAAGCTCCGGGCATTGAGGTAGAAATTGAAACTGAAGGCGGAGCAATATTTGGATATTGCTCAATAGGCATTTTAAACAGCGACAAAACTCCGGCAAGCATCACAATAATTGCCAGAACCCAAGAAAATATTGGTCGGTTAATAAAAAAATTAGACATGATTTAATTATTTTTTAAAACTTCGGCTTGCGCTGCGTTAGATTGAAAAGGAACAGCATTAACCTTAGCTCCATCAGCAACTTTTAAATAACCTTCAACAATCACGACATCACCATCATTTAAACCCTCGGACACAACCCAAGAATCGCCAGAAATTTTTTCAGCTTTAATTGGTCGCGCCTTAGCAACATCACCCTGCACCACCCAAACCATTAATCCACCATCAGCTTTACGAATAGCCGCTCTTTGTAAAACCAAAATTGCCTCGATTGGCTTGAGATGCAATTTGGCAGTCACAAACATTCCGGGAATTAATTTTTTATCTTTATTAGAAAACAAAGCGCGTAAACGAACCGAATCTGTACTTGCATCAGCAAAAACTTCGGAAAATTTCAACTTTCCTTCCGCAACATAATTTGGATCATCAGTTATTAGGCTAACCATAATTTCTTTTTGGTCGCCAAGTTGTTGCATTTCTTTTATCGGTTGAACCATGTCCACATAAATTGGATCAAGCTCTGTAATCGTGGTTAAAACTTCAGCCTGATTTGCAGTAACCAAAGCACCTTCGGTTAAATTTGTTTTTCCAATATAACCTGAAATTGGTGCTAAAACTTTTGTGTAATTAAAATTAGTTTTTGCTTTTTCAGCATCCGATTCAGCTTGCGCAAAAGAAGCCTCGAGATCATCAAACTCTTGTTTACTTACCGCATCTTGTTCTAGCAAAATTTTGTAACGATCTCTTTTGGCGCGCAGAGTTTTTAAATTTCTATCTGCGCTTTTTGATGCCGCTTGATAAATTGACGGCTCAATTTCGTAGAGCTGTTGACCTTTCTTAACAAAACTTCCTTCCGTAAATTTTACTTTTTTAATTACACCTTCAATTTGCGGTCGCACCTCAGAAATTTTTGAAGCCGAAACTCTTGCCGGCAATTCTTGAAATAATTGCACTGTTTGCTTTTGAACCACCGCCACTGAAACTTCTGCAGAGCCAAAAGAATTTGGCGAATTGCTAGTTTTAAGCTGCTTTGAATTTGCAAAAAACAAATATCCAGCAGTTGCAACCATTCCCAAAAAAGCTGCGGCGACAACCTTATTGTTGATTTTATTTTTCATAATTTTCTATTTCTGATAAAGATTTTTGACCAACATTTCCAAATTTAACGTAAATTTTATGAAAAAAATTCTAGTAAAAAACTCGGTTGTTGAAATTGATGGCGACGAAATGACTCGAATCATTTGGAAGATGATAAAAGAAAAACTAATTCTTCCTTACCTTGATGTAAACCTTCAATATTTTGATCTTTCTGTTGAAAATCGCGATGCAACTAATGATCAAGTTACTATCGATTCAGCCAATGCTATCAAAGCTTGCGGCGTTGGTATAAAATGTGCAACCATTACTCCAGACGAAGCGCGCAAAAAAGAATTTAATTTAAAAGAAATTTGGAAATCGCCAAACGGAACTATTCGAAATATTCTAGATGGAACGGTTTTTCGCGAACCAATTGTTTGTCAAAATGTGCCAAGAATTGTTTCAAACTGGACTTCGCCAATTATCGTTGGGCGTCACGCTTTTGGAGACCAATATAAAGCAACTGACTTTGTGGTTCCGGGAAAAGGCAAGCTTACCATAAAATTCGAAGGAGAAAATGGCGAAACAATCGAACAAGAAGTTTTTAAATTCAAAGGCTCTGGCGTTGCTTTAGCAATGTATAACACCGACGAGTCAATTCGTGGTTTTGCTTATTCATGTTTTAATTTAGCACTGCAAAAAAATTGGCCACTTTATCTCTCAACCAAAAATACAATTTTGAAAAAATATGACGGTCGCTTCAAAGATATTTTCGCCGAAATTTACGAAAAAGAATTCAAAGAAAAATTTGCCGCAGCAAAAATAACTTACGAACATCGCTTAATTGATGACATGGTTGCTTCTGCTTTAAAATGGAACGGCAACTTTATTTGGGCGTGCAAAAATTATGATGGCGACGTTCAGTCAGATTCGGTGGCGCAAGGTTTTGGCTCTTTAGGTTTAATGACCTCGGTTTTAATTACTCCGGATGGAAAAATCATGGAAGCGGAAGCAGCGCACGGAACTGTCACGCGCCATTATCGCGATCATCAAGCTGGAAAACCAACTTCCACCAATCCAATGGCGTCAATTTTTGCTTGGACTCGTGGTTTAGAATTTCGCGGCAAACTTGATGGCAATCAAGAGTTGATAGATTTTTGTCACAAGCTAGAAAAAACCTGCATCGAAACTGTTGAATCTGGAAAGATGACAAAAGACTTAGCGGTTTGCATTCACGGAAATTCTGTAGAACACAAAAAACACTATCTTTATACCGAAGAATTTTTAGACGCAGTTGAGAAAAATCTGGCAGCAAAAATTGGATAAAAGCACTGTCGCAATTCCGCTTTTGCAAAAATTAACGTCCAAGATTAGGGCTTGCGATAATAGCGGTCAATCTCTTCAACTCTTTGCTCAATTCGGTTAATTCATTTTCCAGCACAAAACTTACAAAAGTTCTTTTTTCCTTACTAAAAAACCCAACTCGATAGTTAAGGGAAAGAATTCCAAATGCATTAAAGGCAACTCCGTTATCAAGAATAATTTTTATCTCCCCAAGATTATTCGAATCATACTGCTTTAAAGATTCGGTTAAATCTGAGGCAATTTTTTTCAAACCAGCGGAGTTAAAAAGTTTTATCTTAATTTTTTGATATTTTTTAATTTGAGCAACAACGTCAAAACTATTGTTTTCTTGAGCAATTTTTAATGCTTCATCCCATTTATCAGCACCGTAATTCATAAGCAAAACCACCATCTCCGAAAGATTATTTTTTGCCGCAAACTCTAGAGCTGTAAAACCAGAATCAGTTTCTTTGTCTTTGTCAAGACCAGCATCCAAAAGCAGAGTTGCACTTTTAATAAAATTGCCAATCGCCGCGTAATGCAAAGCCGTCATCTTGTGATTCTCGGAAATTGTTTGAACATTTTTCTCGGCCCCAATTGACAATAAAAATTCTAACGTTTCATCACTTCCAAACTCAGCAGCAACAACTAGAGGAGTAAGACCAAATCCAGTTTTTACCTCTTTGTTAACTCCAACATCAATCAACAACTTAACAATATCAGAATGATTAAACTGCGCCGCAAAGTGAATTGAAGCCCAACTGCGCTTTCTTTCTGAAACAACCGCATTCTTATCAGCTCCAGCGGCAATTAAAAGCTTAGCAATATTTAAATGACCATTAATTGCAGCAAGGTGCAAAGGGGTAAAATATTCTGAATTTCTAATATCAATCTCTTGCTCTCTAAAAGACTGATCAAGAATCTTCTTTACGTCATTTTCATCTCCAAATTTTGCAGCAAGGTGTAAAATTGAGTTATTTGAAATTCCAAATCGTATGTTTAATAGGCTTTGTTTTTGATCTAAGTTTTTAGCAACAACAATTTCATCAACATAATTGGTAATTGCATTTTTTACTTGCAAAAGCTCGTCTTGCGAAATTCTAGAAAAAGTTCTTTCCGAATTTCTGTCTAAAAGATTTTTTAATTCCTGTTGCATTATTTTTTAATTTTCAAATTTAAGATACTGATATATTGACTCATGGTTATTAGGGCGCTGTCGCAAATCCGCTTTTGCAAAAAATTTTTAGGCGATTCATTTTTTCGCGACG
>CAYVKI010000059.1:0-8306 GCA_964452075.1 uncultured Rhizobium sp.
GGGCAAAAAGAGTTGGTTGCGAAATTATTTTGCCGCAAAAAGAAGGTGAAGATCCAGCTGCAATCGCTTATCGCTCTTTAGATTTTGCTCATAAAAATAACTTCGATGTTTTGTTAATTGACACAGCCGGAAGGTTGCAAAACAAACAAAATCTGATGGAAGAATTAAAGAAAATTAACACCGTTTTGAAGAAAATTGACCCTAGCGCACCTCACGAAAATATCTTAATTCTTGATGCGACAACTGGTCAAAATGCCAGATCTCAATTAGAAATTTTCAATCAGATTGTTGGCATTGATGGAATTATAATCACCAAGTTGGACGGTTCGGCAAAAGGCGGGATAGTTGTTTCGCTGGCGCAAAATTTTAATAAACCAATTTACGCAATTGGCGTTGGTGAAAAGTTAGAAGATCTGCAAGAATTTGATGCCGAAACTTTTGCGAGAAATTTGTTTTAATCGCGAATTCGCGTTTTAAGAATTATACGCTCGCGCAACTTGCGGCGTAAGAAGTTTACCGCAAAACAAAAGATTTTAACTAAAAAATTAACGTAACCATTTTAAAAAAGTTGACTTCATTTGCTCGCATCTCTAGAAAGCGCCGCTCTTCTTAAAGAAATAGTTATATAATCTGTCCATAAAATGCTGGGGCGTAGCCAAGCGGTAAGGCAGCGGTTTTTGATACCGCCACCCGTAGGTTCGAATCCTGCCGCCCCAACCACTTCGAAAATAATCTTCTAAAAATATCTATCTATCTCCGCTACCGCCTTTTTTGATGCTTGAAGTGAAGTTCAATTTTTTACCACCAGAATTTGCTACTGAGTTTAAATTGCCTTTTTTCCCACCTTTGCCGCCTCTTGTGTTAAAAGGATCCGAAACAAAAGGTGACTGTTTTTTTACTGGCTTAAATTCTTTTGTTTCATTTGTTTTTGCTAAATTTTCCGTCATTTTTTTCTCGTTAAAATTATTAATTATCACCAATCACAATTAAAGCTATTCAATCGACAATATTTTTAAACACAATCTCCAGCCGCTTTTCCACTGGCCCAAGCCCATTGAAAATTAAAACCTCCAAGCCAACCCGTCACATCCAAAACCTCGCCGATAAAAAATAAATTTGGCACAGATTTTGCTTCAAAACTTTTAGAAGAAATTTGATCGCAATTAACTCCACCCAAAGTCACTTCGGCTTTAGCAAAACCTTCTGTTCCGCTTGGCACAAGCTCCCAAGCGTTTATCGAATTTGAAATTTCTTTTATTTTCTGATGAGAAAGATCCGCCAAATTTCCAACAAAGCCACTTTTTTGAGCTAAATAAATTGCCAAACTTTTTGGCAAAAATTGATTTAGAAAACTTTGCAATTCTTGCTTAGGTTTTGATTTTTTCTCTTCGCAAAGTCGCAAGAAAATGTCAATTTCTGGCGCAAGATTAATGACAATTTTCTCGCCTTTTTTCCAATAAGATGAAATTTGCAAAATCGCTGGCCCACTAAGTCCGCGATGCGTAAAAAGAATCGCTTCACGAAATTTAATTTTTCCACAAAAAACAATCGCATCCACTGCAACGCCAGAAAGATTTCTGGTTTCTGATAAAATATTTTCATCCAAGGTAAGTGGCACTAAAGCTGGAGTTGGTTGCACAACTTTTAAACCAAATTTTCGCGCCACATCATAACCAAAACCACTTGCGCCCATTTTCGGGATTGAAGGCCCGCCAGTGGCAATTACTAAGGATCTACAACTCACTAATTCATTTTCAATTTTAACTCTAAAACCTTCGCCATCTCGCAAAACTTCAACAACTTTGCTTTCCAACATAATTTCAACTTTGCCTTCAAGGCATTCTTTGAGCAGCATTTCAATAATTTGCTTCGAAGAAACATCGCAAAAAAGTTGCCCCAAAGTTTTTTCATGAAAAGCAATTTGGTGTTTTTCAACCAGTTTAATAAAATCTTGTTGAGTAAAACGCTGCAAGGCGGAAACGCAAAAATGCGGATTAGAAGAAATGAAGTTTTTCGGCGAAGTATGTAAGTTGGTGAAATTGCATCTGCCGCCTCCAGAAATACGAATTTTTTCACCAACTGATTTAGCGTGATCCAAAAGCAAAACGCTGCGACCTCTTTGCCCTGCTGTGGCAGCGCACATTAAGCCTGCGGCACCAGCACCAATTATTACAACGTCAAAAAATTTCTGAGGCAAATTTAGCTCTTAAAAACTTGCTTAAAAATGTGATCAATATTTTTGGTGTGGTAAGAAATATCAAAAAGACTTTCCAACTTTTTAACACCTAATTTTTCAACCACTTGCGCATCTTGTTTTAGCAATTCTAAAAAGCTGTTTGACTCTCCAGCCCAAATTTTCATGGCATTGCTTTGCACAATTTTGTAAGCATCTTCGCGAGAAATTCCAGCTTCGTCAATCAAGGTTAAAAGCACGCGTTGCGAAAAAACCAAACCACCTAATTTATCTAAATTTTTCTGCATGTTTTTTTCGTAAACAGTCAGATTTTCTACCAAACCAACCAAGCGATCCAAAGCAAAATCTAGCGTGATTGTTGCATCTGGCGTGATCATTCTTTCAACCGAAGAATGCGAAATATCGCGCTCATGCCAACTAGCAACGTTTTCCAAAGCAGGAACAACAGCACTTCTAACAATTCGCGCCAAGCCAGTTAGGTTTTCACTTAAAACTGGATTTCTTTTATGCGGCATTGCCGAAGAACCTTTTTGACCTTTTGAAAAAAATTCTTCTGCTTCCAAAACCTCAGTTCTTTGCAAATGTCTGATTTCTATCGCCAGATTTTCAATTGATGAAGCAATAACTCCCAAAACTGCAAAAAATGCAGCGTGGCGATCTCTTGGAATGATCTGACTTGAAACTGATTCTTCTTCAAGACCCATTTTTTCTGCGACATATTTTTGCACGAAAGGATCAACATTAGCGAAAGTTCCAACCGCGCCAGAAATTGCACAAACGGCGATTTCTTTTTTGGCGATTTTTAGACGCGTTAAATTTCTTTCAAACTCGGCGTAAAAACGCGCCAACTTTAGCCCAAAAGTTATTGGTTCGGCATGAATTCCGTGAGAGCGACCAACGCAAACTGTGTTTTTATGTTCAAAAGCACGTTTTTTTATTGCCGCCAAAAGCCTTTCTAAATCATCAATTAAGATGTCTGAGGCTTGAGAAAGTTGAGCGGAAAGACATGTGTCTAGAACGTCTGAACTAGTCATTCCGTAATGAATGAAGCGAGAATTTTCACCAACTAATTCCGCAAGATGCGTAAGAAAAGCGATTACGTCATGTTTAGTGACAGATTCAATTTCATCAACGCGCGCCGCATCAAATTTGCCACCAGCTTTTTCAAAATTTTCACGAATGCGTTTTGAAGAACCAGCTTCAGCAACGCCAATTTTTTCAAGCGCTTCCAGAGCATAAATTTCAATGTCGAACCAAATATTATATTTATTTTCTTGCGACCAAATTTTGACCATTTCTGGCCTAGAATAACGAGGAACCATGTTTTTTATCCGTTAAAATTAAGAATTTATAAAATGAATTTAGAAAGATCGGTTTTGCCAGAAGTTAAATCACCCAAATGGCTGGTGACATATTTCTTATCTATCGTCACAACATTGCCATTTTTCATTTCAGTCGCTTCAAAACTCACTTCTTCAAGAATTTTTTCTAATAAAGTATGAAGCCTTCTCGCGCCAATATTTTCAACTTCGCTATTAACTCGAGTTGCAACTTGAGCAATTTCGTTAATGCCATCTTTGGTGAAATTTAAGTTGATATTTTCAACCGCAATTAAAGCCGAATATTGCTTGATTAAGCTCGCTTCTGGCTCAGATAAAATGCGCACCAAATCTTCTTGGTTTAAGGGCTGAAGCTGCACACGAATTGGAAAACGTCCTTGCAATTCCGGCAACAAATCCGCCGGTTTTGCCGCGTGAAAAGCTCCCGAAGCAATAAACAAAATGTGATCGGTTTTAATAATTCCATATTTTGTAGTTACCGCCGTTCCTTCAACCAACGGCAATAAATCGCGCTGCACGCCTTCGCGAGAAACATCGGAACCAGAAGCTTTCGCACCGCCGCGAGCGCAAACTTTGTCGATTTCGTCGATAAAAACTATTCCATCATTTTCAACAGCTTTTAAAGCGATTTTTATAATTTTATCTTCGTCAATCATCTTGTCGCATTCTTCTTCGATTAAAGATTTCATCGCGTCTTCAACTGTTAAAGTCAGCTTTTTAGTTTTTTCGCCACCCATTGCGCGACCCAAAATTTCAGAGATGTTAATCATGCCAACTTGTCCACCCGGAACATCAAAACTGGTTCCGATTGCAGATGGAGCGTCGATTAATTCAATCTCAACTTCGCTTTCGTTAATTTCACCGCTATCAATCATTTTTGAGAATTTTTCTCTGGTGGCTTTTTCGGCTGAATCGCCAACCAAAGCGTCAATTACCTTTTCTTGGGCGCGCTTTTTGGCTTTTTCTTCAACTTCTTTTTTAAATTCATTGCGTACTGATTTTACAGCAACATCCATCAAATCACGAATTATAGAATCAACATCGCGACCAACATATCCAACTTCAGTAAATTTTGTAGCCTCAACTTTTAAGAAAGGTGCGTTAGCCAATTTTGCTAAACGGCGCGCCACCTCGGTTTTTCCAACTCCAGTTGGCCCAATCATTAAAATGTTTTTTGGAACTATTTCTTCACGCAAAGGAGATTCTACAAATTTTCTGCGATAACGATTGCGCAAAGCAACCGCAACTGCTTTTTTGGCATCTTTTTGACCAACAATAAATCGGTTTAATTCTTCAACAATTTGTTTCGGGGTAAAACCTAAATTGTGATTTTTTGCTACCAATTTTTTAGCTTGAGAATCTTGTGTTTTTTTAGAGTTTTTTGTCATTTGTATTTACTTGTTTTGAAGGGTGATTTGCGCTAGTTCCGTTATATGTAGCAACATTTAACAAAAACATTATCAATAAAATTACCGCACTGGTTAAAAAAATTATCAAAAATATTTTCATCATAAATGTTGCAAAACTTCAACGATTGAATCTTGAATTTCTTTTATTCCATAGCCTTTTGAGCTGCTGGTCGCAATAATTTTCGGATGCGCCGCCGCCCATTTTGGAATTTCGCTAAGAATTTTCTGTTCTGCTTTTGCCGATTCTGCCGCATTCATTTTATCAACTTTTGTTAAGATAATCTGGAAAGAAACCGCAACCGCGTTAAGAATATTAATCATATCGCGATCCGCTTCTTTCAAGCCTTTGATTGGATCAATTAATAAAAAAAGTCGATGTAGATTTGGGCGTTTCATTAAATATTCTAGAGCGGTTTTTTGCCAATGCTCAGAATGTTTTAATTGCGCTTTTGCAAAACCATATCCGGGCATATCAACCAAAACAAATCCTTGCGAAAAACTTTGTGTAAATCCGTCAGCAATTTTGAAAAAATTTAACTGCCTTGTTCTTCCGGGAGTTGAAGAAACAATCGCCAGTTTTTTTCCTGTCACTGCGTTAATTAAGCTCGATTTCCCAACATTTGACGCACCAATAAAAGCAATTTCTGGCTGCGAACTTTGCGGAATTTGCGAATAGTTATGCGCTCCAAAAAGAAATTCGCACTCGCCATTAAAAATTTTTTTCGGATCAAGTTTTTTCATTAAATTCCTTTTTTGTTTTCTAAAAACTCAATCATCTTTGTCGCAATATCAATTCCTGTTGCGCCTTCAATTCCTTCAAGCCCCGGAGAAGAATTTACTTCAAGAATTTTTGGACCTGAATCTGAGCGAACCATATCAACTCCAGCGACTTCTAAACCAATAATTTTCGTTGCTTTAATTGCTAACTCGCACTCCTGCGCCGTTGCTTCAACTGCTCTGGCGGTTGCGCCTAAATGAATGTTGGCACGAAACTCTCCTTCTTGCGCAATGCGCTCAATTGAAGCCACAACTTTATCGCCAATCACAAAACAACGAATGTCCTGACCTTTCGATTCTTTGATGTAATGTTGCACCAAAATGTCGGCTTTTAAACTGCGAAAGGCGTTAATAACACTTTCTGCCGCCTTGTTTGTTTCAGATAAAACCACGCCAACACCTTTTGTTCCTTCAAGCAATTTGATCACCAAAGGCGCGCTTCCCACCAAATGAATTAGATCTTTTGTGTCGTAAGAAGAATTGGCAAAACTGGTAATTGGCGCATTTAATCCGTGTTGAGCAAGAATTTGCAAGGTGTGCAATTTATCACGCGACTTCGTAATTGCATCAGAAGCATTAAAGCAAGAAACGCCCATAACTTCAAACTGGCGCGTAATTGCCGCGCCGTAAAAAGTCATCGAAGGTTTTAAACGAGGAATTACGTGATCAATATTTTCAAGTTTCTTTCCTTCATCAAAAAACACTTCACAAGAATTTGGAGCAACTTTTATGTAGCAATCTCCAACATTCACGAACTGAATTTCATGATTGCGCTTCTGCGCTGCTTCCATGATACGCTTGTTGGAATAAAGATTTGGATTGGAGGCCAAAAGTACAATTTTCATAATTTTCTAAGATCTAAACAAGGTTTAGTTGTGCGGTAAAGTTTAAGAATTTCGTTTCTTTTCAGCTTGCCTTGCAGAAAAGATTTTGATGTATCTACAAGCATTTTTGCCTGCTTAATTGCTTCACGACCAAGCAGCATACGAAATGCCATGGTATCGCGATTAGCAAGGGTTAATTCGATTCTGATTTTACTATCGCCAATACGCAAATCAGATTTTATGACAAATCTTTTTTCTTTTTTTCCACCAGAATCAGAAACCATTCTTTGATCAATAACCCGTGCCACACAAGTGCGCGCCAAACTTTTATTTTTCTGCAAAGGGTGAATGTCAAACTTCACATATTCAACATCTTCAATATAAAAACTTTCAATGTTGAAGGCGTGCAAAGATGAGGTTTTTGCGCCAGTATCAATTTTGCCTTTAATTGCTGGCAAGCTAATGCTATCAAGACCAAACCATTCTTTCCAGCCAATAATTTTCTGAGGATTTTTCATTTACCAGCAATCAGCTTTGTGACAATTTCAAGATCTTCTTTGGTATCAACCGAAAGCGGATGCGCATCAACAATTTTTACAAAAATTGTCATGTCATTTTCTAAAGCGCGAAGCTGTTCGAGACTTTCTCGTTTTTCTAACGTTGAAGGCTCAAGCTGCACAAATTTTTCTAAAGCGTTTTTTTTGTAAGCGTAAATTCCAATATGATGATAAAAATCAGCCTCATTTGTTTTAGAATATGGAATTGGACAACGCGAAAAATAAAGAGCTTTTCCAAGATTTTTTTCTTTAAAAGATATGGCAATTTTTACGACATTTGGATTAGAAATTTCTGACTCATTTTTGATTTTTGAAGCAACGGTTGCAATGTCACAATCACTTGAAAATGCTGCTTTGGCAGCAGATTTTATAACTTCTGGATCGATGATTGGTAAATCTCCTTGAAGATTAACAATCACATCAAAATCTTTTCCAAAACTTTTGTAAGCAGCGTAAATTCTATCGGTTCCTGATGGTAAATTTGGATCAGTAATCACAAAATTCGCACCAATTTTTCTGGCTTCTGCCGCAATTTCTTCACCATCACAAGCAATTAAAACATCTCCTAAATTTGCTTTCACCGCCTGTTCATAAACTCTATGAATCATGCTTTTGCCGCAAATATCAGCTAGCGGCTTATTTGGCAATCTGGTGGAAGCCAAACGAACAGGAATTATGGTTAGAATCTTTCTTTGCATTTAATTGAAATTTTGATGATGGCTTTTAACAGACGAGACTACTCCAACTAGATAAGTTGCGCTTCAAAAGATTTCTACAAATTTGTTGCTTTTTTAAGATGAGAGCTTTTAATGCGCCCCCTCCTTGAAAAATCATTGTTTGATTCATCAGCAATGAGCACGTAGCTCAGTCGGTAGAGCACCTCACTTTTAATGAGGTTGTCGTTGGTTCGATTCCAACCGTGCTCACCAAATCTTTTTCCCAAAAACCAACGAACTTTTATTTTTTGCTGCGCTTCGCGTCAGCTTGGGGTTCGATTCCAACCGCGCTCACTACCACTTTGTTTCTTCTTTGAACTCACAATTTCGCCGCTAATTTTTTCCTCTCTTTAAAAAATAAAAAACCGCTGCAAACCTAAATTTGCAACGGCTTAAAATTATTAAATTTCTTAAATGAGACTGTCGCGTAAATTTATTTCTTCTCTTTCGCTCTAGTAACCAAAGATCTTTTGCCACCAGATTGTCTTT
>CAYVKI010000060.1:0-8069 GCA_964452075.1 uncultured Rhizobium sp.
TAAATTCAAAACCTTTGCTCATCCAAATAACAATTTCTTCTGCAAGGCGCGAAAGATGAGTTGCGACCAAACTCAAACAAAACAAAAGCTCGATGGCAAAATCGCGGTCAGAAACCGAATCCATTGAGTTTGCAGTTGGATGATTAAAACCCAATTCTTTAGCAACAAAATTACGATCAATCGGAAATGAAGTTCCCGCCAAAGCGCAAGAGCCGAGCGGACATTCATTCATTCTGGCGCGCAGATCATTTAAGCGAGAAAGGTCGCGTTTAAACATTTCAAAATAGGCGAGCAAATGATGAGAAAAAAGAACTGGTTGCGCAACTTGTAAATGCGTGAATCCAGGAAGAATCGCGCCAAAATTTTCATCAGCTTTGGCAACAAGATTTTTTTGTAAATCGAGAATTAATTTTGAGAGATTGTCAATTTCATCTCTCACAAAAAGGCGAAAATCAAGAGCTACTTGATCATTACGAGAGCGAGCGGTGTGCAACTTTCCCGCTGCGTCGCCAATAATTTCTTTTAGACGTGATTCGATATTCATGTGAATATCTTCAAGCTCGATTTTGAAATTAAATTTTCCGCTTTCGATTTCTTTTTCGATCTTTTTTAAACCATCAATAATTTTTGTTGATTCTTCTTTGGTTAGAATGCCAATTTTTGCGAGCATTTTTGCGTGGGCCGTAGATCCTTTAATATCTTGTTTATACAGCTTTTTATCGAAGGTAATTGATTGATTAATTTCTTGCATCAAGTTTGAAGGCGTGGTTTCGAATCTTCCACCCCACATTTTGTTGGATAATTTTTTCTGCATGTTTTGAATTGATTAATTAGGATCTTGTCCACTCAAGTTGAATTCATTTTGTTGGTGGCGCGTTTGGAGACCATGTAAGTTTCGTTCCAAAGGTCTCGACAAGCTCGACCAACGCTCGACATAAATAAAATTTTTTTTAAATAAAACCAGTAAAAACATGGATAGTTGGGATATAAAATCTAACACAATTTTTGATCGCCGTTATTTAAATTTGATAAAAAAATGGTGGATCGACATCGACAAAGTCAATTTTCTTTTGGTGTTGGGAATTATTGCTTTTGGCCTGATGATGACCGCAACTTCTAGTCCGGCAGTTTCTAAAAGAATTGGCGTTGAAAAGTTTTTCTTCTTAAAAAAACAGATGATCTTTGCTTTTATTGCCTTGTCGCTGTTGATCGTAATTTCTTTTTTAGATCAAGAAAAAATAAAGCTATTTTGCTTAGTTGGTTTTGTGCTTTCAATTTTTCTATTGGTGGCGGTTTTAATTTTTGGATCTGAAGCGAAAGGCGCAAAAAGATGGATTGGTATTATGGGTTTTAGCCTTCAACCATCAGAGTTTGCTAAGACTTTTTTTATAATCATGAATGCCTTTATTTTAAATCGGCTTAATCTTGAAAAATGGCAATTAAAATATGGCGTTTCAGTTGCGCTATATCTTCCAATAGTTTGCCTTTTAATTCTTCAGCCAGACTTTGGCATGACCCTAACTTTTACCGCATTGTGGGTGGCGCAAATTTTTGTTTACGGTTTGCCGCTACCATTTATTTCTATAATTGGAATTATTGGTTTAATTGGCGGCTTGGGAGCTTATGTAGCTTTTCCTCACGTTGAAGATCGAATTAATAAATTTCTTGATTCTAGTGAAAAAAACTATCAAGCAGAAAGATCAATTGATGCTTTTGTAAACGGTTCTTTCGTAGGCACCGGCCCTGGAAACGGCGTAGTAAAAAACTTCGTTCCCGATGCTCATACTGATTTTATATTTTCCGTTATTGGCGAAGAATATGGAATTGCTTCATGCATAATTCTGATAATTATTTTTGCTTATTTAATCACAAGAATAGTAAAGCGGGCTTTGGATGAAGAGGATATGTTTGTTTATTTGTCTCTTTGCGGATTGATGATGCAATTTACAATGCAGGTTATTGTAAATATTGGAGTGAGTTTAAAATTGTTGCCAACCAAAGGAATGACTCTGCCGTTTATAAGCTATGGTGGCTCGTCGATGATTTCGATGGCAATATGTTTTGGCTTAATTCTGGCACTTACTAAGAGGAAATATCACCGCGACGTTGATTATGGAAATACGAAGATGATTTAAGTCGCCATTTTTGTTCTCAATTCGCTGCGCTTATGCCAAATAAACTACAAAGAAGAAGAGATGAAAAATTTCACAATGTTTTTTTCATTTTGCTTAATTAACTCAATTTCTAAATTTTCTTTTTCACGCTCAAAAGACAATTTTAAAGGTTCACTTTTCTTCAAAGCCCAACCCATTTGAGGTAAAGTTTTGCTGTAAAATTTCTTAACATTTTCTAGTGGAATTTCTGCTTTATAACTAGAAGACATGATGCTTCCAGACGAAGAATCGAAACCCAAGCCTTCATCAAACATTTTTTCCATTCCGTTTAAAAGAGGAATATCTTCGCTGCCTTGCACAAAATCTGTAGAAGCTTCAGTTACAGAACTTTTGTTAATTGGCCCCGATTCGTAAGGTACGTTAGCAACAATTGGGTTTTTTGGAGTTTTAATTTCGGTTTTGCAGCATGAAGAAAGTAGCAAAAAAGCTGACGCGATAACCAAGGTTTTTTCTAAATATTTTTTCATAATTATTTTTGGCATTGAGGGCAATAAAAGCTAGAACGACCATTCTGCTTTATCTTTTTTATTAAATTCTTACAAAGCAAACAGTTTTCATTTTCGCGACCGTAAACTTTAAAATCGTTCTGAAAATTTCCCAAATTTCCTTTGGCGTTGACATAATCAGAAATTGAGGATCCGCCAAGTTTAATGGCGCGTTGTAAAATTTTTTTAATCGAAGAAATCAGTTGAATGATTTCTGAATTGACCAGCGATTTTGCGCTGCGAAGTGGCGAAATTTTAGAATCAAAAAGAGATTCGTTAATGTATATATTGCCAACACCAACAACAATTTTATTATCCATCATTAAGGTTTTTATATTTATCGATTTTTTAGATAATTTTTCTTTGAGATCTGCTAAATTAAATTCATCGGAAAGCGGTTCGGGCCCAAGAGATTTAAGCATTTTGTGATTTTGTAGATTTTTTGTTTCAATTAAATCAACAAATCCAAAACGACGAGCATCATTAAAAACAAGCCAAGAATTATCAGAAAATTCACAGGCAAAATGATCGTGTTTTAATTGTTTAAAATCTTTTTCCAAAGTGACTTTGCCGCTCATTCCAAGGTGCAAAATCAGAGTTTTATTGTTTTTGCATTTAATTATTAAGTAGCGCGCTCGACGAGAGATTTCTGAAATTTCAGATCCAACTAATTTTTGCAGATCAATTTCTGACTCGCTTCTCATTCTGTGTTTTGAACGAAAGACCTTGATAATTTTTTTGCCGACTAGATTTTGAATTCCTAATCTTATCGTTTCTATTTCTGGAAGTTCTGGCATTTTTTAAAATCTGAATTTTTGGAAAAAAAATAATCAAATCAGAAATAATATGTACGAATTAAAACTTCCACCAGAGGCTAAAGATAATCGCGTTTTAATGCATAGTTGTTGCGCGCCATGCGCTGGAGATTTAATGGAAAGAATGAAGGTTTCAGGAATTGATCTGACAATTCTTTTTTATAATCCAAATATTCATCCAAAAAAAGAATACGAAATTCGTAAAAATGAAAATCGTCGCTTTGCCGAAAAACTAGGAATTTCTTGTATAGACGCTGATTACGATGTGCAAAATTGGTTTTCTCGTGCGAAAGGTTTGGAATATTCTCCAGAGCGCGGCGAACGCTGCACAAAATGTTTTGATATGCGCTTTGAGCGCACTGCGCTTTACGCTTTTGAAAATGGCTTTTCAACAATCACTTCTTCGTTGGGAATTTCTCGCTGGAAAGATATGGATCAGATTAATGATTGCGGTTTGCGTGCGGCAAAAAATTATGAAGGAATTAATTATTGGACTTACAATTGGCGCAAAGAAGGCGGTTCAGCAAGAATGTATGAAATTGCAAAGCGCGAAGAATTTTATAAACAAGAATATTGCGGCTGTATTTTCAGCCTGCGCGACACCAACGAATGGCGCGTAAAAAGAGGAAGAGAAGAAATTAAAATCGGCGAAGAATTTTACGGTGAAGTGGATGTGGATAAGAAGTTGACGGAAGTCAGGAAATAAAGCTCCGAGATCTAAAGTAGATCTGGAGCGGGCGAAGGGGTTTTTGCGTGAGAAAATGTGCTAAATGCACATATTTTAGTAAAAACGCGCATTAACGCTTAGGCGTTAATCGCAATCCCAAAGCTACTGATTGATTTTTTTTGATAGAGATTTGGAGCGGGCGAAGGGATTCGAACCCTCGACATCCACCTTGGCAAGGTGGCACTCTACCACTGAGCTACGCCCGCATAAATTAAGTGCAAAAGATCGGATTAATTCTTCGTTTAGAAGAAAAAAAGATCTCAAAATTTGAAGAGACGAGCAACTTAGGAAGGCAAAAATAATTTGCAATGTTCAATCTCAAAAACTAGTTTTTAATTTCTTTATTACCGATTTATTTCCTTATTTTACAAAGCTTCCCAGCAATTTAGCATGAAAAAAATATCAGCACTTTTTGCAATTTTCTCTTTGTTGTTTTTAACCTCTTGCGTTGAAACTGTAATTCTTGGAACTGCAGCAACCACAACCACGCTTCTTAGAGAAAAGACGATTGAAGACACTGGTCAAGACATTGTAATTGTTAGTAAAATCGAAGCGCAATTTTTAAAAAATGGCTTAAAAAATCCGGGAAATTCAATCGATGTAACTGTAAATGAAGGAAGAGTTTTGCTTACCGGAGTTGCTCGCAATATGGAAAAAGCAAAAATGGCATCACAAATTGCTTGGAAAGTTGAAGGCGTAAAAGAGGTTATTGATGAAATTCAAACTGAAAACAACTCTCTTTCTCCGCATGATTTTTCAATAGCTGCCAAAGATTATTTTTTAACCTTAAGAGTTGAAGCAGCTTTGTTATTTGCTGATGAGGTTTCGACCGTTAACTACAAAACAACCACCGTAAGAGGGGTGGTTTATTTAATCGGAGTTGCTCAAGATGATTCTGAAATGAAAAGAGCTTTAAGAAAAATTTCTAAAATTCGCGGCGTAAAAAAAATCGTTAATTATGTAATTTTGGCAAATGACGCTAGAAGACACCAATAACAAAATTGTCACTTTTGGCTGTCGTTTAAATTCCTATGAAAGCGAAGCAATCAAAGCAGCTCTAAAAAAATCAGATCAAAAAAATCTCATAGTTTTTAATTCTTGCGCCGTCACCAGCGAAGCTGAACGCGAGCTACGAAATGCTGTGCGCAGAGCGCGCAAAGACAATCCTGATTCGAAAATTATTGTGACTGGGTGCGCAGCTCAAATTAATCCTGAAAAATATGCTAAAATGGCAGAGGTTGATCTGGTTTTAGGAAACCAAGAAAAATCTCAAGTCGAAAGCTATTTGAGCGATTTTTCTCACGTAAAATCAGAGCAAAAAAAAGTTGCTAATTCAAATCTTGAAATTGCTCACAAAGATCAAATTTTTTCTGAAAATAGAGAAGAAGCTGTAAATTTTTTAACCCCGTCTGAGAGCATTAAAATCAAAGTTAATGACATAATGTCGGTAAGAGATACCGCGCCACAACTGGTTTCATATTTTGAAAATAAAACTCGCGCTTTTCTTGAAATTCAAAATGGCTGCAATCATCGCTGCACTTTTTGCATAATTCCTTTTGGTCGCGGAAATAGTCGCTCAATCGCTCTTGGAGAAATTGTTTCTCAAGTTAAAAAAATGGTTGCCGCTGGTCATAAAGAAGTTGTATTTACGGGCGTTGATATTTCTGGTTATGGAGAAGATTTAGCAGTGCCAATCACGCTTTCAAAAATGATTAAGCGTGTTTTAAAGCTTGTGCCAGAACTTCCGCGCTTAAGACTTTCTTCAATTGACGTTGCCGAAATTGACGAAGAATTTTTTGAAATTTTAAAAAACGAACCGCGTTTCATGCCTTATTTGCACTTGAGCGTGCAGTCTGGAGACGATGTTATTTTAAAAAGAATGAAGCGTCGTCATAGCGTAGAACAGGTTTTGAGTTTCTGCAAAAAAGCGCGCGAGATTCGCCCTGAAATTACTTTTGGCTGCGATATCATCGCTGGTTTTCCAACTGAAAATGATGAGATGTTTTTAAATTCAAAAAAATTAATTGAAGATGCTGGAATTATTTTTACCCATATTTTTCCCTATTCAAAACGCGATGGAACTCCAGCCGCCAAGATGCCGCAGGTTAATGGAAAAATAGTTAAAGAGCGGGCGAAAATTCTACGCGAATCTGGAGCAAAAGAATTAGAAAAATTTCTCCAAACTCAAATTGGAAAAAAATTGAGCGTAATAATTGAAAAAGACGGCATTGGAAAATCGGAAAATTTTTTGGATGTGAAAATTGCAGGCGAGGGCATTAAGTTAAAATCTAGCGATATTGTTGAGGTTGTAATTCTTTCAGCGGAAAAAGATTGCCTTGTTGGCATAATTAAAAAACGAGACTAAAAACCCACTTTCCGCCTTTGTTTTCAAGGTTTTCTCGAATTAACCTTGTTATTTTCTTATTCAGAAATTCGCGTTTTTACCTTCTAAATCCGCCACTTTCTCGATCTTGCTCAGTAGCAGCTGGAAGATTCTCATCAGCATAAACTTTTTTGCCTTTGTTCATAAACTTTTTTACTATTCCAACCCCCAAACCAGTAAGCGCAACAGCTCCTGCAATTCCGCCAATTAGTGTGGTGCTGGGAGATTGGAATTTGGATTGGTTTGAATTAAGTTTTTTGTTTGCAGCCGCGGGAGATTGAGTTATGGAAATTATTGGAGAATTTGAGCTGGGAGAATTTGAATTGAGAGAATTTAAACTTGGAACATTGCTGATAAATTGAGCATTGCTTGGTTGCGAAGATGGAAAAAATGGTAATTTAAATTCTTGATTACTGGGTTGATTACTTGGCTGACTCGTAAATTCTCCAATCGATGGTTTAGAAGTTGGAAGATCAGAAGTGTCTTTTGAATAACTTGGTTGACCGGTTGGTAATTTGCTTTTTTTTGAAGGTGAAGATGGTTTTGATGGAATTTCTGATGGAATGTTGGTTGGCTCTTCCGCTAGTTTTTCACTTGGATTAAAAGATGGAATTTCTGATGGAGCATATTGTTTTAGCGATGGTTTTGGGCTAGGGTTGTTACTAGGGTTTTTACTAGGATTTTGCGAAGGTATTTCGGTTGGCAATTCACTATCTTTAAATGGTGCAAAAGATGGAATTGAACTTGGCATTATCAAATCGCCAACAGTTGGGTTGTAGGATGGAATTGATGATGGTTCGCCGCTTGGTTGCGAAGTAGGAAATCCGCTTGGGTTAAAACTTGGTAAGCCACTTGGTTGCGAAGTTGGGGCACCACTCGGAAGAGAACTAGGATTTCTGCTTGGATTACCACTAGGATTAGAAGTTGGGCTTTGAGATAGTTGAAGTTGAGTTAAAAAATAAGCCTCGGGCATTTTAGCAACTTCTGTGGCGTTAACGCCAGAAAGAATCACGGTTTGAGATTCGGTTTTGGTGAGGTTTAGTTTGATGATGGTAAATGGATATTTCTCTTCGGTTAGATTTATTTCTTCGGCATCTATTACATCGTTATCATAATAATCGCTGTAGGAATATGCGTAATCATCATCCGTGGAATTATTGCCAATGGTGCTGTTTGTTGTTGCAACCTTGACACTAATGTTTGCACCTAAGTTTCTTAAATCAAAAATTCTTCCTGTTTTTTCTGTTGTCTCTTTCATCAATTTCTGAACTTCCTCTTCACCGCCCAAACGTCTTGTCCAAATGGCGTTAACTAGGTCGGAATCGCTTCTTGGATCGCGAAGAATTTGCTCTTCTTGTTTTGCTGTGAGATATCTTCTGGTGACGGGTTTGCTGATTTTTAAAGGTGAGCTAGCAGTAAAATCGAACTCACCATTCAACAATTGATCGATTGTGTAATCACTATCAGTTGATGAATGAATTTCGA
>CAYVKI010000061.1:0-7820 GCA_964452075.1 uncultured Rhizobium sp.
ATGGACAAATGTATCGCAGATTTTTTCTCAAAAGGAGAGGTTCCAACTAAGGATGAGGTAAAGCAGTTGTTTCCCAAAATGAAAATAGGTGGATCTATAGGATTTATTGACGTCGATTCTCCGCATCATGACCGTTCCATACTATTGGGAACAGGAACAAAAAATGAGTTGAAAATTTTTGTCATTGAGTCTCCCGAAAAACCGTGGCTTAAAAAAACAATAAAATCGTTGAAAGAATGGGGAAACTTAAAGCCAAAATTAAACGCTTTTCTTAAACATGGAATATCTAAAGAGGTAAACTTTGACGGTTGGGAAGAAAATTAAAAAATTACATCACTAGCAACTGTTGTGGTATCGGCAGTAACCGCTACAGGACCAGTAACTACAGTGCAAAGCGGTGGATTACATGCCGTGGTAACATTGAAATTTCCGCTTGAACCACAGGTATATTGCAGAGTTCCAGAATATCCCGAAGAATCACAAGGAGTTGAAGTTGATCCAGCAAGTACAAAAGTTTTGGTAGTGCCACTTCCAGCAGGAACCACACAACCTTGCTTACAAACGCCACCATCCATTTGATAACCATTTGCCGTATCACAAGTTGAACAAGTTGAGCCAGTATAACCAGTTACACAAGAACATGAGCCACTTCTTGCTGTGCCATCGCAAGCAGCAAAAGTAAATGGTGTGGTTGAATAATTTCCGCCAGCATTACAAGCAACTTGAGTCACACCAAAGGCAACCGTGGTTGTGGTTGATCCATTCACAGAAACACTGCATTGCTTAACACAAGCTCCACCCGATAAAGAATATCCATTTGCTGTATCACAAGCACAATCCGCTGACTTCGAAATATTGCCCAATGAGCAACCAAGGGTAATCGTGCCAGCATAACCAGTTGCTCCACATGTTGCACTCACACCGCTTGCACCATCCGTAATAGTAGAAGGAGAACTTACGCCAACTATTGATGAAGTTGAACAATCCATCGAACAACCTTTGTCAGTCACAATGCCAGAAACACATTTGCCATCACTGGTAGATTTAAGCAAACTAGGTCTGCTCCACTTCTTAGATAAATAATCTTCAACAGCAACTCGTGCTTCATTATTCAAAGCTTTAGTAAATACCGCAATCTCGCCAATCTCGCCAACATAACCTTTGCCAATCGCTAAAGTTGTTAAACCAGTCAGATGAGCAGTTTTAGTTGCATCTTCCCCCGCCAATAATCCATTAACATAAGTCTTGTTCCCATCAACCGCACTATGCGTAAAAACAAATAAACGAGGCTTATCAATGGAATTAGAATAAGCACTAACCAATGAATTGTAAGAAGTTCCAGAACCTTGCGAATGAATAACATTAGCGTCAGAACTATAACCCAAAGTCAAAGTTTGATTAGCAGTTCCACTCGGATTCTCACCAATAAAATAATTGTTCGTCGCATTACTTTGACGCTTCTCTAAAACAACAATCGTGTAATCTGTATTATTTAAAAATGATGCATCTGAAATCTGTAAATAATCTGTTGCACTACCAGAAAACTTCACCGCATGAACTCTATTAATCGTATTCGCATAAACTGGACCAACCCCAACCGCAGTAACTGCCACCTTAACACCAGAATTATTCTGATCACTCCATGAACTAATCGCAGCACCATCCTTCATCTGACTATCATCAATACTACCACCTAAACTCGTCTCCAACCACAAAACATTCTCTCTAATTCCAACAATTGGCGACGACCTAGTCAAAGCCTCCGCCATTTGTAAGCGAGATTTTGTGATCATGGAATTTCCAACGGCAATACCAGCAACAAAAATTCCAATAATTAAGATCACCACAGAAACTTCGATCAATGAAAAAGCTTTTACCCTCTTTCTTTGTGATTTTTTATTTAAGAAATTTTGTCCTGAAAAAAGCATAATCTTTACTATTTTTAGGCAATTTTAATGCCTAAAATGACGGGTTTCGATAAAATAAAGTGCGATTCCTTTTTCATTTGCTTTGGCAATAACTTCTTCATCACGCATTGAACCTTTTGGTGCAATAATTGCAGAAATTCCAAAAGACGCGGCAATTTCAATGTTATCAGCAAAAGGAAAAAATGCGTCTGACGCTAAAATTCCGCCTTTGGCTTTATCAATATTTTTTTCGCCATCAAAAAACTGCGACGCTTTCTTGCAAGCAATTTCACAAGAATCAACGCGACTCATTTGACCTGCTCCAATTCCAACAGTTTGCGAATTTGCGACCACAACAATCGCATTTGATTTAACATGTTTACAAACCGACATAGCAAAAATTAATTGCTCAATTTCGCTTTCGTTTGCCGCTTTTTTGGTCACTAACTTTAAATCATTTTTAGTGATATTTTTGCGATCTAGCTCCTGAATTAAAAACCCACCAGATATTGATTTTACTTGAATTTCTGCTGATTTTTTGAAGTCGGCAATTAACACACGCAAATTCTTTTTTGCCGCCAAAACTTCTTTGGCTTTTTCATCAATTTCTTTGGCGATAATTACTTCAAAAAACATTTTTGAAAGCTCAACTGCCAAGGCTTCATCAATTTTTCCATTCAAAGCTACAATTCCACCAAAAGCTGATTTTGGATCAGATGAAAGTGCTTTTTTGTAAGCCTCAAACAAGTTTTCACCAATTGCCGTTCCGCACGGATTGGCGTGTTTGATAATTGCGCAAGCTGGTTTTTCAAATTCTAAAACCAAATTATAAGCCGCGTCAGAATCGTTTAAATTATTATAGCTCAACTCTTTTCCTTGTAGCTGTTTGGCGTTAACAATTCCCCCACCCGTCACCCCTTTGGATGACGGGGTTGAAAACACCGCTGCTTTTTGATGCGAATTTTCACCATAACGCAATTCTTGTTTTAAATTTCCGCGCAGCGAAAAATCGCTTTGATTAAACCACGAAGAAATCGCCAAATCGTAGTCAGCAATGTTTTTAAAAGCCGCCGCCGCCATTTTTTGTCTAAATTCAAAAGACGTTGCAGCAGAATTTTTAATCAATTCTTCAATCAAATTTTGATATTGATTTGCGTCAGTAATTACAGTTTTATAAGCAAAGTTTTTCGAAGCCGAACGCACCATTGCCGGCCCACCAATGTCAATGTTTTCAATAATTTCTTCCGCATCAGCGGTTTTGGCAACGGTTTCAACAAATGGGTAAAGATTAATCACCAGCAAATCAATCGACTCAATGCCGTGATTTTTTGCCGCCTCAAGATGTTCTTTATTATCAAGCACCGCCAAAAGCGCGCCGTGAACTTTGGGGTGCAAAGTTTTCACGCGACCATCCATCATTTCAGGAAAACCCGTAAATTCTGAAATGTCTTTGTTTACGATGTTATTTTGAGTAAGAAGTTTTGAAGTTCCGCCCGTAGAAATAATTTCCACACCTTGCGAAACCAGAAATTTAGAGAGTTCAACAATGCCAGTTTTATCAGAAACAGAAATCAAACAGCGTTTTATTTTTTGTAAATTTTGCATTTTATGTAATTTAAGAAACTAGACCCCGTCATTCGACGGGGTGACAAATTCATTCGACGGGGCGTCAACTTCATTCGACGGGGCGTCAACTTCATTCGACGGGGCGTCAACTTCATTTTTGTCACCCCGTCGAATGACGGGGTCTAGCGATTATTTAACGATTAATTATCCCCAGAATTTTCTGAAAACCTTCTTCAATTGAAAGACTACCATTATCAATCACAACGGCGTCTTTAGCAATTGTAAGAGGTGCATCTTTGCGATTCAAATCATTTTCATCACGTTTTTTTAGCTGCAAAAGAATTTCATCATAATTGGTTTGAAGCTGCGCAAAACGACGCTGCGCACGAATTTCAACATCGGCTGTCACAAAAAATTTAAAATCAGCGTCCGCAGCAATAACCGTTGTAGTATCACGCCCATCAAGCACCGCGCCTTTTGGCGATGAAACAAAATCACGCTGAAAGTTAAAAAGTGCTGCGCGAAGTTTTGGATTTTTGGCAATAATTGACGCCACCGACCCAACATCTTCACCAAATAAAATTTCATTTTCTAAATCCCCTTGAGAAACAGATTCCGAAATATTTGAAACAAGATTGGGAATAAATTCTTCAAAATTCTGCAAATCAATTTTTTGCTGCAAAACCCGCAACGCCACCAGACGATAAAGCGCACCAGTGTTGAGATAAGGCAAGCCAAAATGCGCCGCCAATTTTTTTGCCAGCGTTCCTTTGCCAGAAGCTGAAGGACCGTCGATGGCGATTACTAGTTTTTTCATGATTAAAATTGGTAATTTGTAGCGATTATTTTTTAAAAAGGATTAGATTCTAGGTGAAAAGCCAAAATTCTATTCAATCGAATCGATATCCGAAATTTTAATTACCTTAATATTTTCATCATCTTTCTTAATAAAATAATAATCCGATTTTGAGTGTACGATTTTACCGCCAACTTTGCTTAAATCCTTTAAAACAATATTGATGCTTTTTTGACATTCAGCACCACCTACCGCAGAAGGTAAATACGGATATATCATTTTTGAATAAGAAAATATTAAAAAAATTAACCCAGAAGTAACAAAAAACGACACTATAATCCAATCTCTAGAATATTTATTATTTGCATATTTTTGTTCTTGCTCACGATTAATAATCTCGAGCAGAAAAATCATTGCCGCCACGAAAGCAATAAATCCAAAATAAAATAAAATTTTGGCAAATTTCTGATATAAAAAGAAGTATTTTGATACTAGAAAACCCGTTGCCAGCAATGTTATTACAATCACTATTAACTGATAACTGTTTATATCCTTCAGCGATATTTTTTCCAATCTAAAGGAATATGTGAGTAGATAAAAAAATAGTACTGCACAAAACTGCAGAAAACATTGGGCGATGTTGATTTGATCAGTTTCCGGCAATACTGAAAAAGGCAGAAATAAAGAAAATCCCGCAATAAAAATCAGAACTCTAATAAGAAAATCTAATAACAATAAGCCAACGTTATATTGTAGATTTTTTCTTGTATGAACAGCTCCTAGAAAAAAATAAAAGAAAAAAAGATGTAGAAAAATGAATGAGAATCCCACTGAAAAACTTCTTAAACTCAATATATCAAAATCTTCCAAACCATATTTTCTTAGGTCTAAATTTATTATCAAAACACCAAAGAAAAAACTTAAAGGTGAAAAGATTAAAACCATTCTGGAGAAAAAAGAAAGTTTCTCGGAAGCTATTTTTAGAGAAGTTTTATCTAAATGATTCATTCGAAATCTCGTTTGTTTTTTAATAAAGAATTTTTTGGAATTCAAAAAAAGTAGAACGAATTCTTTCAACTTCACCAAGCTCTTTTTGAGCGTCAGGATTTAAGTGATATTTCAACGACTCAACGCCATCAATTAAATATTTTTCAGAGTTAGCGACTGGCTTATCAGAATTTGGAATATGCATTTTTTGCATATTGCTTTTTGCATCTACTTCGCCGTCTTTAAAAATATTTTTGATGTATCTTGAAACAACAGACTGATCTATTTTAAAAAGACCTACAATTTGCGCCTGACTTGCCCAAATATTTTGGTGTTTTTATTTAAATATAATAAACTGTAGATCTACTGATCGCAGTAGCAAAAACTCATAAGACGCAATAAGAAAGAGAATTTTAAAATCTTTATAATTCATGAAATCCACCTAAGCTTTTCATGTTGCCATATTTTCCAGCCCGAGCAGCTTCAAAAAAAGTTCGCGGTTTCTCGGTTAAAGATCTATCTTTCAATTTTGTGATATTTAAACTTGCTTCATCAAATCTGTAGCTACAAGGTCCTGCAAGGTTTGGAGACATATTTGCCACATGTCCGTAGCTTGAATTAAATACTAACGGCAAATTATATTTTTTTGCTATTTCATCAACTTTGCCAACAACTCTTCCACGAATTTCATTCTGCCATTTAAAAACTTCTTTAATTTCTTCTGGTGAAATACTTCCATCAACTGCAGAAATTTTATTAAGGTCGTGATCTAATTTATTTTGTAAAAAACTTGGCAAGGTACCGTTAAGCTCTCTATCTTCATGGTTGCAACTCTTATAACCCGCAAGAAAATCATTTAATTTCTTTACAAATCCCTGTTTGGTCGAATCTCTAAATAAAATTATATCCACATTGGCATCACTTACTTCTAGCTTTCCATCTTCATCATAAATTAGATCCCAAATTCCGTTCATTCCATCAAATCTGGTTCCAAGAACACCAAGCTCAATAAATTGTGGAGGATTTTTCTTATTACTTTCCAAGAAGTCCTCTAGCATTTTAAAAGCTTTGCTAACAACAACAGAGCTATCTCCTTTATGAATCATCCACTCAATTGCAAAACTCCATTTTTCATTTGGCTTTGGCAGAAAAACTTTTGGATCAGATTCTAAGCCAGTGAAAACATCAGCATTAAGCGGATAATGCATTGAGGCGCCTTCTAAATTTTTAGGAAAAGTTGACGGGTAAAATAAGATTTTTCTTTCCCCGCTATTAACGCCGTTTGGATCAATCAACGCTGATTTTAATTTTTCCGCTTGAGATTCAAGATATACAAGCCACTCGGTTTCCCCTTTTCTTAAATGTCTTTGCGATTGCTTTGTTTTTATTTCTTCAATCTTAGAAAAATAATTAGTGAATGGCGTTGGCAAATAAGAGCAAATTCCATCCAACATCAAACTGTTAGCGAAAGTGATGTTGCTGTAGCCAAATATTTTAACTTCTTTCTTTTTAGATTCTTTATCTATGTGATTTTGTACAAAATATTGTCTTACATAGGGCAATTTATCTTCAAAACTTTTTCCACCCATCAAAGGCATCATATTCCAACCATTTTTTACGCAATCTATTATGATAGATGCACCAGTTTGCGGTGAATTTGCATTTGGTCCCGGCTCTGATTCATTTCTTCCAATAACATTTGGCTCAACCACAACTTGCATTTGCTCAAAAGCAGATTTTTCTTCAGCAATATCAAAATTAATTTTTTCTGGAATCGCAACAATATCATCTCCATTTTCGTCCAGAGAAAATACCGGAACTTTTACCTGAAATCCAAGCCTGGTTAAAAGCTCTAATCTGCTTCTAATTAATTGCTGACCAGCTGTGCCATAAAATCCATTTGCTGGAGCAATAAAGGAAAAAATTGGTTTTGGCTTTACTTCCAATTCGTCATCACCAGAAGAAAGTGTTAACCATTTATATTTTGCCATAGTTTTTCATTATTAACGCGAATTCCTAGATAAGATAAGGTTATTAAATAATAACAAGACCCCTCCTCGAATCGCTTCGCTCTTCGATCCTCCCTCAAGGGGAGGATAATCAAATCTAGTTCTTATCCAGAATTCACGTTATTAGATTGAATTTATACCAATTCCCGCAAACCCAAAAACTTAACCGCCTTGCAGCTTCTCATGTTTTTTACAGCATCTCCCCAATTTTTTTGGTTTTTAAAATCTCTCTTGCTTTGGCGTATTTTTCGTCGTGCCAGAAAATTAAACATCCGTTGCAACCTTTGCCGCAGCACCCTTCCGTGCCAATTCTTGGAGTTCTTGGTGAAATTTGTTCGTCGGCAACCTCAAGTGCGGTGAAATATTTTTGGCGTTTGGTTTCATATTTTTCTTCACGCACTTCTCCCGCTTCAAGTTGGTGTGAAAGTTGGCGTGATTCCACTTTTAATTTCTCAGATTCAATATTCATTTTTTCTTTTCGCACCAAAGTCATTGGCACAAGAAGTTCTTTCAATTTTTCTGGCGTAAAAAGATGAAAATCAGCGGCGGAAATTC
>CAYVKI010000062.1:0-7530 GCA_964452075.1 uncultured Rhizobium sp.
CGGGGTGACAATAACGGGGTGACAATAACGGGGTGACAATAACGGGGTGACAATATGATTATGATATTTTGTTACTCCGCTAGATTTTGTCACCTTACTAGAGTTTGCAATGTCTCGCTGGAGTTTGTGATATCTAGCTAGAGTTTGTGATCTTGCTAGAGTTTGTGATCTCGCTGGAGTTTGTCACCCCGTCGAATGACGGGGTCCAACTATTTCCTCTAACCAACTCCCAATTACCTAGTTGACAAAAAAGATCTCATTTTTATTGTCGCCCGCCTTATTTCTACTCTAAGTAATTCCCTTTTGCGAAAAGTCATTTTTTGCAAAAATTTTTCACGGCAATGTTTTGAAAAAAATATCCTGAAAAACCAATGGGATCTACAAAAATCAAGCTACAAAAACAATGTCAAAAAGAATTAATGCTAAGAAAAAATTTAGCAGAAAATTAGGCGGAAGCCTTTGGGGTCAAGCTAAAGATCCTTATTTAAAACGTAATTTCAAACCGGGTCAACATGGTGCTTCTGGCGGCAGAGGTCGTGTTAGTGACTACGGAAATCAACTTCGTGCTAAACAAAGATTAAAATTCTACTACGGCAACATTTCTGAAAAACAATTTTTCAACACTTTCACATTAGCTGCAAAAGCTAAAGGTGACGTGAGTGAAAACTTCATCGGCCTTCTTGAGAGCAGATTGGACGCTGTTGTTTACCGTGCTAATTTTGTGCCAACAGTTTTTGCTGCTAGACAATTTGTGAGCCACAAACACGTTTCAGTAAATGGCGAAACTGTAAATATTCCATCTTACAGAGTTAAAGTTGGTGATGTTGTGCAAGTTCGCGACAAATCTCGCAGCCTTGCAATTGTTATCGAATCTCTCGATAAAATGGATCGTGACGTTCCATCTTATTTGCATCTAGATAAACCAAACTTTGCAGTTAAAATTTTAGCAAAAGCCGCTTTTGCCGAAGTTCCTTACGCAATCGAAATGCAACCTCAATTAGTTACAGAGTTTTACTCTCGTTAATTTTCTTGAAGAAAAATTGGTCGAAAAAAAGGCTTACGAAGAAATTCGTAAGCCTTTTTTTATGTTAGAATTAATTGCTTGGTTAGCGACCAAGATCTTTTTTATTAATCGATTGCTCCACAGTTTTAAGAAATTGGTCTTCTGCCTTTAATCCATCAATGCTTTGACTTTGACCTAATTTTTTACGCAAAAGATCTTCAGCAAAAGAGGGAAAATGAGTAAAGCGCGCTCCAACTAATTTAGCTGGGTTATCTCGACCAGTAAAAATTTTATATTCCTTTGCGAGATCTTGATATTTTTTAGAAAATTCTTTCCAACGTTTTTGTTGAATCTCGCTAGGATTAGTGGTTTCATATTTACCATTTCCAATATATTTATTCGATATTCCGCCATTTGTTTGAGCAAAAGTTAGTGCGTTAAGAATATCTTGAATGCCATTCATTTTAATTTTGCTTTGTTTGTTTGCTTCATAAACAATGTGACAAAAAAGTTTGGCAAAATTATCTTCACTTAAAGAAAGTTTGGTTTGAAATTTATTTGCTCGATTTTTTGTGTAATCATCAGAATTAGTGAGCGATGAGTTTTTAGACCAAAGGCTATTTTCATTAACCCTTGTTGGATTAATTATACCCTCAGCTGTTGCTTGCATTACTGAATTGCCTGGGGTTTCTTGAGTTTTATTAGCGAAGGAGATTGAATCGGGTGAAGATTTTGCCTCTCTTTTTTCTGTGGGTATAATTTGTTTTATGGATTTGCTTTCTTGAGGATTCTTTTGTTTGGATAAAGAACCTTCCTCTACAAAAGGTTTTCCCTCTAAAACAGATTTTTTCTTTTCAAAAGCAGTCATCAAAGCTTTATCGGAAAAAATACATTCAATTCCATTAGGATTTGGGTCTTTTGATAACTCATCTAAGAAACCTTCAATTTGCCATTCAGCAACTTGTGAAATTTCGCAACTTCCTCTGTAATAGCCGCCAGAGAAAAATGGCCATAAAAATCTTTCAACTTTCTTGGCTTTAAGATTTTTATAAAGCTCTTTTCCAAAGTTAGTCATTGCGGCCTTTGCTCGTTCTTGATCCAAGTTAACTAAGTTTGGCGAGGCTGTATAGGCTATTTTCTTTATTGGTGTTAGCTTTGCAGGAAAGGTGCCAGAACCTTCCTTTTGATAAATTTGCCCTAAATCAACAATAATTACCTTTCCGCAATTGCTTTCTGGGTCATCTTTATTAATTCCATTTTTTACAAGACTATTTCTAAGAAACTCATTTGATGCCCTCAGTAAACCTGTGTGTTTTTCAAGTTCTTTAGCAAACGCTCCATTTAAACCACTGCCATCAAATTTGAAAAACATATCTGGTTCAGTGGTAATAGATCCAGTATTTCCAACCGTTATGTCGCCAAGACCGTGATTGAAAGTATCTGGCAATCTATTTTCTGTTTTCTTTTCAAAATGATCAAAAACAAAAGCCTTACCATTTTTGTTGTAGCTGCGGCGTGTCATAAATTTAACCCCAATTCTTTAGTGATTTTGCAAAATTCTTTAATCGTCAAATTTTCTGGGCGAAGTTCTGGATTAATTTCGATTCTTTTTAAAACCAATTCAGGGTCTTTAAAAAGAGTTTTCAAGCTCGATTTTAGCATTTTTCGACGCTGATTAAAAGCGGCGGCAACCACTTTTTCTAATTTACTAAATTCAACATCGAAAAGTGGTTTTTCGCGGGGAATAATTTCTACAATTGCTGAAGTCACTTTTGGCGGCGGCGTAAATACATTGCGATTTACCGTAAAAATCATTTTAGTTTCGCACAAAAAGTTAATCATCAGCGCGTGGCTTCGATAGTGATTTTCTTTGGGTTTGGCTATTATTCTTTCTAGAACTTCTTTTTGCAGCATTAAGTGCATTGAAGAAATTTGTGGCGCAATTTTTAGCCATTTAAACAGCAAAACTGTGCCGATATTGTAAGGCAAATTGGCAATGATTTTGAATTTTTTTCCCTTTGGAAAAAGCGCGGTTTCGTCAATTTTTAAAGCGTCATCAGAGATTGTTTTAAATCTTTCGCCGTAGAAATTTTTTAATTCGGTAAGTGCTTCTAAACATCTTTCATCGCGTTCAACTGCAATTAGTTTTTTGGCTCCGGCGTCAAGTATTGAGCGCGTTAAACTTCCTGGTCCAGGGCCAACTTCTAGCACTTCAAATTCATTCAAGTTGCCAGCACTTTTGACAATTTTATCAGTAAAATTTTTATCAAGAATAAAGTTTTGACCTAAAGATTTTTTAGCGCTGAGACCGTATTTTTTTATTATTTCTGAAGTTGAGAGAAGGGTCATCTAAGAAGTGAAAAGAGCGGAAGGCGCGAGAATTTCCGCGCCTTCCAAAAGAGTTAGATAGCTTTTTCAGCTGGGGTGTAAGCGTGTCCCAAAGCGTCAGAAACTGCTTTGAATGTCACTTTTCCGTCAATGACGTTTAAGCCGTTAAGCAAATGAACATCATCTTGCAAAGCTTTTTTGTAGCCTTTGTTGGCAAGTGCCAAAGAGAAAGGTAAAGTTGAGTTTTCTAAAGCTTGAGTTGAAGTGCGAGCAACAGCTCCAGGCATGTTGGTGACGCAATAATGAACAACTCCGTCAGTCACGTAAGTTGGGTTTGAGTGAGAAGTTGGTTTTGAAGTTTCAAAACATCCACCTTGATCGATTGAAATATCAACCATCACCGAACCTTTTTTCATTTTTTTCACAGTTGCGGCAGAAATTAATTTTGGAGCTGCGGCACCCGGAATTAGAACTGCGCCAACAACAACGTCAGAATCGATGGCGTTTTTTTCAATGTTTTCAAGTGAAGCGTAAAGCACTTCGGCAGAATTTCCAAAAATGTCGCATAAGTAGCGAATTCTTGGTAAAGATTTGTCGAGAATTACAACTTCTGCGCCCATGCCAATTGCAACTTTTGCTGCGTTGGTTCCAGAAACGCCGCCGCCAAGAATTGTCACTTTGCCGCGAGCAACTCCCGGAACGCCGCCCAAAAGAACGCCACGTCCGCCTTGGGCTTTTTCTAAAGCTTTGGCACCTGCTTGAATTGAAAGTTTTCCTGCAACTTCAGACATTGGAGCGAGAAGTGGAAGTGAGCGATCAGCGGCACTAACGGTTTCAAAGGCAATTGCAACGCAACCAGATTTTATCAACATTTCAGTTAAATGTGGTTCGGCAGCCAAGTGCAAATATGAGAAAATAATTTGACCTTTACGAATCATTTTGCATTCAGATTCTTGAGGTTCTTTAACTTTCAAAATCATTTCGGCTTGTCCGTAAACATCAGCTGCAGTTGCGGCAATTTTAGCTCCAGCTTGTAAATACTGATCGTCAGAAAAATCGATTGAAGAGCCAGCATCTTTTTGCACCAAAACTTGGTGACCAGCATTTACTAATTCGCGCACACCAGACGGAGTTGCGCCAACACGATATTCGTGATCTTTTATTTCTTTTGGAATGCCAATAAGCATAAGATTTCTCCTTTTTGTTATTTAAGTTGGGAAATGTTTGAAATTCTGATTATATTGCTTTCATCCGAGGTTAAGCTCCGATGAGTTTCATAATCAAATTGAAAAATCTTTTTGGCAAGTTCGATTTCCTGCGGCAAATTTTTTCCTTTTAAAAAAAGGCAGTAACCATCTTTTTTTAGAAATTTTTCTGAATAAGAAAGAAGTTTATCAAGAGGCGCGAGAGCTCTAGAAAGAATGCAATCGAACTCTAGGTTGGAAAGTTCTTCTAATTTCGATTGATGAACAAAAACTCGGTTTTTTGAAAAGAGTTTTGAGCGGCGCAAAAATTCAGATTTGCGAAAAGATTTTTCAATTAAGTGAATTTCTTTCAAGCCCAGAATTGAAAGTACAATTCCGGGAAATCCGGCTCCAGAACCAAGATCGGCAAATTTTATGTTTTTGTCGGGAATAAAGCGCAAAAGTTGCGCGCTGTCCAAAATGTGGCGTTGCCAAAGATTTTCAATCGTTGATTTGCCGATGAAGTTGAAGTTGTCGTTTTCGGCAAGAAGCAAAAGAACAAAATCTTCCAGACTTTTTATTTGCAGATTATCTAGTGAAGAAAATTTTTGAATTTCTTTGAAGGCGGCAGTTTTTGATATTTCGAATTGCATGAGAAATTTTAGGGGAAAAAATTAATTGTTGTTCAAAATTAAACTAAAAACTTGACGCTGGCAATAGATAAAATAAAAAATTTCTCCAGCTTTAAATTCTTACAACCCTTTAAAAATCCCCATCAAAACATGAAAATTTCCTCAAAAGTTAAAAAAATTCTTGCCTGCTATGAAAGCGACAATGCTGGCACTAAAGCCAATTTGGCGCGGATGTTAATGACTGGTAAACTTGGAGGTACTGGAAAAATGGTGATTTTACCAGTCGATCAAGGTTTTGAACATGGTCCTGATAGAAGTTTTGCGGTTAATCCTGATGCTTATGATCCTCACTATCATTTTCAATTAGCAATTGACGCTGGTTTAAATGCTTATGCTGCGCCTCTTGGCATGATTGAAGCGGGTGCTGACACATTTGCTGGTGCAATTCCAACAATTTTAAAAGTTAATTCTTCAAATTCTCTGCATAATGGCGGAACTGCGCCACATCAAGCTACAACTGCTTCGGTTAAAGATGCTTTGCGTTTAGGTTGTTCAGCAATTGGTTTTACAATTTATCCTGGATCTGACGCTGCTTTTGACATGTTTGAAGAAATTCGTGAAATGTCGGAAGAGGCAAAATCTTACGGTTTGCCAACGGTAATTTGGTCTTATCCTCGTGGCGGCGATCTTTCAAAAGTTGGTGAAACTGCAATGGACATTTGTGTTTATGCAGCTCACATGGCAGCTCTTCTTGGTGCTCATATCATTAAAGTTAAACCGCCAACTCAAGCTTTAGAAAATCTTGAGGCGATCAAAGTTTATGAAAAAGTAAAAATTCCAGTCACAACTTTAGAGCAAAGAATTGCTCATGTTATGAAAGCCACTTTTAACAATCGTCGTATTGTTATTTTTTCTGGTGGTGCGGCAAAATCTGAAGCTGATGTTTATGGTGAAATTCGCCAAATTTATAAAGGCGGTGCAAATGGCTCAATTATTGGTCGAAACGTGTTTCAGCGTCCAAGAGAAGAAGCGTTGGAAATGCTAGAAAACATCATTAATATTTATCGCGGAAAACTCTAAAACAAACTACGAATCTATAAAAAATAAAAAGCCGATGTCTAGAAATGGGCATCGGCTTTTTTTGAATTAAACATTTAATAAATGCCTATTCTATCGGTAAAAAACCTCGCAGTTTCTTTTAATAATTTTTTGGCGGTTCGTGAAATTTCCTTTAATTTATTCCCCAAAAAAATCACCGCCCTTGTTGGGCAGAGTGGTTCAGGAAAATCTGTCACGGCTCTTGCAATTGCAGGTTTGTTATTTAAAGCAAAAACTTCGGGTGAGGTGATTTTTGCAGAGAAAAACCTGCTTAAATTAGATGAAAAAAACTGGTGCAAAATTCGGGGCAAAGAAATTGGTTTTGTTTTTCAAGATCCGAACACTTCGCTAAATCCGCTGCATAAAATTGGCAAACAAATTGCTGAAGCAATTACAATTCACGAGCCAAGAATTTCCAAAAAAAATCTTCAAAATCGCGTTGCTAAATTGCTGGAAATGGTTGAATTAGAGTCTTTGCAATCAAGGCTGAGCGATTACCCGCACCAACTTTCTGGCGGGCAAAAACAGCGCGTGATGATTGCAATTGCGCTGGCGAATAATCCAAAAATTCTCATTGCTGACGAGCCAACTACAGCTCTTGATTTGGTGTTGCGCGATGAAATTTTGGCTCTAATTCAACGTTTAAAAAATCAGTTAAATTTAGCGGTGCTTTTTATTACGCACGATTTGCAAGTGGTGAAAAAAATTGCCGATGAAGTTTTGGTGATGAATTTGGGAGAAATTGTTGAAAGAGGTGAGGTTGACGATGTTTTTCTGCGACCAAAAAATAGTTATACTAAGCTTTTAATTGAAGCGACTCAGTTAGAGAAAAAACATTCTAAACAAATCGCTAGTGATGAAGTTTTGTCGGTAAAAAATCTTTCTGTAATTCATCAAATTAAAAAATCATTTTTCAAAAAAGAAAATTTTTATGCTAATAATGACATTAATTTTTCATTAAAATCTGGTGAAAATGTTGGAATTATTGGTGAAAGCGGCTCGGGAAAATCAACGCTGGCTTTGGCATTGTTAAATTTAGTTCCGAGTTTGGGCGAGATAAAATTTTTTGGTAAAAAATCTTGGAAAGAAAATAATTCTGAGTTGCGGCGTAATGTGCAGATTGTTTTTCAAGATCCGTTTTCGAGCCTTAATCCGCGCATGACAATTTATGAAATAATTTCTGAAGGTTTGATAATTCATAAACCCGTATGTATTGACATACGGGATGGGGATCCCCGCAAGGCGGGGCGCGACTCGTGTCGCGTTTCCGTATCCCGAAGGGATA
>CAYVKI010000063.1:0-7156 GCA_964452075.1 uncultured Rhizobium sp.
GTAAAATTTGCAGCAAAAGGTAGGATTTGCGACAGTGTCATTAATTGTCTACTTAGACAATTTATCAATTAGCTGCTGAATTTTTTCAAACTCATCAAATCTAATAGAAATTCTACCAGTGTTTTTAAAGGAATTGTAAGAGATTTTAACCTCAGAGCCAACAACTTCAGAAAATCTGGCCTCCAAAACAGCGAGATGTTCGCTATTTACGAATTTAATTTTTGATTCAGTTCTAACTAAAAGTGGAATGTTTTTAACTTTTTCGATTCTTTCATCGCGAACCATATCTTCGGCATCTCTAACCGTTAAAGATTCTTCAATAATTTTTTTCGCGAGCTTTTCTGGATTGCTTGAGTTGATTATAGCTCTTGCATGACCCATTGATATTAATTTTTTATCCAACATTTCACGAACAGAAGCTGGCAAATCTAGTAACCGCAAAAGATTTGCAACATGACTGCGGCTTTTTCCAACTCTTTTAGCAACTTGGTCTTGAGAATATGAAAATTCTTTTATCAGCCTTTTGTAACCCTCGGATTCTTCAATTAAGCTCAGATCAGATCTTTGAACATTTTCAATTATCGCTAATTCTAACGCTTCGTGATTGTTAATTTTTCTAACAATTGCCGCTATTTTTGAAAATCCAGCAAGGATTGTTGCGCGAAACCTGCGTTCGCCCGCGATGATTTCATAATGATCTTCGTCGCCAACTTTTCTTAAAACTATCGGCTGAATTAGGCCTTTTTCTTTAATTGATTCGGATAATTCTTGCAGTTCTTCTTGATCGAAATTCTTACGCGGCTGATAAATTCCTGCCTTAATTTTGCTAATATCAATTAATTCAACGGATTCAGAATCTTTTTTTGGAAATATTTGACCTTTTTTTGAATGACTTTCTCCCAATAAAGCTGAAAGACCGCGACCTAATTTTTTATCCGAATAATTTTCTGTCATTTATTGCCTCATTTTTGTTTAATTATTTATGTCGCTCAATTCTTTTTGGAGAATTTCTCTGGCTAGCTTTATGTAAGACTGAGAACCGAGACATTTAGAGTCGTATATTATTCCTGGAATTCCGTGAGACGGAGCTTCTGATAATTTCACATTTCTAGGAATGCTATGTTTAAAAACCTTGTCTTTTAAGAAATCGCGAACGTCATTTTCTACTTGCTCGGTCAATTTATTTCGGCGGTCGCGCATAGTCAGGATTATCCCACCTATTGTAAGATCGTGATTTAGATTGTCTTTCACCAATTCCAAGCTGGTCAATAGGTGACTTAAACCTTCTAAAGAGAAAAATTCACACTGCATTGGAATTAGAATAGAATCCGATGTTGTTAGAGCGTTGATTGTAAGCAACCCCAGAGAAGGCGGGCAATCAATAAAAATATAGTCATATTCACTCAAAACATCTTCCAAGGCCTCTCTTAATCTGAATTCTCTTTTTTTTATTCCAACCAACTCGATTTCGCATGCTGCTAAATCAACTGTTGAGGTAATAATATTTAGGTTTTTGATGGAGGTTGGAATTATCGTTTCTTTTAATTCGCATTCTCCAATTAAAATTTCGTAAATCGTTTTTTGTCTTTGAGATTGCGTTATGCCAAAGCCAGTGCTGGCATTTCCTTGAGGATCTAAATCAATAAAAAGCACTTTCTTCTGCATAAGTGAGAAAGCGGTCGCCAGATTAACAGCTGTAGTGGTTTTTCCAACACCCCCTTTTTGATTTACAATTGAGAAAATTTTAGCTCTTTTTACTTGATGGTGAGTCATATTTCTAAAATATTTGGAAGGAAGTTAGTCGGCAGTATCTAATATTTGTTAACTTAAAAACTAATTAATTTCTGTCAAATGGATTGTTTCACGTGGAAAAGTTATGATTCTAAAAATTGATTTGCGACACGATTATATTGGACCCCTCGACGACGCTAAAGCTTTGCTCGGGGACCTGAATAACTATACCAAACTAAAAATCTTTACTCTCCCCCTTTTTCTTTGTCACCCCGTCTTTATGACGGGGTTTAGCGGGATTTTTTCTAGACCCCGTCATGAAGACGGGGTGACAATCTGAGAGTAAAGATTTTTACTTTGGTATAACTTTTATTTGAGAACCTGAATTTAGAGCCTGAATAAGTAACTTTTACTGCGTTCTGAAAAACTCAGGTCATCGAGCAAAGGCGTAGCCGTCGTCGAGATGAAAATAAAGAGATTTGCTGCGAGCAGCGTGAGAATATTAATTTATCGCGGCGCTATTTCCTTTTTGTCTTAAAAAAATCTTGTAGCAATTTCTTTGACTCCTCTTCAGAAATTCCTGAATAAATTTCTGGCTGGTGAAAACAAGATTCGCTAGAAAAAAATCTTACGCCATTTTCAACAGCACCAAATTTTTTATCGGAAGCGGCATAATAAACTCGACGAATTCTGGCCAAAGAAATGGCAGCAGCGCACATGGCGCATGGTTCAAGCGTCACATAAAGATCGCAATTATCAAGTCTGGAAGTGCCTTTGATTTCCGACGCTTTGCGTAGTGTTAAAATTTCGGCGTGGGCCGTTGGATCTTTTTTGGTTAAATTGCAATTGTGAGCGCTAGAAATGATTTTTCCATCTTCAACAATAATTGCACCAACTGGAACCTCATCTTGCTCAAAAGCAAGTCGAGCCTGCTCTAACGCTAGCTCCATGAAGCTATTTTTCATAATTTCTTCGCCTTTTTAAAAATTTTAAAGAAATTTTCGGTAGTTTGTTTGCTAACCTCTTCCATCGTCAATCCTTTTAAGTTGGCAATAAATTCAACAACGTGACGCGTAAAAGCTGGTTGATTGATTTTTCCACGATGAGGCATCGGAGCTAAATAAGGTGAATCTGTTTCAACCAACAAAGATTCAAGTGGTAAAAACTTTACAATCTCTTGCAACTCTGCGGCATTTTTAAAAGTGACAATGCCAGCAATTGAGATATAAATTCCCAAGTCCAAAGCTTTTTTCGACAACTCTTTCGAGCTGGAAAAGCAATGCAGTAATGCGGGGAAGTTTTTATTTTTCTGCTCGCTTTGCAAAATTTCCATCATGTCTAAATCAGCATTTCGACTGTGAATAATTACCGGCAAATCATTTTGCTGCGAGGCTTTGATATGTTCTAGGAAACTAACTTTTTGTAAGTCGATTGCTGAAACGTCGTGATAATAATCTAGCCCAGTTTCGCCAATTCCGATGATTTTTTCATGAATTTGGCAAAGTTCTAAAATTTCTTCGGCGGTGATTTTTGGTTGCTCGGCAACATTGCACGGATGAATTCCCACCGAAGCGTAAATAAAATCGTGAAGTTTTGTGTAATCTAAAATCTTGTCGATTTCGCTGATGCGCGTGCAAATTGTTTGCAAAATTTTGACGTTATTTTGCAAAGAGTTTTGGACAACTTCTTCTAAATTTAAGCCCTGTTTTTCGATGAGGTCGAGATGACAATGTGTGTCGATTATGTAGTTTTGCATTTGTTTTGTTTTTTAGAATTTTGTCCGCGCAGTAATTATCAAAAGATAGTTTATTTGGTATAGGCCCCGTCGTGAAGACGGGTGACAATTTGGGAGTAATTACCTTAACTTACTCCTAATTTCTGTTGACGAAATGTCTAAATTTTTGCTGTAAAAGATTTTATATTTTGAGTTAGAAACGAATTTCCACGCCTTGGTTTTTTTGATGTTTTTTAACTTTTTTTCACGTGAAAAAATCATCAGGGGAATTTGTTTTATTAGATTTTTAAATCCATCCCATCGGTGAAGATTTTCTAAATTATCAGCTCCCATTAACCAAAAAAAATCGATGTTTTTATAGCGAGAGCGTAGTTTTTTTACCAGAATTTCGGTGTAAATTTCGTCAAATTTTTTGGTATAAATTTTTGGATGATTTGCCGTTAAAATCTCGCACTTCTCAACTCGAGATGAATAATCTTCGTAAATTGACCGATCTTTCAAGGGATTGTGCGCCGTTGGAATCCACCAAACTTGGTTTAACGCAAGTTTTTTTATGGCCAGATCACTAATATGAATATGTCCTTGATGCGGAGGATTAAAGCTGCCGCCGAGTATTCCTACTTTCATTATCCCAAAATAATTGCGGTTAAAATCAAAATTCCAACCCAAACATTGGCTTTAAAAACTTTTAAACATTGTTGCGAATCGCTAAAGTCGCAATTTTTGATTTTGTGATTTAGTAGTAAATCGGCGACCAATATTGCTAGAAAAAATCCCGATTCAAATTTGGCTTTCGAGCCCAGAAAAATCAGTGTTAAAAACAATAAAAAATTCAGAAATGTTAGCACTTTTTTTGGGTTATTTTGAAATTTTATTGCTGTTGATTTTACGCCTATTTTTAGGTCATCTTCAATATCTTGGTAGGCGTAAATAGTGTCATAAATTACCGTCCAAATAATGCAGGCAAAATAAAGAATAGTTGCGCTAAGACTTATGCGCCCAAGCAAAGCAAGGCTTGTCATTAAAACGCCAAAATTAAAAGTTAGCCCCAAAAAAACTTGTGGATAGTATGTGACGCGCTTCATCAGTGGATAAGTAATCACTAGAATCATCGCCACAAATCCGCTTAAAATTGTTGCGGCGTTAAATTGTAGTAAAATTAATAAGCCAAAAAATAGCAGAAATCCTAGCAAAATAAAGGCGGCGCGACGTGAAATATTTTTTGCAGCTAATGGTCGGCTTCTGGTGCGGGCAACTTTTTCATCGAATTTTTGATCGGTTAAATCATTGATTACGCATCCAGCGGAACGCATGATTATTGAGCCTAAGAAAAATAATCCGATTATTTTTAATGATTCTAGAAAATAAAAATCTGGCAAACTCTTGAGAGACAAAGAAATTCCAAATAAACATGGTAAAAATAATAGCAAAATTCCAACCGGCTGATTCAAGCGAGTAAGTTTAATATAATTCTTGATAGACATCATTTTGTTTGATTTTTTGATCTTAATTTTTAGCTTCCGCACTTCGCAATATTCTGAAGTAAATTATTCCCCTCAAAATAAATAATCATGCACAAATTATTAATAGCTAACCGTGGCGAAATCGCTTGCCGTATTATTAAAACTTGCCGCAAATTAGGCATTAAAACTGTTGCTGTTTATTCTGACGCCGACAACAACTCGCTTTTTGTACAAATGGCCGACGAAGCCGTAAATATCGGTCATTCACCATCTTCTCAAAGTTATCTTAACGTCGATAAAATTCTCGCTGCGGTTAAAAAAACTGGCGCAACCATGGTTCATCCGGGATATGGTTTTTTATCTGAAAACCGCGCTTTTGCCAATTCGCTAGAAAAAGCAGGTGTAACTTTTGTTGGCCCTTCGGTTTATTCAATTGAAATGATGGGCGATAAAATTGAATCAAAAAAATTAGCAATTGAAGCTGGGGTTAGCACGGTTCCCGGACATATGGGAATTATTAAAGATGCTTCTGAAGCAGAAAAAATTGCCGAAAAAATTGGCTTTCCAGTAATGGTTAAGGCGTCAGCTGGCGGCGGTGGAAAAGGAATGAGAATTGTTTGGAAAAAAGAAGATGTTGCCGAAGCCTTTCTTTCTGCTTCAAACGAAGCTCGCAACAGCTTTTCTGATGACCGCATTTTCATTGAAAAATTCATTGAAAACCCTCGTCACATTGAAATTCAAGTAATTGCCGATAAACAAGGAAACGCAGTTTGTCTTGGCGAAAGAGAATGCTCTATTCAACGCAACAACCAAAAAGTGATTGAAGAAGCTCCAAGTCCTTTTTTAGATGAAGAAACTCGCGCCAAAATGTATGAGCAATCTAAAGCTTTGGCCAAAAAAGTTGGCTATTTTTCAGCGGGAACAATCGAATATATTGTCGACAAAAATAAGAATTTCTACTTCCTTGAGATGAACACTCGTCTGCAAGTAGAGCATCCAGTCACCGAATTAATTACGGGTTTGGATATTGTTGAATTGATGATCAAAATTGCTCTTGGCGAAAAATTACCATTCAAGCAAGAAGACATAAAATTAAACGGCTGGGCAATGGAATCGCGCATTTATGCCGAAGATCCCTCTCGTGGATTTTTACCGTCTTCTGGACGCATCAACCTTTACATCGAGCCAGAAGCTAGCGAAAATGTTCGTGTTGACACTGGCGTTTATGAAGGTGGCGAAGTCAGCATGTTTTATGACGCTATGATCGCCAAACTTTGCTCTTACGGCAAAGACCGTTTGGAAGCTATTTCTCACATGCAAGCTGCGCTTGGTAGCTTTGCAATTGGTGGCGTTTCTCACAATATTAGCTTCCTTGAAACCATCATGAAAAATGATCGTTTCATCAAAGGAAATTTAACCACTAGCTTTATCAAAGAAGAATTTCCCGAAGGCTTTTCTGGCAGCGAATTAGACTCGCGCACAGAAGAAGTTTTGATCGCCAGCTCGATGCATATTTTCTTAAAAAACTACGAAAGAAACGGCCATATGACTGGTCAATTACGCAATCGCGAAAAGCAAATTTCTGAGCGTTGGGTGGTGATGATCGATAACAAATCTTACTTGGTAAATCTTTTAGAAAGATCTCAAGAATTTTTAAAATTAGAATGCGACCGCAGAGAAATTACTCTTTCAACTTCTTGGAACAATGGCGACAAACTTTTCCGCGCCAAAGTTAACGACTCTGAAGTTGGCGTGAGAATTCGCGAAAACAACAATACTGGCAGCTATTTGATGCAATATTCTGGTTTTGATGCCTTTGTTAGCGTTTACTCGCCGCGCATCGCCGAACTTTCAAAGTTTATGCCAAAAATCGTAAAAAATCCAAAACCAGTAAATTTAACTTCACCAATTACTGGAAAAATCGTGCGCTTCAAAGTTCAAGAAGGCGATGAAATCAAAGCCGGACAAGAACTTGTTTTAATTGAGGCGATGAAAATGGAAAACTCCATTCGCACCGACCACGATGTGAAGATTGGAAAAATTAAGTTTAAAGAAGGTGAAACTGTTGGGATTGGGCAAGTGGTGATTGAGTTTGTGAGTGAGTAGCAGGGTTTTTGTTCTTTGCTGATTTTTGATGAAATTTATCCGGCTGGATAAATTTCATTTTTAGGTTAAATTTAAATCTACCTCGTGTGTCACCCTCACCCCAACCCTCTCCCATCAAGGG
>CAYVKI010000064.1:0-1865 GCA_964452075.1 uncultured Rhizobium sp.
AATTCGAAGTTATCATTAGCAAAGTTGTCGTTTGCATTTACTGTTTTGAACGGATGCTGCAAAAAACACAGCCGGCAGTTTCTCAACCGAGTAAAATCATATCTTTTAGCGCATGTCGAAAGCTGTTTCACCCCCGTAAATATTGTGGTGGAGGTGCTGGGTTCTGCCCCCAGGTCCATGTACGTTTATTATGAAATGCGTTTATTACCATAGTATTTCCAAAGAATTGGAAAACGTCGACAGATTTAGTTTCTGAAAAAAAATTAACAAGGTTTTGCTATGATCAAACCTACTTAATTTTTACCAAACTATTACCGCTCATTTCTTTTGGTTGCGCGATATTCATCAGCGCCAGAATTGTTGGTGCGATGTCGGCCAAACTTCCGTCGCTTAATTTTTTATCACCAACATCATTGCCAACCAAAATCAAAGGAACTGGATTAGTTGTGTGCGCTGTGTGCGGTTGATGATTTTCGTCAACCATACATTCAATATTGCCATGATCTGCCGAAATCAGCATTAGGCCGTTTTTTTCTAAAATAATTTTTTCCAAACGACCTAACTGGGCGTCAATTGCTTCCACTGCTTTGATTGACGGATCAAGCATGCCGCTATGTCCAACCATGTCAGGATTGGCATAATTGACGACAATAAAATCAAATTTATCAGCCTCAATTGCTGCGCGTAATTTTTCGCCAACTTCTTCGGCGGACATTTCTGGTTTTAAATCGTAAGTAGCAACAGCGGGCGATTTAACCAAAATTCTTTCTTCGCCCAAAAATTCTTTTTCTTGTCCGCAAGAAAAAAAGAAAGTGACGTGAGCATATTTTTCAGTTTCGGCAATTCTTAGCTGCGCAAGTTTGTGAGCAGATAAAATTTCAGGCAGTGAATTTTTTACATCAACTGGCGGAAATAGAGTTTCGTAGTGCGCATCGAGCTTTTCTGAATATTGAGTTGCCGCCAAAGCGTGAGAAAATTTTGTAATTTCAAAAAGTTTTTCTGAAATTTGGCGAGCGCGATCGGCGCGAAAATTGGCGAAAATCAAACTGTCGCCTTCCTTGATTCCAGCGTAATCAGCAATTACGCAAGGTTTCACAAATTCGTCGGTGATATTTTCTTCGTAAGATTTTTTTACTGCCGAAATCGCGTCAGAAAATTTTGGCGCCTGCGCAGAAATAATCGCGTCAGTTGCCAGTTGAATGCGATCCCATTTTTGGTCGCGATCCATGGCGTAGTAGCGTCCAGAAACTGTAGCGATTTTTATATTTTGGCATTTTTCAAGATAAAGCAAAGCGCTTTTTTGCGCCACATCGCGACCATCAAGAAAAGCATGAAGCACAACTTCAACACCATTTTTTGCCAAAAATTCTGCCAGAAAAATAATGTGATCAATGTGCGAATGCACGCCGCCGTCAGAAAGTAAGCCCATCAAATGACAAGTTTTTTTGGCGGCGATGATTTTTTGCAAAAGCGGATTTTGCGCCAACGAGCCGTCTTTAATGGCGTTGTTAATACGCGGCAAATCTTGAAAAATCACGCGACCCGCGCCAATTGTCATATGACCAACTTCAGAATTGCCCATTTGACCTTCCGGCAAGCCAACCGCAAGCCCTGACGTTTCAAGCTGCGAATGCGGATAAGTTTTTAAAAAGCGCTGATAATTTGGCACTTGAGCGCGAGCAATTGAGTTAAAAGAATCACTCTCATCGCCAATGCCCCAACCATCGAGAATGCAAAGTAAGATTGGTTTATGAGTTTTCATGTTTTTTTATTTATGATATAGTTTTTAGTTGCCGATCAAGCTTGTCTCGTCCGTTGATCGAGCTTGTCGAGATCTTGGATATAAGAATTGCCAGATCTCGACA
>CAYVKI010000064.1:1875-7027 GCA_964452075.1 uncultured Rhizobium sp.
CGGCGGTTGTCCCTTACTTTGTATAAACCAATTCCCACATCCCCACATGCCCCATCAACGGACAAGCTCGATCAACGGACTAGCTTGATCAACGTACGAGACAAGCTTGATCGGCGAATAAATTTTAAAAATTTGCCGTTAAAACCTCTTTCTTTTCGCCAGTTCTGCGGTCTTTAACTTCAACTTTTCCTGCGGCTAAAGTTTTTGGTCCGACGATGATTTGCGTTGGAATTCCGATCAAGTCAGCGGTTGCGAATTTTTGTCCCAAGCTATTTTTGCTGTCGTCGTAAATCACTTCAATATTCTGCGCTTGTAATTTTTGATAAATCTCTTCGCAAGCGCGGTCACAAGCCTCATCTCCGACGCGCAGATTGATGATAATATTTTGGAAAGGTGCGATTTCTTTTGGCCAAATAATGCCGTTGGCATCATGATTTGCTTCAATCGCCGCAGCAACAATGCGCGAAACGCCGATTCCATAAGAGCCCATATTTGGATAGATTTTGCTGCCGTCGGCGCCCATAACTCCAGCTTCCAGCGCTTTTGAATATTTCAGGCCGAAGTTAAAAATATGACCAACTTCAATGCCGCGACGTGACTTTAAATTTTCTTTTTTAACTGGGCATTTTGTTTCGTCGTGAAGCTCGTCAGCCATTGCGTAAAGCGATTGCAACTTGGTTAAGTCGAAATCTTTTGCCGCTAAAACTTCTTCGATTTTTTCATCGTAAAAAATCGCACTTTCGCCAGTGTCGGCTAAAATGTGAAATTCGTGAGAAAGATCGCCGCCAATTGCGCCAGTGTCAGCACGCAAAGCCATTGCTTGCAAACCCATCGCGCGGAAAATTTTGAAATAAGTTTCATACATCAAATTATAGGTTTTTTTGGCAGAAATTTCGTCGATGTCAAAAGAGTAGGAATCTTTCATCAAAAACTCGCGACCGCGCATCAAGCCAAAGCGCGGGCGAATTTCGTCACGAAATTTCCAGTGAATTTGGTATAAATTTTTTGGTAAATCTTTGTAAGAAGTGACGTTTTTACGGAAAATATCAGTGATAACTTCTTCGTGAGTTGGTCCGTAAAGAATGTCGCGATCGTGGCGATCTTTGATGCGCAACATTTCTTTGCCGTAAGCGTCATAACGACCAGATTCTTGCCATAATTCTGCGGGCTGAATTGTTGGCATCAAAACCTCAAGCGCGCCAGATTTATCCATTTCTTGGCGAATAATATTTTCAACTTTGCGCAAAACTTTTAGGCCCAAAGGCAACCAAGTGTAAATACCAGAAGCAGTTTGACGAATCATGCCCGCACGAATCATCAGCTGATGCGAAGCAACAGTGGCGTCGATTGGGTTTTCTTTGAGAGTTGGTAGGAAGTATTGAGAGAGTTTCATATTATTTATTTTCTTGAACCTCGGTTTCGCCCATAAAATAACAGAGCAAAGCACTAGGAATTTTTAATATTTTTAGATCGGGGTCTTTTTTAGAAGTAATGATGCCAAAATCATCGGCGGATTTCGTAATTATATAGCCACGCGCAACTTTATATTTTAAACAAAATTCAACCAACCCTTTGCAGTCTGACTCGTTAGTATGTTGTGCGCGATATTTTACTTCGAACGGAATTTTTTCATCTCCAGTTTCGGCAATTAAATCAACCTCTACACCTTTTTTATTTTGCCAATAGCTAAAACGTATATTTTTTTTGTAATAACGAGCAAATAAATGCTTCAGCGAAGCAGATTCGGCGCAAACGCTAAGTGATTGCGGGTTGTCGATGACGCTATTTCCTTTTAACATTACCGCTGGCGAAATTGCTGCATCAGAAAGATATATTTTGCTTTTACCTCGCAAAACTTCTTTACCATAACCAAAAGGCTGAAGCCTGTAAATTAAATGCGCGCTTTCAAGAAGGTCGATAAATCTTTGTGCGGTTGCGGCAGATGTATTGCCGGGAAGGTTAGAACAAAGTTTATCAATACTTAAAATTGCGCCATCATTTAAACATAAATAAATAAAAGTTTGCTCTAGCTCTAGAATTTTTCTAACGCCAAAAATTGCCGTCATGTCGCGTTTTAAAGCTTTATCAACAATATCTTCACGCAGAAGTTTCTGTGCGCTATTAATGGTTTCAACTTGCGCAGTTTGAGGAAAGCCGCCACGAATTAAATATTCATGAAAATGAGGTATGTAAGGCGTTGCTAACTCAGAAATGGATAAAAATTCTGAATCGCTAAAGTTAAATAAATCTTTTAAAGATTTGATTATCGGCAGACTGGGTAATTGGATTTTTTTTAGATGTATATATTCATAAAAAGAAAGTGTGGTTAGTCTGATATTATGCCATCTGCCGACCCCCGATTCTTGCTTATCAATTATTGGCGTTGCCGAACCAGTAAAAGTAATCCGACGCTGTTTATTAAAATCAACTTGGTGCTTTATCCAAGTTCCCCAGTCGGGAATAAATTGCACTTCATCAAGAAAAATATATTCCAATCCATCTTTCTTTGGTTCGCGGTGGCGCCAAGCTTCAAGAACTTTTTCGATTCCAGCGAGCTTTAGTAAAGGATGATCAAAAGTAGCGTAAACAATGTTGCCGGCAGGAACTCCAGATTTAAGAAGTTCTGCAATTGCCTGAATTATTAGCGTGGTTTTTCCTATTTGTCTTGCGCCAGAAATAAAGGTTGCTCTTGGCGCCGGAGGGTTGGTAATCCAAGTATATAATTCACCAAAAACCGCTCTTTTCCATGTCGATAAGTCGGTGATTTGATCGCCTTTCCACCAAGGATTAAAGCCAGATAGAACTTTTATCAGCTCTTCTTGTTCAATTTTCATAAGTAAAATTGGATTTTTGGGTTAAAATGTGGATTTAATACAAGTATACTAAAGTTAAATAATCAAATTAATTTGTTTTTTAATAAACTGCTGCGCAACACGAATTCCGTGGATGTCGATGGTGTGATCGAGATTTGGGAAAGAATGTGCTTCGTGAATAATGCCTTTTTCGCTGAGAATTTGTTTGGCTTCAACAAAGCATTCAAAAGGCAAGACAGAATCTTTTTCGCCGTGAATCAAACAAATTTCGGGTTTAGTTTGGGTTTTGGCGCCGATAATTTCTGGCGGCACAATTCTTCCTGAAAATGAAATAATGCCAGCAGGCTTTTCTTTCATGGTCATGCCTTGATACATCGCCATCATGCCGCCTTGCGAAAAACCAGCGATGAATAATTGATTTGGCTTGAGATTGAAACGCGCCAATTGTGCGTCGATAAAATTGGTGAGAATTTGGTTGGAGTTTTTGATGTTGTCTGAAATTTCGCTCAAAGCTTTGCGATCAGTTCCCAAATAAAGCGAAAACCATTGGTAAGAGTCAGGAAATCCGCCTTCCCAAGCTTCAATGGCATTTGGCGAAATATAGTGCGCGTCAGGCAAAACATATTCAAATTCATGTGCCAAGTTAATCAAATTCTCGCCGTTTGAGCCGTAGCCGTGTAAGAAAAAAACTAGATATTTGGGATTTTTTGTCTTGGAATATTCGTAAAATTTAGAGTTCCACATTGGCTAAATAATCAATGAAATAGAGGGTTGGCAAGAAATGCTTACGGTTGATAATCTTTCACTTTTTAAAGATGACAAGAAAATTTTTGCGGGCTTAAGTTTTTCGGTAAGCATCAATTCAGCCTTGATAATCAAGGGCAAAAACGGTTGCGGCAAAAGCAGTTTGCTCAAAATTTTGGCAGGAATTTCTGAAGCAACTTCTGGCGAAATCTTGTGGGGTGGTGAAAATATTAAAAATTTTCGTGATGATTTTAATGGCGACAGCCAATTTTTGGGTCATAAAAATTTTCTAAAATCGGAATTAACCGTTGCCGAAAATCTAAGATTCTATTCACGCCTAAACGCTACAGAACAAGCTTTTGAACCAGCTTTAAAATTTTTTGGCTTAGAAAATTTAGCCGATAAAAAAGTCAAAACTCTTTCCGCTGGTTGGCAAAAACGTGTGATCTTGGCAAAACTTTTGGCCTGTCCGTCAACAATTTGGTTTTTGGACGAGCCGTCGGTGAATCTTGATTTAGAAGGAAAAGAAAAGCTGCGCGATTTAATCAAAACCAGAATCAAAGAAGATGGTTTGGTGATTATGGCAACGCATGACGAGGCTTTTTTTGATTTAGGTCCGAAACTTAATTTGGAAGATTTTGCGTAAATATTTTTTTGCCTTCTATAGCGCACTGTAGCATATACCAAATTATAAATCTTTACTCCCATTTTTTCTTCGTCTTTTTGGTAAAAATTTGTTCGAAGAATAACGCTGTATCAGCTGATACAGCTTATATTCTTTGTCACAATTTTTACTCAAAAATACTTTGAAAAAATGGGAGTAAAGATTTGTAGCTTGGTATATACCAAACTAAAAATTCGGTAAGTCGTTATCGAAGTTATTTTTAATCTAAAAATTTATTTATGAGCAGAGGATCAAAAAGGTCGTTAGAACTTTAGCCAGAAGAAAACCAAGAAATAGACCAAAAATCTCGCAGAGGAGAAGGGATAACTTGGAAATCGCATTCACATTGCTTATTAAAAGATTTTGAACGATTTCTAAAAACCTAAACAGACTCTTAGAACTTGTGAGCTTGTTTATAACAAATATTTATTAATCTAATAACAGGTCCTAAAAAAGACTTAGGACAGGTTCCAAAGTTATTTTATCTATGAAAAGACCGCCAGAATCTAATTCACGTGATCAAAGAAATACTAGACCAAGATTGTCGGAAATAACTTGGGAAAAAATAGGAAGATCAATTAATAAAGCTAAACAAAAAAAAGAAAAGCAGGATATAATAGAGAACCATCTGGAAGAGATATGTTATCTTCCTAGTCAAGAAATTGGATTAGTCAGAGATTCTAGATATGAGAAATCCCCTTTCTTAAATCCAGTGACTATCATTAGAACTGCAAATCAAGATCAGTTAAACTATATTCTCAAAAAATGGAATGACAACTTTCCCTCGTTTTTAAGTCAGTTGTTTGAAGGAGTGGCCTCTTCGAGAAACTCTCAAAATATATCCATCACTCTAAACGCCCTCTCCAAATTAGGGGATAAATCGTATTTGGAGAATTTTATAGAGAAGATGAACGATGAGAAATGGGAAGAG
>CAYVKI010000065.1:0-6858 GCA_964452075.1 uncultured Rhizobium sp.
CGCCTTTCCACAATTGTCACCCCGTTCTACAATTGTTACCACGTTCTACAATTGCCGCCACGTTCTACAATTGTCGCCACGTTCCACAATTTTAACTACGTTCCACAATTGTCACCCCGTCTAATGACGGGGTCTAGATTTTATAATCCAGAAACGCTGATTTTATATTTTTTAGACAGATAATTCATAACATCTTTGCGCTCCTGTATTTTTAGGGGGCGGTTATAAATAATTATTTCTGAAATCATTCCGCTAAAACCATTAGTTCCACTTTTATCTGTGCCGATAGTTAAGCCATTTAGTTGGTAAGATCCGGAATTGCCAGATCCAACGGCTGTAGTAGCATTATTTATGAAAGCTTGAGATGTGGTGGTGTTGAAATAGGCGGCAATAACATAATCATTGCCAGAAGCGAAGGTGGCTCCAATACTAAGATTGGTTCCGGCATTTAGAATAATTGCATTATTTTTAATGCTAATTGATGAGGTATCGCTACCAGAAGATCCGGAATCAAGAATGGTCTGGGTTGTTGAGCTTGGTGCGAAAGGGCGAATAACCAAAAAAACCGTATTTTGTAAAGACGTTCCTTGGTAAAAGCTTGTTGATCCGCTGTTGGAAATTGCAAATTTAGCATTTGCAGCACCGTCAAATTTTACGCTTGGGGTAGAATTAATTCCGCTGCTTACAAAAGTCGTTCCTGAGCTAGAGCTAATAAGTTGATTTTTCTTTATTGCACCAAAGAAGCTTGAATTTGAGTCTGGCTTAATATCGTACCAAGCAGTTAAGGATGAGCCTTCCAAAGCTTCATTGCTCTTGAAAGATTCTTTCAAAGATGTTTCGTACCAAGCAACCAAACCAGAAATTTCAACGGTTGGTGACTTTGAGGTAAGGATTCGAGCATTAGAAGTTTTTGCAGCACGAATCATACCAGACCCAGCGACCACACCGGTAATTAAAATTCCAGTAATTATGACAACGAGTGATAGTTCTAACAAAGAGTAAGCTTTTTTCATTCGCATAATTCTATTGGATTTACTGATGCGCTTTTTAAGCAAACCAAGTTGTAACCGGAGTTTTAGCTGCTTTAACGTCGTCCAACCTTCTTCTTGGAGTTCCAATTGGATAGTTGTGGAATTTATCTCCTTGACCAGATTCAACTTCTTTTGCGATGAAAATCATTGTATTTATGAAGTCATCAATTGTTTGTTTTCCTTCGGTTTCAGTTGGCTCAATTAACATCGCGCCAGAAACAACCAGAGGGAAAAAAGTTGTCATTGGATGAATGCCATATTCAACTAAAGCTTTAGCAATATCGAGAGTTGAAATGCCTTTTTCTTTTTGAATTTTGTCTGTTAACAAACATTCATGCATGCAGTTTCCGGTAAATGGAACGTGATAAAAGTCTTTTAATTTTGCTAAGATATAGTTTGCAGAAAGAACTGAATCTTCGGCAACTTTTTGTAATCCGTCAGCTCCGTGAGAAAGCATGTAGGTTAGGGCACGAATGTGCATTCCAAATTGACCGTTAAAACCTTTTACTTTGCCACAAGTGCTTTTTGGAGCATAAAGTTTGTAAGTGTCGCCTTCTTTTGCAACGTGAGGAGTTGGTAAAAACTCAGCCAAATCGGCACGAACGGCAATTGGTCCAGAACCTGGTCCACCACCACCATGCGGAGTTGAGAAAGTTTTGTGCAAGTTGAAGTGCATGACGTCAACGCCGATGTCTGCAGGGCGAACTTTACCAACAATCGCATTGTAATTCGCTCCATCGCAATAGAAATAACCGCCAACTGAGTGAATTAGGTCGGCAATTTTTTTGATATTTTTTTCAAATTTACCACAAGTGTTTGGGTTGGTAATCATTGTTCCCGCAATTGCCTCACCATGTTCGGCAACCAATTTTTCTAAAGCTGAAACGTCAATCAGACCTTCTTTGTCTGAAGGAATAACCTTGATTTGAAAGCCGCACATTGAAGCGGTTGCTGGATTTGTGCCGTGAGCAGAATCTGGAATTAAAATGATTTTGCGTGTTGCTGCTTCGCCTTTTTTCTCATGAGCTTTTTTAATAACCAAAATTCCAGCAAATTCTCCTTGCGCACCAGCTGCTGGAGCGAGAGATACGGCTCCTAATCCTGTTAAAGTCGCAAGCCAGTTTTGCAAATTATACATCAATTCAAGCGCGCCTTGAACGGTTGATTGATCTTGCAGCGGGTGAATGTCGGCAAGACCGGGAAGTCGCGCCATTTTTTCATTCAAGCGCGGATTATGTTTCATGGTGCAAGATCAAGTGGATAAAAACCAGCGTCGATTGAGTAGTTCTGATTCGACAAGCGCACAAAATGGCGAATTACGGTCGGTTCATTAACTTCTGGTAAACCAATTTGACCGCGCGAATTTTGCCCAGTTCTTAACTGAAAATTAGCGATTTCTGGCAAATCAACTCCGCAAGCTCCAGGATTTGATTGATTAATTAAAAGTTCGGTTTCGTGATTTAATCCGCCGATTTCTTTAGGTATGAAAGTCATTTTTTTTCTAATTTAAAATTTTTTCTAATTCGTTAGCAAAAGATTCTATGTCTGAAGTGCTGGTTAATTCATTTACAGCAATAATCATTTTGTTGCCGATGGCAAAGCCACCGATGATATTTTTGGATAAAAGTTTTTTATTGACCTCGTTGGCATCTTTTGAAAGTTCAATGGTGAATTCATTAAAGAAGCTTTTATTTAGAACTTTTACACCACTAACTTTTGCCAATCTGTCTGCGGCATCGCAGGCTTTTTTATGGTTAATTAAAGCTAATTTTTTGAAGCCATTTTCACCAAGAAGAGAGGCGTGAATTGTAAAAGCGGTCGCGCATAAACCTTGGTTTGAGCAAATGTTGGAAGTTGCTTTTTCACGACGAATATGTTGTTCGCGCGCATTTAAGGTTAGAACATATCCAGATTTGCCATCAACATCAGTTGTTGCTCCGCAAATTCTTCCAGGCATTTGACGGACGAATTCTTTTTTGCAGGCAAAAAATCCAAGAAGAGGGCCGCCAAAATTTAGACCAACTCCAATTGAAGAAGCTTCGCCAACGCAGATGTCGGCTTGTTTTGGAGCTTCGAGCAAACCAAGAGAAAGAATTTCATTGGTAATAACAATTAAAAGAGCGCCAGCGGCGTCACATTGTTTTCTAACTTCTTCAAGATTATTAACTTCGCCAAAAAAATCTGGATATTGAACAATAACGGCTGCGCAAGTTTCATCAATTTTTGAAACTAATTTTGCATCATGAAGATTAAGTGAAGTTTTGGTTACTTCTAAATAATCGGGATGAATATTGCCTAAATTAGCAATGTTTTTGCGACCAGATTTAATTCTCATCGCCATCAAACAAGCTTCTGATGTTGCAGTTGCGCCATCATACATTGAAGCGTTGGCAACTTCCATTCCGGTTAAAAGGGCGATGATGCTTTGGAACTGAAAAATTACCGCTAAAGTTCCTTGCGAAATTTCTGGCTGATAAGGCGTATAAGAAGTTAAAAATTCAGAACGCTGAATTAAATGATCAACAGCAGATGGAACGTGATGTTTGTAGCAACCAGCACCCAAGAAAAAAGGGCCTTCAGAAGCGGTACGATTCTTTTTTGCGAGTTCAGTTATGGTTTTTTCAACCTCAAACTCACCTTGATGATTTGGTAAAGATTCGATTGGTTTTTTAAGTAAAAGTTCTGATGGAACTGAATCGTAAAGTTCATTAATTGAAGAAACGCCAATTGCGGCAAGCATTTCTTTGCGATCTTTTTCGGTTAAGGCTAAATAGCGCATTTCGTTTGGAGATTTAGTTTTGAGAAGTGAGAAGGGTGGTAATTTAAAAATGAGGTTAGAAAAGTCAAATAGTCCTTCTTCATTTGATTTAGGAATTAGATGTTTATTGAAAGAGTAGTTTCTGCTGTGGATTTTAATAAATCTTGTGCAGAAATTTTTTTATCATAAAGTGCGCGACCAACAATTGTGCCAATTACGCCATATTTTTCGAGCATTTTGATTTTTAAAATATCTTCTAGATTTCCAATCCCGCCTGAAGCTATTACTGGAATTTTTAGGTTTTGCGCTAGATTTTTTGTTCCCTCGAAATCAGCTCCCGATAAAGTTCCGTCTCGCGAAATGTCGGTATAAATTATTGCTGCAGCGCCGCAATCTTCAAATTTTTTTGCAAGTTGTAGCGCAGAAATTTCAGAAGTTTCAACCCAGCCTTCAGTTGCAACCAAGCCATTTTTAGCATCGATTCCAATAACAATTTTTTCAGGAAATTTTTTACAAGCTTCAATTACTAGATCTGGATTTTTGGCGGCGATTGTTCCAAGAATTACACGATTTACGCCAAGATCTAACCACTTTTTAATTGATTCAATCGAACGAATTCCACCGCCAAGTTGAATTGGAATGTTGGTGGATTTTAGAATTTCGCATACTGATTTTTCGTTTGCAGAAGATCCGGCGATTGCGCCATCTAGATCAACAATATGCAAAAATTTAAAACCTAAATTTTCAAATTCTTTTGCTTGCGCCGCAGGATTGTCATTAAAAACAGTAACTTGTTTCATGTCACCTTTGTAAAGACGAACGCATTGGCCATTTTTTAAATCAATTGCTGGAAAAATAATCATTTGTAGTTTTTTTGAATGAAGCGGAAAGAAAATAAACTTTAAAATCAGTCGATTTAAAATATCAAACTCCGTCTTGCAATCTTAGCTTAAGATATTTAAAAATCGCCGTCGCTTGATGTTTCTTCAAGCGTTTCAATTTTAACGATAGTGGCATTTTGGTGTTCATCAACGCTTTGTTTTCAAGGCTTTGTGGATTTTTGTCGCTGTTGCTTACTTAACCAAAATAATTTTAAAATGTCTAAACAAGAACTTCCTCACTTTACAATTAAACAGCTTCTTGAAGCTGGCGTTCATTTCGGTCACAAGACTATGCGTCGTAACCCGAAAATGGCTAAATACATACACACAAACCGCAACGGCGTTAGTATAATTGATCTTAACAAAACCGCCAATCTTTTACATAACTCGCTAAAAGTTGTTAAAGATATTGCAAAAAACAACGGTCGCATCTTGTTCATCGGAACAAAAAAACAAGCTATTGAGCCAATTGCAGAAGCTGCAAAAAGATGTGGTCAATATTATGTTAATTTCAGATGGTTGGGTGGAATGTTGACTAACTGGAAAACAGTTTCTCAATCAATCAAAACTCTTAAAAAAATCGAAGAGCGTCTCTCTGGTAGCGAAGTTGACTATAATAAAAAAGAAAAACTAGTTCTTGAAAGAAAAAGACAAAAACTAGAACAAGCTCTTGGTGGAATTAAAAACATGGGCGGTTCTCCAGATTTGATTTTTGTTGTAGATACTTACAAAGAATCTTTAGCAATTGCCGAAGCTAAAAAACTTGGCGTGCCAATTATGGCAATTCTTGATTCTAACTGCAATCCAGATGGCATTGTTTTTCCAATTCCTGGAAATGACGATTCGGCAAAATCAATCAAACTTTATTGTCGCTTAATCTCAGATGCTGCAATTGCTGGAACTAAAGAAAATATGTCAATTGCTGGTATTGATGTTAGCAAAATTAGTGTCGAAAATATTTCAGAAATGAAAAATGCTGCTGCTGAAAAAAAATTAGCTGAAAGAAAACCAGCTTCAAAAAAAGATTTTTCAAAAGCTAAAGAAGTTACAAAGAAAGAAATCGTAAAAAAAGCGGCGATAGTTGAAAAGTCAGAAGAAAAAACTTCGATAGAAAAAAAGCCAGCTGCTAAAAAACCAGCGGCCAAAAAACCAACTACTAAAAAATAGCTAAATTTGGCTCCAACATCTCAAGATTGGAGCCAAATTTATAAAATTTGTTTTAGATTCTGAAAAATTCCTTAAAAAGTTAATAATATTTAATACCTTTAAAAAATGGCAGATTTAGCACTTATTAAAAAACTTCGCGAAACCACGGGATGCGGAATTGCAGATTGCAACAAAGCATTGCGCGAAAATGGTGATGATTTTGAAAAATCAATCGATTGGCTTAGAAAGAAGGGTCTTTCAGCAGCTGGTAAAAAAAGTGGTCGCGTTACTTCTGAAGGTGCTGTGGCTGTTATAATTGAAGGCAATAAAGCTTCGGTTGTTGAAGTTAACTCTGAAACTGATTTCGTTGCACGTAATCAGAAGTTCCAAGATTTTACCAACGCTATTGCAAAAATGGCGCTTAATTTTGGTGATGATGTTGAAAAGCTTTCTGCTGCAACTTTTACCGGCGCTTCTCACTCAGTTGATGAAGAGGTTAAAAACCAAATTGGCGTTATTGGCGAAAACATTAACATCAGAAGAATTGCTAGTTTAGAAGTTTCTAATGGCACAGTTGTTAGTTACATTCACAACGCAATTGCAAACAATATTGGTAAAATTGCAGTTCTTGTTGCTCTTGAATCAAAAGCTACCAAAGAAAATCAAGAAGAATTTGGTAGAAAATTGGCGATGCACATTGCTGCTGCAAAACCAGACGCTTTGTCTATTGAATCAGTTGATCCAGCAAAACTTGCTCGTGAAGGAGAAATTTTTAAAGACCAAGCTCGCGCTTCTGGTAAGCCTGAAAGCATCATTGAAAAAATGATCGAAGGTCGTATCAGAAAATATTATGAAGAAGTTGTTTTATTGGAGCAGTCTTTCGTTATGGATGATAAGATGAAAATCAAAGATTTGGTTGCTCAATTTTCTAAAGAAAACGGAGAAACCAAGATTACCGGTTTCAAGCTATTCATCCTTGGGGAAGGAATTGAAAAGAAAGAAAATGATTTTGCTGCCGAAGTGGCATCAATGACCAAATAAA
>CAYVKI010000066.1:0-5445 GCA_964452075.1 uncultured Rhizobium sp.
CTAGAAAAAGACGGAAGAACTTTAGAGGATTTACAATATGCCTTACCTTTTGTTACCAATGAAGCGAGAAAATCTGAGTTTGCAAAAGCTTGGCTAAGAAAAGAAGAAAGAACTTTAGAGGATTTACAAGGTGTTTTAGATTTATTTGCCGATTACCGAAGAAAATATTATCTCGCAAAAAATTGGCTAAACAAAGAAACCAACCCCGATACTAAGTACGACAAACTTGTGATTCTTGCTCAAAGCGGAGCTTTTTGCACTCATTATGATATTTGGACAATTGTCTCCATGTATTCTGCAGTAAATCTCCCAGCAGACAAAATCGGTGGTTTTTGCAAAGATTTGTATCCTTTAAGCGAGAATCTTCAAAGCGAGACTTTTGGAGAGTTTATGCGAGTAATATCCCCTCAGTCTTTGAGTGAAGCCAAACAAAACCTAGCTTCATTTGTTAAATCTTTAAAAAGTGATGATTACGCTCTTCAAGCTTTAAATGATCTAGAAACAAAGATTGGACTAACGCCATTAGAAGTTTTGGAAATTTCAAAAGATCGATTGAGTGAGAAATATCAGTCCATCGAAGAATCTTTGAACAAAAACACTTTGTTAGATTCTGTGACTGAAGAAGGGGTAAAAACTTTGAATGATTTATTCGGTTCGATTCCGCAAAATACGAGGGTTTCTGATATTTTTTCTTATTACGACATTAACCAGCAATTACCTTTATTTGCCTCTCTCTTAAAACCAGAAATTGTCACAGAAATTGACGCAAATTTTTCTCCTTCAGAAAAATCTGCTTATGTTTCTAAAGAGGAGTTTTCGAAGCTAAAACACTCCGTAGTTCCTAATTTAGATTTGCCGCGGGTTGGAGTTATTGGCGACTATTTAGACTCGCGGGTTGCTCCAAAAATTGGCGCCTCTCCATTAAGCGAAGAAAAAATTCAGAACTTTAAATTTGGCGCATCTGAGTCTTTGGAAAATATTTTGCTTTCAAAAAATTCCTTCGAAGAAAGCAAAGAAGATTCTCCAAATGAGGCTCCAAAAGAATTAGAGGATTTTGCTAATGAGTTTAAAAATTTGCTTAGAGAGCCAGATCCTTCGCCTGAAAATGTCGCCTCTTTTTTTGAAAGAGCCCTAGGTTTGGATGAGGCGATAAAAGAAAATAACAAAGACAAACTGACTAATTTTTTCAAAAGCAATAAACAGTTGTTAGTTCTGCTTTTTGAAAAAAACGCCGGGTTAGATAATTTTGCTTTAGCAATTAGAAGCTTGGGCGATGGATGCGTTGCCAACATTGCCACTCAAGCTAAAAACGCTACTTATCAAATCTTGCTTGAAGATTCACCGGTTGATCAAGCGTTGTTCGGTGTTTTTAATGAAAAAATTAGCACGCCAATTCTGAATTCCGGCGGCGATCACTTAACTGGCTCACCAACCGGAATTAATATTTTTACGGATCGGTTTATTGCTCAAAATTATATTTCTCTGAGCGGTTTGGTGAAGGCGTTGATCGAGGAGTTTTGCGGAGACAACAAGATTAACCGAAGCTCTGGCGCTTTACTTTACAAAGAACTTGGCGAGGAAAAAACTGACGAGATTACGGAATATCTTATTCAAAAAGATCCAAAAAACATTAACACTAAAATCGCAGAAATCGCCGCTTACACAATTCTAAAAAAAGCCCTTCCAGAGATTCTTGAAAATAAATATTTGGCGAATTTTAAGAACTCAGTTAAGGAAATTTTGGATTCAGAAACCCTAGATATTAGTGATATTAATTTGAATGAAGAAATAAAAAGTCCTGATTCAATATTAACGCCAAATTCACAAGAATCTTCGCAGCTAACCCATCAATCAACAAGGGGTCGTAACAATAACTAAATTCTATTTTAAAAATGAAGAAACTAAGCTCGGATTCAAGAATTGCCTGATCCCAAAAGCGAATGAGAAAAATAAAAATTTCGCCGCACTTAAAAAATCTTTGCCGGAGCTGAATTTAGAACTAATCTGTCACGTGCGCGATTTGGCGGGGTTTTTTAAAAAATAATTAAGGAGAGAAAATGACAAAATCGAATATTTTATCGGATCAAGATAAGATGAATTTACAAGAATGGGCCAATGATCTCAATCTTGATGATGAGGAGAAAAAAGGTAGAGAGGTCGCACAAATTAGAATAATCGAGGCAGAAAAACCAAATCAGGAGTCATTAGATTTGTCGGATCTTGGATTAACTTCTTTGCCAGAGATGATCGGAAGCCTTACTTGGTTAAAACGTTTTGATCTAGACAAAAACCGACTCCAAACGTTTCCCAAATCATTTAGTGAGCTTACTTTGTTGGAAAGTCTTGATCTGAGCAACAACCTACTCGAAACACTTCCTGAATCATTTGGAAACCTTACTTCGTTGGAAATTTTGATTTTGAACGACAACCGACTCGAAAAACTTCCTGATTCAATGGTTGGTTTGACAAATCTTTTGATGTTATACTTGCCAGATAACGATGAGAAATTCGCTGGAATCTTCGACTACAGCAGTTTGATGGATGTATATTTTAAAGAAATGAAAGATAATATTTCGCCAACGGTTACCACTCGCGACCCGGTGGCAACAAAACTGAATCAGTCAAGACAAATACAACTATAATCTAATTCCAAAATATGAAAAAAATATTCACAATTCTGTCTGTAATTTTCTTTGTTTTCGACGCGTCATCGGCTTTTGCCGCTGAAGCGGAATTTTTAGTGCAAATCAAAGATCATAAATTCGAACCATCAGAAATTGCGGTTGCGGCTAATCAAGATTTTAAGCTGGTGATTGAAAACACTGACAAAACTTTGGAAGAGTTCGAAAGCAACGATTTGAAAAAAGAAAAATTAGTTGGCGCTGGCAAAAAAATTGTCATTCCGATCAAGGGCTTGAAGGCCGGTGAATACAAGTTCTTCGGCGATTTCCATCAGAAAACTGCGCAGGGAAAAATTATTGTTAAGTAATCAAAAAATATTTCAGACCGATTTAGCGCGTGCGATTTGTTTTGCATTTTGTGATTCGCAAAGCGCGCTAAAACTTTCTGTTTTAGGGTTGTTGTTTGGTTTTTGATCTTGCGCCGATTCAATAACCAGGCTGTCTAAAGTTCGGTAAGTTTGTTGAAATTCTTGGATGTGAATTGGATTTAAATATTGCAGATTATGCGCTTTTGTCAGCCATGAAAGATTCGCAATAAAATCATTTTTTAATTGCTGTTGCAGATTGTGATCTGCGCAAAATTTATTGATTTCGTTTCTTATTATTTCGTCTTGATGAGCTTCGGTTGGCGCTGCGTTTAAACCTAAACCAAGGAACAAATAATCAATTGGATTGTGAGGACTTAACTTCACCAAAGCACGTAGAACGCGGCTTTGATTGATGTAAGGGTTTTTGGTTTTGTCGAAAGCGATTCTAAAAATTAGGTTACGCGCTTCAGGATTTATTTGAAATCCGCTCTCAGATATTGGCCCGATTTTTTCGGCTTTGCCGTTCGCATCAAAAAATATTTTTATATCTTCGCTAGTTGCCCAACTGAGATCGGGGTCGGGAAGATTGCGGGCATCGTAAACCGACAAATCTAGGCCAAGTTCGTTATCTTTAACGTTAATGCCAAAAATAATTTCACCGTTTCTTTGTTTGTGGAAACGAGTTCTGTCCGATAAATTGGCGTCGGGAATAAAGTCGCAAACTAGAAGTTTTATGTTTTCTTCTGGCCAATCGGAAATACCTGAAATTGCTATTTCTAAATCGAGGTCGGAGGGAATTTTCTTATCCCGAAGCCTTTTTGGATGTGCCGCGCTGCCTTTTATTGCAACGTAGGAATCGGGATATTCGTTTAAAATTCTCAGTGATTTATTTTGTAAAAAACGCGGAAGATCTTGGATTGATTTGGTGATGCGTGATCCAGACAAAAAAGCTGCGATTTGGCTTTGTCTTACTTCGTAAGGAAAAAATTCCTCAGCTTCCGCCGATAGATTTGAAGAGGGTTTGGAATCAAAATTAAGATCATTTTGTTCGAGCGATTTATTTTCTTCTAAAGCGAAATTTTCCTCTTCAAGAAATTGGGATTCGTTTTCTACTTCGCCGATTTCTGGGCTTTCTAAATTCCGATATTCGACCAAATCCAAATCTCTAACTTTTTGATAAAGAGCAAAAATTTCGCCCAATTTTTCTTTGATTGAATCCTGCTCTTCCGTCTTTTGTTTACGATTAACGATTATCCGATTTGTTTGTTTGATTAAGTTTTTTTCGGTTGAGCGAGAAATGTTTTTCAGTCCGTCGTGAGTCTTCACTAAATCGGACATTTTGTTATTATTTTCATCTCTAACTTGGCATTTTCTGGCATCTCCAATTAGAGGAAACAAAGCCTCTCGCCGCACTCGATTTAGGGCGTTCAAACATTCTTCTTTTTGTTTTTCATCGGACTGGCCGTAAATACCGAGTATTTTTGAAAAGAGATCAACCGCAGCTTTAACGAAGTTTGTTTGTGATTGCTCAAGCCTTGTTCTTAAAGCGTTGTCATTGGCTATTAATTCTTGTTTTTCGATCAAGAGATCTTTGGTGCCACGTCCTATTTCTATAAGTGAATTGACCGATCGCAGAGTAATTTTTGCGGAAATAAAATTGGCCAAATCTTGATCGCCAACTGATTTCGCAATCGAGATTGGCGTTATTTCCAAAGGCTGATTAACCACATTTGATTTTTGCTCGACGCGATATTTTTGCGACGGATTTGCTCCGGCTAACAAAAGCTTTTTTAGCTCCGACAGGCTAGATTTTAGTTCACTATTTTTTGCTTCGAATTTCTCAGAAGAAATTTTTTCCGGATTGGTTTTTCTAATATTTGTTAAAGCGTCGACTAACTTTTTCTGGTCGTGAATTGTTTTCAAAACTTGCTCGAGTTGCGAGTCTAAATTTTGCCTCTCTTGCTCTTCAAACATTTTTAATTTTTTATTAATACTCCACCAAATCTCTCTCTAAATCGATCAAGAAACTAATTTTTTCTACAACTTCGCCAACAATATTTTCTGATTCGGAAATCGCTCTTGAAGCTTTATTTACAAGATTTTGCAGCTCAGAATCTTCTTTTAAAAACTCTCCAACCTGTTTGGCAAGAGCCGCAACAGAATCAACCATTACGCAAGCTTTTTCTGCCTCTAAATTACTGTAAATCTCTTTAAAGTTTTTAACATTTCGTCCAGAAATAACTCCACAACCAAGTTTAATTGCCTCAAAAGGATTATGTCCTCCAACCTCTGCCAAAGAACCGCCAATAAAAGCAAATTTTGCCAAACGGTAGAAAATTCCGAGTTCATTTAATGTATCTACAAGATAAATTTCGGTAGAGTTTTGCAAAGAATCTTTTCGGCTACGTTGCGCAAAATCTAACCCTTGCAACAAAGTTTTAACCTCTTCTGCTCTA
>CAYVKI010000066.1:5455-6347 GCA_964452075.1 uncultured Rhizobium sp.
AGGTGGATGACGCAATACAACAATTGTCAATAAATCTGGAAAATCTTTTTTTAACATTTGGTGAGTTTGAATTACCAACTCTTCTTCACCTTTATGAGTGCTGGCGGCAAGCCAAAATTTTCTGCCACTAATTTGATTTTTAATTTTTTCTAACTCCGCTTCATCAAAACTTAAAAGCTGCGCCTGAGATTTTAAATTTCCCAAACAGAAAACTTCCCGATTGGTTAGAGATTGTAAACGCTCTTTGTCAGATTCGCTTTGCGCGAAAATCGCTGAAAAATAATCAAAAATATTAAATCCCAAATGTTTTGCCTTAAGCCATTTTGAAGCTGATTTTTCAGACATTCTGGCGTTAACCAAAAATGTCACAACACCGCGCCTATAAGCAACATCAATGAGGTTTGGCCAAATTTCTGATTCAACAAAAATTGCCACATCTGGATTCCAATAATCAAAAAAGTTTTTCACACAAACATAAGAATCAATCGGCAAAAATTGGTGAATTACCCGACCTTCAAAATGAGGAAGTTTTGATGTAACAACTGATGCCGAAGTGGTTGTTGTGGTTGTAAATAAAACCGACTTTTCAGGAAAATAATTTAACAATTCTTCCACCAAAATTAACGCCGAATTTGCCTCGCCAACACTAACCGCATGAACCCAAATTATCTGTCCTTCTGGACGAGAAATGGTTGCATTGCCAAAACGTTCTTTGAGACGCTTTTTGTCTTCTTTGCCTTTGTAAACCCGCCAAAATAAATAAAGCTCAAGAAATGGGAAAAGTAGAATTGAAATAATACGATAAATTAGCATTTTGTAAATTTTTGTTGTAACGTTCCACGCTTCGTCGCTTTTTTCGCTCCGCTCAAAGACAACTCGCGCCTGGGCGAAC
>CAYVKI010000067.1:0-6302 GCA_964452075.1 uncultured Rhizobium sp.
TTACCCGTATACCTTCTTAGCAGGAAGGTGCCTTCAGCCTCTCGGCCACCTCTCCATATAATTTATTTCTTTGATCGGCGATGATCTGCTGACTCATGCCGTTTTTTACTCTTTTCTTGGTTAAAGAAGTAAAGAGGGGCGATAAACTAGAAGTGAAACAAATTTTTGCAAGATGCTCATTTGTGTAAAGTGATTATTTTTTGGGTTGCGGTTTTTTTATAAGGTAAATTGGGTCTTGCGACAGTCTCATCTTGCATAAATTTTCTGGATCCCAGCCTGTGCGGGGATGACGATGGGAGTATGGGTGTTTAAGAAGTTATTCCTGCATGGTAGGAGATTTTAGAATCGTATTTTTTTAGGCCCCGTCGTGAAGACGGGGTGACGGATAGGAAGACGGGGTGACAGACAGAGAGAAAAAAGAAATGACAGAGATGTAATTTATCTTTCGGCGCTGATTGTGAAATTAATTTCAATGTCGTCTTCCACGCCGTTGGCTCTTTGAACGCTGCGGTCTCCGATGTTAAAGCTGCTGCGTTTAATATTTAGTTTGCCAGTTGCTGAGGCTTGGGTTGGAGAATAATCGGTTAATATAAAATCTATTGAAGCGGGGATTTTTTTGCCTTTGATGGTTAGGTTTCCGCTGGCTCGGTAAGAATTTGGTTTTGGCAAATTTTTTAAATTTACGTCGCTGTTTTTTCCGGTTTGAACGCTGCTTAAATCGTTAATAACTTTTACATTTAAATTGTTTGCGCTGCTTAAATTTACGTCGCTTAAAAGAATAATTCTGTCGGACACAAAAGTTGCTTTTGGAAATGATGTGACAGAAAGCCAGCTAGAGCCACGAATGGTTGGCAAGGCTTCAGAGTAAGAAACTTCGATTGAAGAAGTGTCCACATCAATTTGAATTTTGCTTTTGGGTAGTTGATTTTTGTCGAAAATAATTTGCCCATCAAATTTTTTGAAAGAACCGGTGATTGCAGATTTTTCGCGAATTCCTTTAAATTCTAATTTGCTTTTTTCTGAAATTATTTTCCATTCTGCAATGGCTTCTGCAGAATTTTTAGAATTTTGAGATAGAATTGGCGCGGCTCCTTGAGCCTTTGAAGATTCGCCAGAAATGTAGGTTGCTTCAAGATTGATCTCGATTTTTACCAAATTTGAAATGCCGGGTAAGCCAAAATTAATGCCAAAATCTGAGCGCTTCAAAGTTGTGGTGGCAAAGAAGCCAATTGTTTTGCTTTGATTGATTGGGTTTATGCCTTTTTTGATAAGTTTGGTGTCGAGCGTGACGGGCTTGGTAACTCCTAAAAAAGTTAGATCACCTTTTATTTTTGCGAATGTTTTTCCTGAAGGTGTGATGGAAGTGCTTTTAAAAGTTGCGGTTGGAAATTTTGTGACGTTAAAAAAATCAACGCTTTTTAAATGTTCGTCAAATTTTACAAGACCAGTCACATTAGAACCTAAGCCAATTTGAACTTCAACCGAGCTGCTTTTTGGATCTGTTTCGTCAAAAGTTATGTGACCGCTAACGTCAGTGATTTTGCCTAATTGATCTGAAAATCCAAAATGGTTTGCAGACCAATTGATGCTGGCGTGAGTTGAGTCAATTTTATAAAGTTCGGCAGCGTTTGAAGAAACGCCAAAAAATGTGAATAAAATTGCGATCAAATATTTTGTCATAAAACCCATGATTAATTTTTTGTATCACTTATCGGAGTTGCGTTGGCGGCCATTTTTCTGCGATTGTAAAGATCGGCAAAATCAATTGGGTCAAGCATTAATGGCGCGAGTCCAGCGTCAGATGTAATGTTGGTGATAATGCGACGTAAGAAAGGAAAAAGTAGGTTAGGGCAGTAAATTAATAAAATTTGTTCCAGCATTTCGCCTTCAATTTTTTGCAGTGAGAAAAGTCCAGCGTAAGATAATTTGCAGTCGAAAAACTTGCCTTCTGCCGTGGTGGCGTCGGCGGCAATTTTTAAGGTAATTTCAAAATTTTCGTCAGAAAGTTTTTTAGCGTCGATGTCGATTGAAAGTGCGATATTTGGCTTATCTTGCGGTTTTAAAAAAATTTGCGGCGCGCTCGGCAAATTGAAATTTAGTTCTTTGATATATTGCGAAATTATGCGGATGTTAGACATGTTTATAAATATTCAGAGGTTGTTGTTATAACTTTTTTTGCAGCAGAATCCATAATTAATGAGTTCACAAAAATTTTGCCGCTGCATTTTTTGACGCCATTTAGCATGTAGCCATCTGTCACTCCAGCGCAGGCGAAAATTACGTCGCCGCGAGCCATTTCAGAGGCGGTGTATTTTTTATTTAAATCAGAAATTCCCATTTTTTTGGCGCGTTCAATTTGTTTTTGATTATCGCCAAAAATTAATCGACCCATCATTTGCCCACCAATAACGCGAAGCCCAGCAGCGGCCAAAACTCCTTCAGGTGCGCCGCCTGTTCCCATATAAGCGTCAATTCTGGCGGTTTGGTTGGTGCAAGCAATAACACCAGCAACGTCGCCATCGCCAATTAAACGAATTCTCGCGCCAGCTTCACGCACTTTGGCAATAAGTTCGTTGTGGCGTGTGCGTTCTAAGATCATTACGGTTAAATCAGAAATGTCGCATTTTTTAGCTTTAGCGATATTTGCCAAATTTACTTTTGGTGAATTGTCGAGATCAATCACACCTTCTGGAAGACCAGAGCCAACGGCGATTTTTTCCATGTAAACGTCGGGAGCGTGCAAGAATCCGCCTTTTTTAGCAAAAGCAATTACTGCCAAAGAAGACTCGCCAGCGTTGGCGCAAATTGTTGTTCCTTCAAGTGGATCAAGGGCAATGTCAACTTCCATTCCGCCTTTTCCAACTTCTTCTCCAATGAAAAGCATTGGGGCTTCATCGCGTTCGCCTTCGCCAATAACGATTGTGCCACTGATATTCATTTGGTTTAAAGTTTCGCGCATCGATTTAACAGCAGCAGCATCTGCTGCCATGTTGTCGCCTTTACCAATCCAGTCGTAGCAAGAAATTGCAGCTTTTTCGACGGTTTCAATAATCTGAGAAGTAAGAGAGGTGAGCATTTTATGTTGAGGTTGATTTTTGGACAAAAAAAAGGCGGACTAACAGTCCGCCTTTTCCTTTAAGAGCTTTAGCTTGAAAGCTTTTGCTCTTTAAATTCTACGTGTTTACGAACGACTGGGTCGTATTTTGTAAATAACATTTTTTCTTGTTTTTGTTTCGGATTGCGGCGTGCAAGGTAGAAAAAACCAGTGCCTGCGCTGCTAACTAACTTGAACAAAATTGAATTTCTTTTTGATTTCGATGCTTTTGGTTTTCCAGCCATAAATTACCTGTATTTAGAAAATGGTATAAAAGAGGGGCGCAAACTATTTTTGATAAGCCGCAAGTCAAGTAAAATTTTGCCCAAATTTCTATGACGGATTTGGGATAATTCTTATCTATGAGCGTTAAGAAGTTTTTTTGTTGCCAGTAAGTTAGTAAAATCCTTGATTAACTTATTTTGTACTTTTCCCTTCTTGATCAAAATACCATAGGTCATCTTGGGAAAATAGTTTAACAAAGGCTTTCCCACTAGATCGTTGTCCGTTCCATCTTCCAAAATAATGTCAGAAATTATTGCCACGCCAATATCGGCTCTAACAAATTTTTTAAGTATTTCCCAGTCAGACATTTCAAACTCAAAACTGGTGCGCAAGTCGTGAACTTTTATAATTTCCTCAAAAGCTGGAAGTGTGATTAATTTTGGATCAATTCTAACCAATTCGAACTTCGAAACATCTTTTAGGGTTAGATTTTTCTTTTTCGCCAAAGGATGATTAGTCTTTGTTAGCAAAATTGGTTGATATTGAACCACTGGAATAAAATCGAGATATTCTGGAATTTCATCTTTGCTCATTGGATAAACAAACATATCAATCTCATCATTCACAAGACGCTTCATTCCTTCATTCAAAGGCAGGTTTCTAATTTTAAATTTTACACTCGGATTTTCTGAGTGAAATTTTTTAATATATTTCGGCAAAATATACGAAATTCCCGCATGATTACTGGCTATGTCAATAATATTAGAATTCTTGCCGCGAACATTTTTTATGAAACTTTCAAATAATTCGTCTAATCCGCAAATATAGTGAGCAGATTGAGCGTAAAGTGTTTTTGCTTCGGGAGTTAAAGTAATTTTTTGCTTATCTCTTATGAAGAGTTTTACTCCTAAATCTCTTTCCAGCGACTGAATTTGTAGAGTAACCGCTGACTGCGTTAACCCCATTTTCTTTGCTGCTTTTGAAATACTTCTGTTTTGAACCGTGTAGTAAAAACCTTTAAGTTGTTGGATACGATTACGCTTATAATAAAATTGTTTGAGCAGCATGGTTTATTTGCGGTTAAGATTTTGATTGCGATTCTTAAATTTGAATGATGGTTAAAATTCTCAATTTTTCTTACGAAAAAATTTTCTAAGAATTTTTATTTTTCTCAGACCTTCTTCATCATTTCTAAAAATATGTAATGTTTTTATCCACAACACCGTCCCTCCCAAAATAATGACGGCGATGTTTTTGAAAATGATCGGCATATTGTTAATCATTAGTCCAAATATTAACCAAAGAATTACGCCGATAATTGAGAATAAATACATCCAAAATGAGATTCCGCGAGTATCTTTTGTTTTAATGGTTTTAACAGCTTGAGGCACATATCCAAGCATTGTGAAGAAGGCAGCAAATGATGCGATTATGTCAGGAGTGGTCATCTGTCTCTAGATTGTTTTTTATCATTATCTTGAGAAGTGTTTTGTTGTGGCGCGTTTAGCGTCCATTGACTTTCTTTTTCTGTAGAAGAAAAAACTGTAGCACTTTCTAAAAAACCTTTTGGCAAAGTTCCTCTTTTTACCGCATCTATAATGTTTGGACCATCTTGAGGATGAATACTAACACATACAAAATCCCCATAAAATTTATGGTGGCAATAAGCTGGGAACTCAACCGTTATTAGAGAGTTTGGCGGAAAGTCTAGATGTACCTCGCAATCTTTTCTATTTTCAGGATTTTCGTTTATTCCGCAAAAATTTAGCACAACCCCAGACTTTTTATTTGTTGTAAAAACTTCTAATATTCTATCTCCGGGATGGTAATGAGAACTTGTTGAGTTTTCTATTTCATCATCCTTAAAAATCATGTAAGTAGCACTACTGTTCAAATTAAACGATGGCTTTCTAATGACCAACGTTGTCTCTTCATAAAAACTCTCTCGATTTGGATCATTAAGAATTCTATCTCGTGATAAGGTAGATAGGATATTCATCAGATCTTCTCCCAACTCCATTTTACAATTCATGGAGCACCTTTTCTTGATTTCTTCTACATCATATTCTGGAATTTTCACAGTATCAGAACATACCACTACAAATGTATTTTCTGGATCTCTGGCTTCGATAAAAAATGGCGTGTGGTGCTTGGTCTCCAAAACTCCTAAAGATTCTCTGGGTATTTCCAATTGGTACTTGAGCAAATCTTTTGGTTTAGCAGAGGCTGAGGGAGATATACCGGTATTGCCGTAATGAACCGTTACGTCGCCTTTACTAGCGATAATAAATTGACCTAGCTTATCCGCCTCAGATACCTCAACATCCATTGCTCTAGTTTGCATGACACACGGAAATTTTAGATCTAAAGATTGCAGAAGATTGAGTTTTTTGTATTTTGGCAGCAGTACTTCTGATAATTTTGATGTCGCGTCCATTGGTAGATTGACAACATGCGTAAACTTTATAGGTTCAGAAAAATCTGTGGTAAAATGCCTATTGTAAATAACAGATGCGCCCGGCTTTATTCTATCTAAGTAATAGTTTAATCTACTGGTAAAATTTTTTATGATGAATTTGGACATTAAGTAGGTACAAAATATTAGTCTGAGTTTTTATTAAGAAAATTTAAGTCATGAGTTTTTTTTATGACAACCCGATTATAACTAATTTGAACTTATATTTTCCTGATGCCTGAATAGTATTTATCTAATAAATATTTCTCACATCAATGCAATTAGTTCAAAAACACAGCCAACCATTTTCTCTAAGAAAATTTCTTGGGATAAGAGATCAAGCTTTAAACTATTCGCAAAAAAACTCATCTTCTGCCGAAGTTGAAGTGCAAAAGATTTCAGCTAAGAAAGTAGAAAACGATACCACAGAAACTTCCAGATCAGACTTCCTCAACTCCATAATTCACGAGTTAAAAACCCCGCTAAACGCAATTATTAGTTTTTCTGAAGCGATAAAACTCGACATTA
>CAYVKI010000068.1:0-4711 GCA_964452075.1 uncultured Rhizobium sp.
CTTTTATCACCGAATCATCATATTCAAGATAAACTTTATCAGCGATTCGCAAATCGATTATTTTTAGTCCCAAAATTGATCCCGGCATGTTGTAGATTTTTACTAAACTATTCCAAGCGTTTGAAATATTTTTTTCTGGCAATTTAATTAATAAACCATTTTCAAATCTAATGTCCCATCTTCTGTTAGAAACCCAAGTTGCTGAATAGGCTTGCGCACTTAAATCGGGGTTGGCGGCAAAAATGTTAATTAAAGATTTTGCATTAAAATTGGCGTTTTTTCCAGACAAAATCACCATGTTTTGAAACTCTTCTAAATCTTCAAAAGGCACGAGATTTCCTTCTTTGTCGGTTAAATATTTTTCTCCGTCATTTTGCCAAATCGCAATTGGCACATATTCTGAAATTATAATGTTTAGAGTATTTGGCATATTTCGCGTGATAATAACGTCTTGAACCCACGCCAATTCAGACTTTATGCGCTTCGCTAAAATTTCAATTAAAGGCTTATAATCTTCGGAATCGTTTTTAGTAATTTCGGCCTGAACATTTTTTACTATTTCAAGAACCTGATCTTTAGAAACGTGATTATTGCCGCTAATGTTAATTTGGTCATAATTTTTATTATCGAGATGAAGGTAGTGCAGAAAATAGAAATTTGCTTTTCTTGAAGCCTTCTCAAGATAAACTGGTTTAAAAAGTTTTAGAACCACCAAAACCAAAATCAAAACCGTTATTAAAACCAACAAGATCTTGATTGCAATTGGCTTGCAAACATTATGCAGAAAGCTTCTGACTTTTTTAGAAAATTGATTAGTAAGAAAAAAATTTCTGATTTTTTCACTCATCCGATGCACGCTTCTTTAAGCAAAAATTCAACAATTTCTTCAAAAGAAATTCCAACATGTTTAGCAATTTTTGGCACCAATGAAGTTGCAGTAAATCCGGGGTGTGTATTTACTTCCAGCAAGTAAAAATTATTATCACCGCCATTTTTATTATTTAAAATAAAATCAATTCTGCTAATTCCTCTGCATCCTACAACCTCATAGCATTTTTCTGCCAATTCTAGAACTTCTAAATATTTTTCTTGGCTGATTTCAGCTGGCATAATGTAGTCGGTCATTCCGGCGGTGTATTTACATGTGTAATCATAAAAAAGACCGTGAGGGCGAATTTCAATTGCGCCCAAAGCCTTTCCACCCATTACCGCAACTTGAATTTCTTGACCCGCTAAATATTTTTCGACGATAATTTCATCGCCATATTTCCATTCATATTTAGAAAAATCGAAATTTGTATCAGGCAAAATTACTTCAACTCCAACACTTGATCCTTCGTTGATTGGCTTGATTACAAAAGAACTGCCAATTGCCGCAAGTTTTGCTGCATTTTTAACGTCATCACCTTTTTTTAGAATTTCATGAATTGGAGATTTTACTCCAACTGTAGAACAAACTTTTTTAGTCAAAACTTTGTCCATGCATAACGCCGAAGCCAAAACTCCAGAATGCGTGTAGGGAATTTCTAAAATATCGCAAACGCTTTGAATTCGACCATCTTCACCAAATTGTCCGTGAAGCGCGTTAAAAACCAAATCGGGCTTTACTTGTTGTAATTGCTCAAAAATTTTGCGAGAAAAATCAATTTTTGTTGTTTTATATCCGAGGCTGACAAGAGCTTGGTAAACCGCTTCTCCAGAACGAAGAGAAACTTCTCTTTCTGAATTCCAACCACCAAGCAAAACGGCGATATGTTTGTTTTTCATTTTTTCTTTTTATTTGTTTTTAGTATCTGAATTTTCCGCCAGTGAATTTCCTTGTTTTAGATCTTTTTCTAAACTTCCTGATGATTTCAATTCTTCAATCACGTAAGCGCAAAGTTCTTCAAATGAAACGCGATTTTTCAAAGCAATATCTGCCAATTTTGCAAATGAATCCATAATATCCGCAGGAATGTTTCCGCCTTTAGTTTGACTCAACCACTTGCTTTGAAAACTAAGAGGATGAGGCGAATTGGGAGCTGGATCTCCAACGTAAAGTGTTACGGGAGATTTTTGTCCTCCAAAATCACAATTTGCTGTAAATTTTTTTACCATAATTAAAAGTCAAAAATCGTTGCTACAAAACCACCATTGGTAAAACCTGTTTTTCTATAATTCAAACTTTCACCAAAACTTATTTTTTCCTGATTAGAAATTAAGGTTTTTACTTTACCATTAATAAGTTCAACAAGCGCCTGACCTGCTGCAGTATCCCATTCCATTGAAGGACGAAAATGTAAATAAAGGTTCGATTTGCCTTCAATCAAATGAATAAATTTTATTGCCGAAGAAAGCCTAATTACTGAGAAAATTTTTTGAGAATTTGGATAAATTTGGACAACATAATTATTGATATCCGCTTCTTTAGTGCGCGCACTAGTGACAATGCGTAGCGACGACATATCATGATTAACTGGATTAATTTCTTCCTCTTTTCCGCAAGAATGGCGTAAAATAACGCGGTTTTTATGATTGGAAAAAATCATTTTTCCTCCGTCTAAAACAGGGGCATAAATTAAACCAAATATCGCAGTAGAGTTTTTAACCAGAGCAATATTAACCGCAAATTCTGAACTATCTGAAACAAAGCTAGAAGTGCCGTCTATTGGATCTATCAAGAAAAATAATTCTCCAGAAATATCACGCAACTCGCCTTCTTCGCAAATAACCGGAATTTCTGGAAATTCTTTTGTTAACTCGGCATGTAAAAATTTGCTAACCGCAATATCCGCAGATGTCACTTGAGAATTATCGGCCTTTCTAGTGACGGTGAATTTTTTCTCTTTAAAAGCTAAAGCCGCTATTTCACCAGCTTTTGATGCAATAGAAACTATTTTATTAATTTGCTCTTGGTTAAAAAATTCTGACATTATTTTTGATTTTGAGGTAAATTTTGTTAACAATTTTTCCTGCAAAAAATGCTGACGCAGAAGCAAAAAATAAAAATGGAAAAGCCAAAATTGGCTGACTTGAGGTTTCAAGAATCACCATTGCCGCTGCAAATGGCATTCCAAGAATTGGGCTTAGAAATGCCGCCATGCCACTCAAAATGAATATTCTTGGATCAATAGTGGTCATCAAACTACTAAAAATTGAACCAATTCCTGCGCCAATTCCAATTGCTGGAGCAACTAAACCACCAGCACAACCCGAGATAAAAGTGACTCCCGTGTTAATAACTCGGGCGATTACTTCGTTGTAAGAAAGAAGAATTCCTTCATCAGAAAGCGCGTATCTGGCAGTTTGAATTCCACCACTAAAAGAATAAACCCCGCCATAAATACTAACCACCGCAACAATAATTCCTGCCAGAATTGGAATTGCATGCCAAAAATTTGACTTTATGCCATCAATTTTTCCATAAAGAAAAATGCTAATATGCTTAAATGACAAAGCCAAAACACCGCAAAAAATCGCAAGTAATGCTATTACTAAAACTTCATATCCAAACCAAAATTGCAGGTTATGAACAAAAAAGATTGGCTCGGATTGATGCAAAACAAAAATCACTACAAAAAGCACAATTACTGTCCAAAAAATATCGTTTAGAAAATTTCTCGCCTTTGCCAAAAATAACTTTTCCACCACATAAACAAATCCAGCAATCGGCGCGTGAAAAGCAATTGCAAAACCAACGGCACTTCCGGCAAAAATCCATGATTCAAAATTAATTTTTGGTAAAATTTTTTTAAGTTTTTGTGCCACAACTGCAAAAATGCTGGCCGACATATAAACCGATGGAGCCTCTCTTCCCAAAGCTCCACCACCAAATGTTGCTAGTAGCGAGCTGGTTATATTTACGATTACTGAACGCGAATTTAGTTTGCCTGATAATTTTCCTAAAGATTCGGGATTTTTCTTTAAACGAAGAAGCGAAGCATCAATATGATTAGATGTGTTTCCAGATGAGTTGCGGGCATATTTGCGACAAATATATGCCGAAAACCAGAAAAAAATTGGAGTAAAAATAAAAACTAATTTTGGATTTTCTAATAATCTGGTTTTAGCCGCAATTTCTAACTCAAAAAAAACATCGCCATATTTTAAAACCAAAGCCGCAACAAAAGCAGCCGTCAAAACTATAAAGATTATCTCGTAGAAACTTTTCTGGTTTTTGTTTAAGGTCACTTTTTTGATTTAGAATTTAATTATACCAAACTACAAATCTTTACTCTTAGATTGTCACCCCGTCTTCATGACGGGGTCTGGAAAATAATCCCGCTAGACCCCGTCATGAAGACGGGGTGACAAAGAAAAAGAGTGGGAGTATAGATTTGTTTTTTGGTATATGTTTCATTGGTCGAAATTGTAGAGAAATCATGAGTTCATAAATCAGGTCTCGAAAAGCTTGACCAACGAAACATGGATTTACGGTAAATAAGTCAGGACTAGCTAAAGAAGCATAAATTGCTGAAGAAGTATAAGTTTATTTGTTATATTCTCGCGCTAATTCCGCGTAATTATCCGCCGAAATTTTGATATATGCTTTTTCTTCTTCCGTCATATCGCGAAAATATTTTGCTGGATTTCCCGCCCAAATCTGCCCAGTTTTTACAACTTTTTTTGGAGTTAAAACCGCACCCGCCGCAAGCATGCCATATTTTTCAACACGAGCTAAATCCATAACAACCGAACCCATGCCAACAAAAGCAAAATCTTCAATTACGCA
>CAYVKI010000068.1:4721-5071 GCA_964452075.1 uncultured Rhizobium sp.
GAACACCCTATGCTATTATATTTACCTAGCGCAACATTATCTCCAACTATAACTGGCGCACCTTCTGATCCAGTTTTATTTTGTGCATGATTTGGTCTCGTGCCATGAAAAACACAGTTATCTTGAATGTTAGTATTGTCGCCAATCACAATTTTAGTGACGTCGCCACGCAAAACGCATCCATACCAAATTCCTGAATTTTTTCCAACTTTAACATTGCCTGAAAGAATAGCGTTTGGTGCTACAAAAGCAGATGAATCGATTTCGGGAAGAATGTTGCGATAAAGAATAATAAATTTCATTTTTTTTAAATTTTTAAATTTGCAAAACATATAAAAATAAATTCAAAC
>CAYVKI010000069.1:0-4976 GCA_964452075.1 uncultured Rhizobium sp.
AAGGCACTGTCGCAAATCCTGTCTTTTGCTTCAAATTTTACTCGCAAATTTTTTTCTATTTTTTATTTGCGCGAGTTACAAATCGATAAATCGATTTGTGTCGTTAGTTTGTTTTTTGGCTCCTCATGGATGTCTGTATCCACTGCGTCGCCAAAAAACAAACTGCCTAAAAATTTTTTGCAAAAGCGGATTTGCGACAGTGCCATAAATATAAATTTTCTTATCGCCTTCTTCATGTCTAAAAACTTTAAAAAAGGAAAAATAGTTGCCTGTCTTGACATGGGTTCGTCAAAATTGGTGTGTATGATTGCGTCTATTTTAGGCGAAGATGTAAAAATTATTGGTTATGGTCACAAAGAATCTCGCGGCATCACAGCCAGTGCAATTTCTGACATGCGTTTAGCCCAAAAATCAATTACCAATGTTGTTTCTGAAGCCGAAAGAATGGCGGGTTTTAACATTGATCGTTTGTTGATCGGAATTTCTGGAAGTCAAGTGACATCAACTCGCAAAGAAGTTAGCACCAAAATTTCTTCAGACGTTGTTAAGGCTTCCGATATCGCAAGTCTCGCCGCTAAAGTTCGGGCAGAATTTAAAAAAAATAACCGCGAAATAATTCATTTAATTCCGCTGCAATATCGCATTGATGATTCTTCTCCGGTGGTGAATCCGCGCTATATGTCTGGCGAAACACTTTATGCCAAATTTCACGTTGTTTCAACTTCGCAAACCACAATTCGCAATATCGAAAATTGCCTAAAAAGATGTCAGCTTTCGGTTAATAATTATGTTGTTGAGCCTTACGCCTCTGGTCTTTCTTGTCTTTCAGATAACGAAATGAATTTAAGCGCGTTGCTTGTTGACATTGGCGGCAGCTCAACTTCTTTTTCAATTATTCTTGAGGGAAAATTAATTCATGTTGGCAATTCTCCCCTTGGCGGATCTCACATTACAAAAGACATCTCAACCATCTTGAACATTAATTTCGATGCGGCAGAAAAAATCAAAAACCTAAATGGTTCTTTGTTAATCACGCCAATTGAAGAACGCGAAGTAATAAAAATGAAATTTGATGATGGCGAAAGTCAGGAGCTTATTCAAATCACTCGCTCTGAGTTGCGCGACATAATTCAATCGCGCCTCGAAGAAATTTTTGAATCAGTAAAAGCGGTTTTAGAAAAGTCGGGAATTCCGATTTATAAGTTGGGAAATATCGTTTTAACTGGCGGCGTCACCTCAATTATTGGCATCGACAAATTAGCATCAGAAATTTTTGAAAAAAACGTGCGAATTGGCTATCCAAATCGTTTGGACGGCGTGGCATCAGAAATTCTCAACCCAACACATTCTTGCTCTTTAGGCATGTTGGTGTTTTTGTATAACCTGCATTTAAAAGAAAAAATCAAAGATGGCTTTGAAACCAAAAGCAGTTTTTTTACTAGGTTGATTGAAAAATTAGCAGCGATTTAACTTTTCAACTCCCAATAACGCTTAAGGGCACTGTCGCAAATCACGCTTAAAGAGTATAAGTTTATGATTTTAATGTTTGTGCTTTTTGCGTAATATTTTTTTTGTTCACGAGGTCTTGTATTTCTTTAACTTTGCTAGAAAAATCTATGCATTTACTTCCTTCTGATTCTAAGTTTTTTAACACATCAACCACATCATCCGGAATAAAAGTAAGTCTTAGCCCAACCATTTTTACATTCGCTCCTTCGCGCCCAGTGTAAATTCCGCATTTTCTACATTCTTCCTGAAATCTTGCTGAGAATCTTTTTGCTCGCTGCGCATCAACTCCTTTTAATTCAGAAATTTCATTATCTGAATATTTTTGAGAACTAGCGTTATATTTATTGGTGACGCCGCCATTTTTTTTAGCGTAATCAATTATCGCCAAAAATTGCTCGGTTGTTAAGTCTTTTTCTCCTTTTTCTCCTTTTTCTCCTTTAGCAATTTTCTGCAAAATTCCAATAAATGTTCGTCCGATGTCCGTTTGATAATAATTATTATCTCCACCTTCATTTTCATAAACTCCATCAATCACCCTAAACTTATTTCCACGTCTATCATCTTTAAGCCAAACACTTTGTCGATTAGAAACGACAGGCTCAACCGATATAACTGTAATTTTGGTTTGAGGAGGTTCTTTTTCTGGGGTGATTTCTTTTGGATTAAAATTAAAAAACCATGCGTGAGAATCTGAGACTTCTTCTTCAGAACTTAAGACATTTTGAGAATAAAATTCTTCATGAGTTCTTAGAATATCTTCAATTTTATTAGTGATGATTTTTTTAATTTTATTCTTTTCTTCTTCGTTATCGAAAACATTTTTGTCTATTTCTAAAAAAGCCCCATTACCACCAGTTAATTTTCTAACAAGAGCAGAGCTTCGATCATATGTTTTGTTTAAGATTAAAAGGGAATTTTTTAATGTATTAATATTAATAATTTCCGAATCACAAATACTTTCTACCATTTCATAATTTCTTCTAGCAACAGCAATATCAAGAGCTGTAAATCCTTCTGAGTCTGAGGTTGTGATATTTGGATCCGCTCCAATCTCAATTAATTTTTGCACTAATTCTGAGTTAGTTTTTCCAACTTTTTTACCGCCAGAATCCATAGTTAAATAGCCTTTTGCTGCCGCAAGATGAAGAGCTGTTGTGCCTGGTTGCGACATGTGATCTACTTCTAGAGCAACATTTTGATCTGCTTTACCAAGTTCAATCAAATCATAAGCAAATTGATTATTAGCATTTGCAATTGCCCAAATTAATGGTGTGTTATCGAAGTATGGGTCTTTTTTAGCAAAATTTTCCCCGGTGTCTTTTAGAAAAGTTATGAATTCTGGTTTTCCATGTAGTGCGGCTTCCATTATTAAACCTCTATTTTCAAAACCAGTTCTATTATCGAAGGCGAGAGAAAGTTTGGCTAATTGAACAAAATCTTCTGGAACTTCTCCTTTTGATCCAATGATTCGCAAACACTCATTGGTTGCAAATTCTCCAAATGACTTTCGATCTTCTTCTGCAAGAGAATGTTGTGAAGTATTTGTGTTTATTTCTTTACGTTTTGCTTCAAGAGCTTCTTTGTTATCAAGATTCTTGCTCGATTCATAAGATTTAATGATTTCAAAAATAAATCTCTTATCTAGTTCTGAATGTTCTTCACTTCTGAACATCTCTTTTAAAGAATCTTTGAACTCTTTATCTTCTTCACCTAAATCTGATAAATATAAATTTACTTTCTCAGATTCTTCATCAGTAAGCTCTGTTGATGAGGTTTCTTGTTTAAGACTTCTTGATATTACAATATCATTATTTAGCTCTTCATCAGTAGAGTTGTAAAGAAGATCGAAATGCGTTACGCCGTCTCCGTTCCAGAGAAATACCGTTTGGGGATCTTTAAAATCAATACTAGCTCCTGCTGCCGTTTGAAGAAAATTATCTGCAGTTAATGGTTGAAATTTTAAGTTTAAACCATCGGATAATGTTTCTATAATTTTCTCTAGATCTGATTCGTAGTAAAAGGATGATAAATCATTAGGGTATCTTCCATACAGATTAATGGCTTGTTGCTTTTGGTAAAGTAGTTTGAGGAAGTTGAGATATCTTTTAGCATCATTGCTAAGAGTTTCTTGTTGAGAATTAGTTAGCTCATTTCTTATGAATTTTGGATATAGTTGTTCAAGATAGTTTTTTGTATCGGTATCAAGTTGTTCAAATCTGCTTCCTTGCTTTTTTATTTCTTCAATTGCGTTTTTTATAAAAACCTCATGCTGAGGTATTAAAAGTTTTTCACTAAGTTGCCTGACAATATTTTCGTCACCTCTAGCTTGCAGTAAATCATTTACTCTCTGGCGTGAGGGAGCCCCACCTTCTTGACAAATTTTATTGGCAAATTTTTTGCAATCGTTATCAATCAAATTCTGCTTAAAACGACCCCATCTCTCTGGATTATTTACACATTTATTCAGAATTCCCGCCAAACAAGCGTTAAAATAACAAGCTCCATCACCTCGGATTTTTTGATAAAATAGGAAATTATCTTTAAACAATGTTTCATCTTCAATTTGAAGTTTATACTTCTCTAAACTAAAAATTGGTGAAGCAATTGGGAAATTTTTGTCTTTACCAAAAGCATTATTAGCTTCTCTATCAGTTTCAACGAACCAAGGTTTTTTTTCTAATTCTTCTTGTGGCATAAACTATAATTTTTTTAATTCTCATCCAACTTCAAAGCCGCTAAAAATGCGCTTTGGGGAATTTCTACGTTGCCGATTTCGCGCATTTTTTTCTTACCTTTCTTTTGCTTATCAAGAAGTTTTCTTTTTCTTGAAATGTCGCCGCCGTAGCATTTTGCGGTCACGTCTTTTCTCATTGCGGTTACTGTTTCTCTCGCCACAATTTTGCCGCCAATTGCTGCTTGAATGGCAATGTTAAACATTTGTTTTGGAATCAAATCTTTTAACTTGGCGCAAATTGCGCGGCCACGGCTTTCGGCACGAGTTTTGTGTGTGATGAAAGAAAGTGCGTCCACTGGTTCGCCATTTACCATAATGGTTAATTTTACCAATTGGCTTTCTTCGTAACCATCCATTGCCCAATCAAAACTTGCATAACCGCGCGAGCAAGATTTTAAGCGATCGTAAAAGTCATAAACAATTTCGTTTAAAGGCAAGCGATAAACTAACATGGCGCGATCACCGACGTAAGAAAGTTCTTTTTGAATGCCGCGTTTTTGAGTGCAAAGATCTAAAACTGAGCCTAAATATTCGTCGGGAGTCATGATTGTGGCTTTGATCCAAGGTTCTTCCATGAAATCAATTTTCACTGGATCGGGCATTTCTGCTGGTGAGTGAATGTGAATTATTCCGCCGCCATTATTTAGATGAACATTATAAATAACGGAAGGCGCAGTTGTGATTAAATCTAAATCAAATTCGCGCTCTAAACGTTCTTGAATAATTTCTAAAT
>CAYVKI010000070.1:0-4969 GCA_964452075.1 uncultured Rhizobium sp.
CCATCGCTGAAACTGGAGCTGGTCAACATGGTGTTGCAACCGCCACAGTTTGCGCTCTTTTTTCTCTTCCCTGTACTATTTACATGGGCGCAAAAGATGTTGAGCGCCAAGCTCAAAATGTTTTTCGCATGAAGCTTTTGGGAGCCGAGGTTGTGCCCGTCACTTCTGGTTCGCAAAGCTTAAAAAACGCCATTAACGAAACTCTTCGCGACTGGATTTCAAATGCCCAAGACACTTACTATCTTCTAGGCACAGTTGCTGGCCCTCACCCTTACCCAACAATGGTTCGCGACTTTCACTCAATTATCGGAAAAGAAGCCAGAAAACAAATTTTACAAATCGAGGGAAAATTGCCCGACGCTTTGGTTGCCTGCATTGGCGGCGGATCAAATTCAATTGGTTTATTTCACCATTTTTTGAAAGATAAAAAAGTCAAAATGTTTGGCGTTGAAGCTGCGGGAAGAGGATTAAACACTAAAGAACATTCAGCTTCAATTGCTAAGGGCAGCGTTGCAGTTCTGCATGGAAACAAAACTTATTTTTTGCAAAATGATGACGGACAAATTCAAGATGCTCACTCAATTTCAGCCGGCTTAGATTATCCAGGAATTGGCCCAGAACATGCATTTTTACATTCCCAAAAACGCGTTGAATATGTTAGCGCCACTGACGAAGAAGCGGTTGAAGGTTTCAAACTTTTATGCAGAACCGAAGGAATTATTCCTGCGCTAGAATCTTCTCACGCCATTTCTTATGTTTGTAAATTGGCAAAAAAAATGAAGAAAAACCAAGTGATTATCATGAATCTTTCTGGTCGTGGCGACAAAGACGTGAACACAATCGCCCAATATTTAGGAGAAAAATTGTGAAGAGAATAAAAGAAAAATTCGTCGAATTAAAAGCCAAAAAACAATGCGCTTTTGTTGCCTATATTTGCGCTGGCGATCCTGATTTTAAAACATCTTTGGAAATTCTAAAATCTTTACCAAAAGCTGGTGCCGACATTATTGAACTTGGCGTGCCTTTTCTTGATCCATCTGGCGATGGTCCGATTATTGAAAACGCTTCTAAGCACGCTATTGCTGGCGGTATGACCCTTGAAAAAACTTTAAAAATGGCGGCAGAATTTAGAAAAACCGACCAAAAAACGCCGCTAATTTTGATGAGTTATTACAATCCTTTGCTTAAATTTGGATTAGATAGAGTTTTTAAAGAATCAGAAAAATCAGGCATTGACGGCATTTTAATTGTTGATTTGCCGCTTGAAGAAGAGGCAGAAATTTTATCTCAAATTTCAAAAACAAATCTTGATTTAATTCACCTATTCGCGCCGACAACAACCAAAACACGCGCGGAAAAAATTGCTAAAAATGCTGGCGGATTTCTATATTTAATCTCAATGCTGGGAATTACTGGTACAAGATCTGCCGACATTTCAGAAAATAAAAAGAACTTGCAAAAATTACGTCAAGTTTCTGACCTCCCAATTGCAATTGGCTTTGGAATTAAAACGCCAAAACAAGCTGGAGAATTTTCTAAAATTGGCGCGGATGGAATAATTGTAGGATCAACAATTGTGCAAGAAATTAGCAATAATTTTGCTGCAAAAAAAACTTCAGCAGAAATTGTTGCTGCGGTAGAAAAAACAATTCGTGAATTTGCGAAAGAAAGTAAGAAATAACTTGTGAAGACCCCGTAATTCGTCGGGGTGACAAAAAAAATTGTTACCACAAAGAAAAACTTGTCACCACAAAGAAAAACTTGTCACCACAAAGAAAAACTTGTTACCACAAAGAAAAACTTGTCACCCCGTCGAATGACGGGGTCTCTCTTCACAAACTCAAAATAAAAATTACAAAACTAAATGATTAAAGGAATCAAAATCGCGACCACAAATTGTGGCATAAAATATAAAAACAGAGACGATCTTTTGCTCGTAACTTTTGACTTAGAAGCAAATGTTGCTGGCGTTTTCACGCAATCTTCAATGCCAGCGGCTCCAGTTGTTTGGTGCAAAAAAAATATCACTCAAGGAACAGCAAAAGCTCTGGTTGTTAACGCTGGAAACGCCAATGCTTTCACTGGAAAATCTGGAGAAGAAGTTGTTTTGGCAACAGCAAAATCTGCAGCTCAAGGCTTAAAATGCAAAGATGAGCAAGTTTTTATTTCTTCAACTGGCGTGATTGGCGAAACTTTAAATTCAGCATTAATCACTAACGCAATTCCACAAATGTTGAATAATCTTGAAAGCAATGAAAGCTCTTGGGATAAGGCTTCAAGAGCCATAATGACCACCGACACTAAACCAAAATTAATCAAAAAAACCTGCAAAATTTCTGGAAAAAAAGTTGAGTTGATCGGCTTTTCCAAAGGATCAGGAATGATTGCGCCAAACATGGCAACCATGCTTGGCTACATCTTTACTGATGCAAATATTTCGTCTAAAGCACTTCAAGAATTGTTGAGAGAAACAGTTGAAACCAGCTTCAATGCAATCACCGTAGATTCAGATCAGTCAACAAATGATACGGTTTTGCTTTTTGCTACAAAAGCTGCCGGCAACAATGAAATTAACAATTCTCAATCTTTAGAATTAGCAGAATTTAAAACCGCTTTAAACGAACTTTCTCTTGCTTTGGCAAAGATGATTGTTGTTGACGGCGAAGGCGCAAAAAAATTAATTGAAATTGAAATTACTGGCGCAAATAACCATGCCCAAGCTAAAGAGGTTGCATTTTCTATCGCCAATTCACCTTTGGTAAAAACTGCAATTGCTGGCTGCGATCCAAACTGGGGAAGAATTGTTATGGCAGTTGGAAAATCATGCAGCGAAACATCGCCAGAAAAAATTATTGTTAAAATTGGCGATTTTATTTTGACGCAAAATGGTGCAAAACATCCTGATTATGTTGAAAAACCAGTTCACGAATATTTAAAAAACTCCGAAGTAAAAATTTCTGTCGATTTAGGAATTGGCAAAGAAACTTCTAAAGTTTGGACATGTGACCTAAACGAAGAATATATCAAAATCAACAAAGACTATCGCAGCTAAAATGACACAAACTCCCGCCAATCTTAGGTTTGAAGAAGCAAGAAAAAGGCTGGCGAATGCTTTAGGAAATTTAGAAGATGTCATTAAAAATAAATTACATGAAGAGGCTTCTTCGTCACGCCTTGTAAGATCAACCGAAGATTCACAAGCAAAAATAATCCAACAAGAAATTATTATTCAGAAACTAAATTTGGAAATTAATAACTTGCAGCAAAACCTATCAGACCTTGGTCAAGAAAATGAATTTCTTAATACAAAAAATAAAATCTTTGCCGAAAAATTAATTAATCTTCGCCAAGAAAGGCTGGAAATAATCGCAGAAATCTCTTCCGATTTAAATAAGATTTTCAGCGCAATAAAACTTGAGGAAGATTTATGAATATTGAATTGCCAATTGGAAAATCTAACTACCAAATTCCCTGCGAAAAATCTGAGCAAGAAAAACTATCAAAACTGGCGGAAAAGTTAAACAAGAGACTTAATCGTCTTTCTTCGCAATTTGAAGCAGATGAAAAAACTCTTCTGGCAATTGCAGCCTTATCTTTAGAGGGCGAATTAGAATTAGCTTCAGATAATATTGAAAATTCTGAATCAACGATCAGCGAAGAAGATATAAAAGATGCAATCAGTGAAACTATGGAAAATATTGCTGATTACATAGAAAAACTATCAGAAAAAATTCAGAGATATTAATGACAAAAGAAGTCAAAGCAGAGCTGCGTAAAATTTTCAAAGAAAGAAGATCCGCTCTTAGTGAAATAGAAGTTTCTAAAAGATCAGAAGAAGTTTGCTTAAACTTTATCCAAAATTTATTGCCTAAAATTTACAGAAATTCTGATCAGGTTTTTTCTCTTTATTTATCTGCAAATAACGAAGTATATACCAATTATTTGTCGCAATTCTTTATAAAAAATTCTATTAAATTTTCTTATCCAAGAATAGTTGAAAAAAACCAAGCATTAGAATTTGTAGCATCGGAAAATAGTCAGAAATTCGTTAGCAATATGTTTTATCCCAAAATTCTCGAACCACTTAACGGAAAAACAATATCACCAGACTTTATTATTTTACCTCTTTTAGCTTTTGATCAAAGTATGTCTAGGTTGGGAATGGGTGGAGGATTTTTTGATCGCACAATTTCCAAGCTAAAAATAGAAAAACCAAACTTGATAACTATCGCTCTAGCCTATGATTTTCAAAGGCTAGAGACCACTTTGCCAAATGAAAATACCGACCAGAGGCTTGATTTCATTGCAACCCAGAAGAGAATATTTTCTCGAAAAGCAGTCGTGGCTTAATCTGGGACAGATTAAATTTTTATAATAAAGTAGTTGATTTCAAATTTTTAAACTCTACGTTCGCGCCACAACGTGCTGTCGAATCAGTGAACAAGCTGTTCGACGACATGTTTCAGTCTTTCTAAATATCAACAAATAAAAGAGATTTAACATGCATAAAACAGATTTGATCAAAGAAATCGCTAACCAAACTGGCCTTTCTCAAAAAGATGCTGGTGCTTCTGTAGAAGCTTTCTTGAAAGCTACTTCAAAAGCTCTTAAAAAAGGTGACGTTGTTACCTTGATCGGTTTCGGAACTTTTAAAGTAGTTAAAACTGCTGCTAGAAAAGGTCGCAACCCACAAACTGGAAAAGAAATCCAAATCAAAGCTTCTAAACGCGTAAAATTCGCTGCTGGAAAAGCTTTAAAAGATTCTGTTAAATAGTTTCTTTAAAACCCTTACACGAAAAAAATCGTGTAAGGGTTTTTTATTCATTCTTTTTGGAAATTTTTGAAAATTCTATTTGATTAACAAAAATTTCCAAAAAGAATGCGCCCCCCTCTTCAAGGTTTATTTTTGATGAAGGCGTAAAAAATCCACAAAGATTTTTTCTTTGGGGGTGTAGCTCAGTTGGTTAGA
>CAYVKI010000071.1:0-572 GCA_964452075.1 uncultured Rhizobium sp.
TCGCGAAAAAATGAATCGCCTAAAAATTTTTTGCAAAAGCGGATTTGCGACAGTGCCTTGTTAGATTTCCGATGAACTAACCGATTAAAAGTCTCCCAAACTTTGCTTTGCGCTAAAATTTTTATTAACAACGTTTTGCAGAATTTTAATTTGATAATTTTGCTCTGAATTTTGATTTTCAGAAACAATTTTTGTTAAGAAGTCATCACAAATCCGCTTTCGCAAAAAATTAATCAACGACAAAAGAGAGAAATAAGTTGCGAGTTTCCTGTTGAAAAACCGGGACAAAAAGTGGTTTTAGCCCCGATTTTTTCAATCTTAGTAGGCAACAATTACAATGCCAGATCCGCCAGTTCCGCAAGAACCTGCACCGCCGCCAGTATTCGCAACACCATTTCCATTAGCGGATATATTACTTCCACCGCCACCACCAGCACCACCAACTCCCAATCCTGAAGAACCATTGCCTGCACCGCCTCCAGCATAATAGACTGATGTTCCATCACCATCGATGTCTATTGCACATCCATCACCTCCTTTTGCTGGCGATCCTGCAGCTCCATTTGCCCCTA
>CAYVKI010000071.1:582-4944 GCA_964452075.1 uncultured Rhizobium sp.
CCACCACTATTTGCACCAGCAGCAGCATAAGAGGTTCCGCCTCTATTTCCTTGACCAGAAGTACCGTTTCCCGGAGCTCTTAAAACACCATAGGCATAATCTCCACCACCACCAGATCCTTTCCCGCCAAGAGAGTTAGAAAGTAACCTTCCAGCTTCACCACCAAATGCACTAATGGTGGTGCCACCCCCAGTAAAAGAGGAATCTATTCCATCTTTCAATGCTGTATTACCGGCTCCTACAGTAACAGTATAACTTGCGACCGAGATGCTATAGTTTGTATTGTATATCAATCCACCACCGCCACCACCGCCACCGGCGTTACCACCATCAAAACATCCACCGCCGCCACCGCCACCGACGATTAAGAGTCTGGCAGTTTTAGCTTCCGGACAAGTGAAAGTTCCAGATGTTTTAAAGGTGTGAATTGTTTTACCGTTAGATTTTGTAATCGTTCCGCCAGTGCAATCTATCTTACAATTATTTACAATATTACTTAAAGTTCCGTTACTACATGTGTAAGTAAAAGAACCATAATATCCAGCGACAGTATTGCAGTTTGTAGAAGTTGAACCAGATAGGACGGTGGTATTAACAACACCGTTTTGTCCAGTTATAGAGCAACTTTTTTGACAAGTTCCGCTAATCATCTGATAACCATTCGCCGTATCACAAGAAGAACATGCCGCGCCAGTATATCCAGTTTCGCAGGTACAAGCTCCAGTAATTGTGTTTCCGCTTGCACAAGTGTAAGGAACAGTTCCAGCAAAATGATTAGCTGTATCACAATTTAAAATTCCGCTACCTATGTCAACCGATGTAGGAGTTGTCACCCCAGTAACTGAAACAGGACATTTTTGAACACAGGTTCCAGAAACATTGCTATATCCAGAAGCGCAAGAACAATCGCCAGATTTTGTCACACTACCACCAGAACAACCAACCGTGATAGTTCCGCTATAACCCGTTTGACCACAAGTTGCACTTACTCCACTTTGTCCATCTGCAACTGAAGTTGGAGATGATACGCCTAGAATTGATGCAGTAGAACAATCCATTGAACATCCTGAGTCAGTGACCACGCCAGAAGTGCAAGAACCATCAGAAACAGCTTTTCTGTTATTTTTTCTTTCCCATTTCGTGGCAAGATAATCTTCAACTGAAATTCTGGCTTCATTGGTTAAAGCTTTAGTAAAAATAGCAATTTCGCCGATTTCTCCAGTATATCCTTTACCAATCGCAAGTGATGCAATTCCTGAAAGATGCGATGTTTTAGTTGCATCCTGAGCAGCTAACAAACCATTAATGTAAGTCTTATTACCTTCTGTTGCGCTGTGAACAAAAGTGAATTGACGAGGCTTATCTTTCGAATCTGAATAAGCACTAACATTTGAACTGTAAGAATTGCCTGTGCCTTGTGAATGAATAACCGTTGAATCAGAGCTATAACCTAAAGCTAAAGTTTGATTTGCTGAAGCACTTGGATTCTCTCCAAGAAAGTAATTATTGGCACCATTACTTTGCCTCTTTTCCAAAATAAAAATTGTGTAATCGGTATCATTTAAAGAAGAAGCATCGCTGATCTGTAAATAATTTGCTGTGCTTCCACTGAATTTAACAGCATGAACTCTGTTAATAGTGTTTGCATAAGTTGCACCAGATCCAACCGCCACAATTGCAGATTTAGCTCCTGAAGAAGTTTGATTGCCCCATTCTGTCACCGCCGCCCCATCAGAATCTTGACCATCCGCTATACTGCTACCCAAACTAGTTTCTAACCACAAAACATTATCTTTAATGTTATTAATTGGAGAAGCTTTAGTCAGATTTTCTGCTGAAACCAATCTGAATTTATTAATTAGTTTTCCTGAAGCTGCAATACCCGCCACAAAAATACCGATAATCAATATTACTACCGCTACCTCAATAAGCGAGAAGGCGCGAAATTTTTTCTTATTAAAAAGTTTTTTCATGTTTTATAAGATGTTTTAGAGGTGTTTTTAATGAGAAGCTTCTAAAAATTAGACTGATCCAGCAAGATCAAGCACTGCCGCGAAAGCTCGCAACAGTGTAGTTAATTAATTTTAGATCAATAAAAAATTTTCTTTTTTTGCAACCCTTGATTCAAATTGATTTTTTTGGGATCTAATAAAGAAGACGCATCTTCAAAGCAACTCTGCCAACTTCTCAATCATTCCATCTCCAAGTTCTTCCAAACTTTTAATTGTCAGCGAATTGCGATAAAAATCATCCGTACTGTGACCGATTCCGATGCCCACAATTTCCACATTTGCCTTTTGACTAGTTTTTCTAATTACCTGGCGCAAATGGTCGCTCAAAATATCGCTGTCATTTACCGAAACCGTTGAATCATCGACTGGTGTTCCGTCAGAAATCACCATTAAAATTTTACGTTTTTCATTTTGCTGCATCAAGCGCGAACGAGCAAAAAGCAAAGCTTCGCCATCAATATTTTCTTTCAAAATTCCTTCTTTCAACATCAAGCCCAAATTGATTTTCGACTTTTTCAAACTCTGATTAAAATGTTTGTAAATAATGTGGCGCAACTCATTTAACCTTCCCGGATTATGCATTCTGCCCGATCTCTCCCAAAGTTTGCGCGCTCTACCACCTTTCCAATCAGCGGTTGTGAAGCCAATAATTTCAGTTTTAACCGAAAATTTTTCCAAAATTTCGGCAATTATTTCACAAGCCAAAGCCGCCACCACAATTGGATTGCCGCGCATCGAGCCCGAATTATCTAACAAAATCGTCAAACAAGTGTCTTGGTATTCATGAGATTTGCTAGTAATCCAAATATCTTCCGACAAAGGATTTGTCACAAGTCGCACCAGTTTTTTGCGATCCAAAATTCCGCGCGAAGAATCAACTTCTAAAAGTGAATTTTTCTTGGAAAGCAATTTTCTTTTCAATTTCAAACTCATTTTACGCGACACGCCAGAAAGTTTCGCCATTTTCAAATCGAGTTGATCGCGCAAAGATTCTAATTCATTTTTGCCAATTAATTTTTGCGGAAAAATCACTTCGTCAAATTGATTGGTAAAAATTTTGTAAGGATTTTTGAACTGAATTTTATCCTCATCAAAACCACTCTGATCTAGCTTTACCGTCGCTTTTCCTTTTGAATCATCCTCTTTAAAATCAACAATTTTTTGCTCTTTTTCAACTTGCTGTGAAAAACTTTCTTCTTCGTCAGAAGTGCTATTTTCAACTTCCGATTCCACAGTTTCAGCACCAGAATTGTTTAAATCGTCTGGCAATTTTTTTTGCGAATTTTCTTCAGATTTTTCTTGTTCATTTTTTTCTTCTCGCGAATTTTCTTCGCTTTTTAACATCTCTAAAACCCTTGCAACTCCAAGCTCAAAATCGCTTTGATTTGATGTAAGTCGTGATAGTTTTTTAATTTCAGCAACAACTTTTTTACTTAAATTTTTCTCAACATCCAACGCAAATTCTTTGGTGCGCGGCAGAATTTCATCAGAAAAAATCTCGTTTATTAAAAGCAGTGAAAGGCTGGTAGATCCGCTGTAAATGTCGCTTTCAACTTTTTGCAAAACATTTCGCACCAAGCCGCAATAAGAATTTTTTACTTCAGAAACCACGCGAATTTTCTCAAATTCGTCAAAAAATTTTTGCTCCTGCAAATCACGATTTTTCTCACTATGCAAAGCAAAATCGTGCGCCAAAAAATAACAAACCGCCAAATCACCAGCCGCACGATATTTAAAAGATTCGCTCTCGCGACAATTTAAAAAGTGATTTACAAACCCTTTCTCACCTTCTTTTTCCGATTCAGCAAAAGCTGAACTCACATTTAAGAAATCCGGCAACAAAACCTCATTTTTGCCAACAACCAAACTCTGATTCCACGCAAAAAAATTATTCGACAAATCTTCAGAAAACTCGACCCGCAAAGAATCATTAGCAACAATCGCCTGCAAAGTTGCGCTCAGATTTTCTTTGATTTGCGTGTTAGGAAATTTTTTTGCCCGAAGCTCTAACTTACTCATTATTTGTAATTTTTATTTCTTTAACCAAAGATCCGCATTGCGACAATTTATTTCTCAGATTGCTCGATTGGATCGCTAAAGTAATAATTTTTTAATTTCTTAGCCAATTTTTTGATCTGGTTTTTTTTGTGTTCGGCGGAAAAAGTAATACGAAGTCTTGCTTTTCCAACTTCGACAGTTGGCGGTCGAATTGCCGAAACCAGAAATCCTCTTTCTTCAAGTTTTTTTGCAACAGCTAAAGTTTTTTTACTTTCGCCCAAAATAATTGGCACAATTGCTGAATTGCATTTTGGCAAATTCATTAATTCACAAAAATAATTGGCATTTTCGA
>CAYVKI010000072.1:0-4500 GCA_964452075.1 uncultured Rhizobium sp.
TGGATGTTGGTCAATCTTTAACTCAATTTGTTGAAGAGCATTTGGCAAAATCTGTTAAGAAACATTTTGACACCGCAATTCATGCCGATGTTCATTTCTCTAAAAACGGTCATTTGTTCAAAGCTGTAGTGACAGTAAATGAAGGAATGAAAGGCGGAATTTCGGTTAAAAGCAACGCAGAAGCTGGTGATGTTTACGCATGTTTTATTGAAGCTTGCGAAAAAGTAGAAAAACAACTTCGTCGTTACAAAAGCAGAATTAAAAATTATCGTAGAATTGGCGGTGGTTTAAAATCGGTAGAACCAAATTATAAAGCGTTGGATGCTACAAAATACATTCTTCCCCCAGTTTCTTACGATGTTTTTGAAGAAATGGAAAGTGAAGAAAAAGAACAAGCTTCTGGAGTAATTGCTGAAAAAACTACTAACATTGAAGAGTTGACAGTTGACGAAGCGATTATGAAAATGGATTTATCAGATCTTCCGGCTTTGGTTTTTATCAATAGTCAAAATAAAAGAATAAACGTGGTTTATCACAGAAGAGATGGCAACATTTCTTGGATTGATCCACAAGTTTAGGGTTGTGGTTGTCGCAAAAATTTCTTAGAAGAAATTGATTTACGCAACAATGTTTTAAAGAATCACAAAAAATAATTAATTTAATCAGGCGCAAAGGGGGTAAAGTAGTAATGGATGTAGTAGTTAGCGGTCGCGGTAACCTTGAAATGGCGATTCGTGCTTTCAGAAAAAAAACCCAAAGAGAGGGTTTGGTGAAAGAAGCGAGAAGACGCAAAGCTTTTGAAAAACCTTCTGAGAAAGTTAAAAGAAGAGCTGAAGAAAGTATCGCAAGAAAGAAAAAGGCTCGCAGAGGAGAATCATCTCACAGTTAAGCCAACATTTTGGTTTTTTAAGCCTCTCTAAAGTAAAGTCATTTAGACTAAGTTTAGAGAGGCTTAGTTTTTTGATCTAATTAATACTGTTGCAAATACTGCTTTTTTACTTCAAAGCCTGTCGTTAATTTGTTTTTAGCTTCTTTAGGGATCAAATGGCGCGTCGCCAAAAAACAAACTGCTCAAGGTTTTTTTGCAAAATAGGATTTGTGGCGGTGTCGCAAAGAGTGAATTTATTTATCGGTTAACCAATCTCAAATTCTTATGAAACTCAATCACAAAGATAAATCTCTTTTACTGTTTATTTTTGCGCTACTTGTGGTTTTGTGGGCAATTTTTTCATTTTTTTCTAACATTTTTTTCTTTGCCACTTCGGGCATTTCTGACGTTAAAAAGCTTTCCGTCTCTGAAGATAAAAAATGGCTTAACGTTTCTCGTCCTCTAGAAGTTTCCGATTTTAAAGACCGTCTTATTTTGCTAGATTTTTGGTCTTATTCTTGCGTTAGCTGCATTCAAAATTTGCCGGAAATTAAAAAACTTGAAGATCAATTTGGCAGTAAATTGACAGTTATTGGCGTGCATTCTGGTCAGTTTGAAAATGAGAAAAACTTAGTTGCGATTAAGAAGGCTTTGATTCGCTACGATATTTCTCATCCAGTTATTGACGATTCTGATTTAAAAATTTGGAATAGTTTTGAAATTAAGGCTTTGCCAACGTTGGTTTTAATTAATCCTCGCGGAAATATTATAAGAACCTATGTTGAGAAAGATTTGGAAGAAATCAAAAGCGACATCAAACGCTTTGTTTCCAAATATAAATTTCAAATAAACCGCGAACCACTTCCAGTTTTGCCAGAAAAATTTAACACCATTGGCAATGTTTTGAGCTTTCCAACTAAGTTAGAATATGCTTCTGACTTCTCTTACAAATCTCGTCACCTGCCAGTAATTTTCATTTCTAACTCAGGGCAGAATAACATTGTTGTCAGCTCTCTTTCTGGAGAAATGATTTTAAAAATTGGTTCTGGAAAAAGGGGTTTTGAAGATGGTGGCTTTGATGTTGCTTCATTTAATTCTCCGCAAGGAATGGCTTATCGCTCTGGCAAGCTTTATGTTGCTGATTTTGGAAATAATGCTTTGCGCGAAATTGATTTTAAAGATGGAATGGTAAGAACTCTTGTTGGATCGGGAATTCGCGGCGACATTATTTCTGAAGATCTAGATGCAAAAGATGCTAATTTGGCTTCGCCAACTGATGTTGAGTTTTTCAAAAATGAACTCGCTATTTCAAATTCAGGAACGCATCAAATTTTGTCTTACAATATAAAAAATAATAAGGTTTCAGCTCTTGCTGGAAATGGCTCTAAAGGTTCTGATGATGGAAAATATCCTAAAAATTCTTTGGCGCAAACTTCTGATATGTCAGCATTTGGTAAAAAACTTTATTTTGTTGATGCTTCAACATCTGCTCTGCGGGTTTTAAACGAAAGTGGCGAAGTTGAAACTTTGTTGGGCGGAAGTTTGAAAAAATCTGGTCACGCTAACGGATCAAAAGAAAAGGCTCTTTTGCAACATCCTCTTGGTGTTTTGGCTGATGATACTGGGGTTTACATTTCTGATAGCTATAATCACAAAATTCGTAAATATGATTTTTCTTCAAAACAAATTCGTGATCTAGTTGGTAAAAGACGTGGTGATAAAGTCGGATCTTCGTCAATTAGTGAGTTCGACGAGCCAGAAGGAATGATTGCAGTTTTGGACAGATTTTATTTGGCCGATTCAAATAATAACCGTATTTTAGTTTTAAGTCGCGGTAGCTTCTCCACTGATTTGCTTAACGTGATGCCGCCTTTAAAATTGCCAAAAGAAGGTTTTTTACAATATCTGCCGAATTTACAAAAATCAGAAGATGTTGAGGTAAAATCTGATGTTGAATTGATGATCAAAATTGATCTAAAAGACGGCTGGAAAATCAATGAAGACGGCCCAAGTTTTGTTAATCTTCTTGAATTAACAAAAGATGATGAAGCTAATTTGGTCGCTAGTTTTGATTGGCACGACGTCAAAAGCAAAAAGATGAAATTGCCAAAATTAAAAGATGGCAAAAACTACATTTTACAAGGTTCGATTTATTATTGTGAAAATAAGCAAAATGCCTTGTGCTACATCAAAAGCTATGAGCAGAAAATAAATGCTGGCTCTGGCAAAGAAGAGCAGATTTTGATTAAGTTGGGGTATTAACCAAAAAAATTATTTAGCCAAAAAACTTCTTCTTTTTTAGATTTCAGTTCTTATCTTTGGGGCATCCTTTTTAAGCCAGATTTGCCACGGCTTTTGAGCTTTTCTTCCTTCTTAAAAATAACCAAAAAACTGTAAAATGTCAGCTAAGAAACAAGACAATTCTAACGCCATTGAAGAAGTAATGGATCATACGGTAACTGCCGAATATTCTTCAGATTCAATCAAAGTTTTAAAAGGTTTGGATGCTGTACGTAAACGTCCTGGTATGTACATTGGCGACACTGACGACGGTAGCGGCTTGCACCACATGGTTTACGAAGTTGTCGACAACGCAATTGATGAAGCTTTGGCAGGTCATTGCGACGCGGTTAACGTGGTTTTAAATGCTGACGGTTCTGTGACAGTGCGCGACAATGGTCGTGGCATTCCTGTTGACATTCACAAAGAAGAAGGCGTTTCTGCTGCCGAAGTAATCATGACACAACTTCACGCTGGTGGTAAATTCGATCAAAACTCCTATAAAGTTTCTGGTGGTTTGCACGGTGTGGGTGTTTCGGTTGTAAATGCTCTTTCTGATTGGCTTGAACTTACCATTTGGCGTGATGGAAAAGAATATAACATGCGCTTTCAACACGGCGATGCGGTTTCTCCATTAAAAATTGTTGGTGATGCTAAAGGAAATAAAGGTACACAAGTTACTTTCCATCCTTCAGCTCAAACTTTTAACAACGTTCTTGAATTCAGCTATTCAACTCTTGAACAACGTTTGCGCGAACTTTCATTTCTTAACTCGGGCGTAAAAATCATTTTAAAAGATTTGCGTGGTGAAGAAGAAAAAGAATCAATTTTGTTCTACGAAGGCGGCGTTGAAGCTTATGTAAAATTTTTAGATAAAAGCAAAAACCCAGCGCACCAAACTTTAAGCGTAATTGCTTCTGACAAAACCAGCGGCATCAGCATGGAAGTTTCAATGCAATGGAATGACAGTTATCACGAAAATATTTTGTGTTTTACCAACAATATTCGTCAACGCGATGGTGGAACTCACCTTGCTGGTTTGCGTGCTGCTCTGACTCGTACCATTAACAATTATGCCGCAGACAACAAGCTTTTCAAAAAAGACAAAATTGTTTTAACGGGTGAAGATGTTCGCGAAGGTTTAACTTGCGTGATTTCAGTTAAAGTTCCTGATCCAAAATTTTCTTCTCAAACCAAAGACAAACTAGTTTCTTCTGAAGTGCGAACTTTCGTTGAATCTGGCGTTAATGACAAATTAGCGCAATGGTTTGAAGAGCGTCCTTCTGATGCAAAAATTATTGTTGGAAAAGCTGTTGAAGCTGCTCAAGCGCGTGAAGCTGCAAGAAAAGCGC
>CAYVKI010000073.1:0-4284 GCA_964452075.1 uncultured Rhizobium sp.
ATCTTCGCACCAGAAAAATGGGCGACATGATTTTTGTTGATGTTCATATTGAAGTCGACGGATCTCTAAGCGTTAGGGAAGGGCACGACATTTCTGCCGAAGTAAGAAAAAGTGTGATTTCTAAGCTTCCAGTTTTGGATATGATGATTCACATCGATCCAGCTTAACGAAGAGTTTATTCGCAAATTTTTTTAACCAACTTTTGCACTTGCGGAGCAACAAAGTAGGCGGTTGGGAAGGCAACTAAAAATGCGTAAAAGAAAGATCTCATCCAGCTAAAAAAGAAGCCATCAAACATTCCAAGATTTATAAAGATCATGGCTCCAGACATAATAAATGCCATAATCAACGCCATAAAAAATGGAAAAAGGACGCGGGGAGTTTTTATAAATTTCATGATGAGTTTTTAAGAAAAGAAACAAAAAAGCCAAATCCCACAAAACAGGATTTGGCTTTTTTTGTTTGGTTTAGAAAAATCTACTGATCTTGTAGCAATTTTTTATAACCAGCTTCATCCATAGTTTCGTCTAAATCAGAAGGGTTGCTCATTTTAACTTTAGCAATCCAGCCATCAGTGTAAGATGCGTTGTTAACTAATTCTGGTTGAGCAGAAAGAGATTCATTTGTTGCAATAACTTCGCCGGCAACAGGAATGTAAACATCACTGGCAGATTTTGAAGATTCAACAACTGCAAAAGCGTCATGTTTAGAGTAGGTATTTCCAACTTTTGGAAGCTCAACATAAACCAACTCTCCAAGAGCGTCAGCGGCATATTGAGTGATGCCAATTGTTGCAACATCGCCTTCAACTTTAATCCATTCGTGATCTTTAGTAAATTTCATATTTTCTCCGATTTGATTGTTTAAGAATTATTTTTTTACAGATTTGGTTTTAGCTTCTACAAAAACTGGCGAAGTTAAAACTGCTGCAATTTCACGATCTCTAACTACTGCAACCACTGAATCTCCAACTTTGGCTGAAGAAGTGTCAAAATAGCCTTGACCGATTGAAACTTTTAAATTTGGCGAAAAGCCACCAGAGCTTAACACGCCAATTTTTTTACCATCTTTTCTGATTTCTGTGCCTTCACGAGCAATGCCGCGATCAAGCAATTTAACGCCAATTCTTTTGCGTTTTGCGCCTTCGGCTTTTTCTCTTAAAACTCTTTCTGAGCCAATAAAGCTAGTGTTGCTTTTGCTTACAACCCAACCAAGTGCAGCTTCGATTGGCGAAGTTGAATCGTCTAAATCGTGGCCATAAAGCGGATAACCCATTTCCAAACGAAGTGAGTCGCGAGCGCCAAGACCAATTGGTTTAACTTCAGACATTGCTGACATTTCTAGCCAAAATTGAGGTGCGGCAGAATTTTTAATTGAAATCTCAAAGCCATCTTCTCCAGTATAGCCAGTGCGACCAATAAAAACTTCTTCACCATTTTTGAATTTGTAAGTTCCAAGATTCATGTAAGGCAAGTCAGCCAAATTTCCGGAAGCTAAAAATTTATTTAAAACCTCTTCAGCTTTGCCGCCTTGAACGGCGATTAAAGAGCGATCAGAAAGTTCGGTGAAAGAAATGTCGGCGGGTAAATTTTTGCGAATCCAAGCTTCGTCTTTTTCTTTACATCCAGCGTTTAATACGATGAAAAATTTTGTGTCGGTGATTTTGGTAATAATTAAATCATCAATAATGCCGCCTTCGGGATTGGTTAAAACTGTATATTTAGCAAGGGCAGGCGTGCTTAATGAAAAATCAGTTGGCGTGATATGCGACAGGAATTTTACAACTTCGGCACCTTCGGCGATGAATTGCCCCATGTGAGAAACGTCAAAAATTCCAACATTTCCTGAGCGAGTCCATTCGTGTTCTTTCAACATTCCGTCTGGATATTGAACTGGCATATCGTAGCCAGCAAATTCAACCATTTTTGCACCTTGGTCGCGGTGAGTTTGGTTTAAAGCTGTTATTTTCATGATATTTTAAATTTATTTAACTGGAGGAACGGTTGGTACTAATGGCTCTGAAGGGTTTGCATTGCTTTCTTGCTCTTGAATTATTTTTTCTAAATCTTTTTGAACTGATTTGTTTTTCGAATTAGAAAGAGTTGCTAGAATTAAGCAATTCAGCATAAAAACGCCAACTAAAATCATAGTGATTTTTGTTAAAATTGTTGCCGAAGCTTTGCTGGAAATAACTGAATTAAGACCGCCAGAACCTCCTCCAATTCCACTTAAAGAGTCGCCGTCAGATTTTTGCAAAAGAACTAAAATGATTAATACAACAGCAATTATCACCTGCAAAATTAACAGGAGAGTTTGAAAATATTCCATTTTAAAAATTAGGTTGATTTATTATAAGAAGAGGAGCGCGAAACTTAGGAAGCCAATTTTATCACACAAGTTTTTAATGAACAAAATCAGTAAGAATTTTTTAAAAAACACCTCGCTTTACCCAGATTTTGATTTTGCCAAAGCGGTTATTCACGGCGCTGGATCAGAATTTATTTCTTCATCTATTGAAAAAGTTAGAAGCGACAAAAAGATACTTTTTGTGACTGATGAAAAAATATGGGAAAATTGTCAGAAGTTTTTCCCCTCTGATTTTAAAAATAAAATTACAGCAGAGTTATTTTTAAAAGATCCAAAAGCTGATGAAAAAAATTTAAAGAAAATTTTCTCCGCACTACAAAATTGTGACTTTATATTGGGTTTTGGCAGCGGAACCATAAATGATCTTTGCAAATACACCGCGTCACAAAAGAACGTTTCTTATTCAATAATTGCCTCGGCTCTTTCGATGAATGGATATTTATCTAAGAACGCTTCAATAACAATTTCGGGTCATAAAAAAACTTTATTAGCAACTTTGCCAAAAAATGTTTTTTGTGATTTTAGAATTTTAAAGTCGGCTCCAATCGCCCTTACAAAAGCCGGAATTGGAGATAGTTTTTGTTTTTACTCCTGTTGGTTTGATTGGTATTTATCTCACAAAATTTTAGGCACAAAATTTGACGAAAAGCCATTTTTAATGCTGAAAAAAAAGATGAATTTTTTAGTAAAAAATTTCCAAAAATTTTCTTTGCGGGATGATGATTTTTTAAAACTGCTTTCAGAAATTTTGCTGCTTTCGGGATATGGAATGACAATTGCTGGCGGTTCTTATCCTGCGAGTCAATCGGAGCATATGATTTCACATTCAATCGAGATGAAATATCCAAAACTAGCCAAAAAAAATTTGCATGGCGCGCAAATTGCAGTGACAACAATTACTTCAACGCAGCTACAAAAGAAGATTTTGCAGATGAAGAATTTTCCCGAATTTCTTAATGAAAATAAAAATATTAGTAAATTTTTTGGCAAAAAAATTGCCTCAGAATGCGAAAAAGAATATTTGAAAAAAGTTGAAGCGCTTAAGTTTGCAAAGTCAGAAAATTGGAGCGAGGTTAAAAAATCTTTGCGTAAGATTTTTTTTGAAGAATCTAAATTAAAAGAGATCTTTTTTCATTTTAAAGTTTCGACTTCTGTAAAATCTCTTGGTTTGTCAAAGCAACAATATCAAGACTGCGTTAAATATTCTAAATATATCAGAAATCGATTTACTTGTTTAGATATCCAGAAAAATAATTTTTGTTAGCGATAAATTAGCGATAAAAAGGCATTAAGGCACTTCGCAAATCCTACCTTTACCACAAATTTTACTTACTTTTTTGCAAAATTGGATCTGCAACAGTGGCTAAAAATATTTCCAGCGACAATTCATTTGAATCGGCAAATGAATTGAAGTTCGCGCCATTAAAAAATAAAAAAACTTGCGAGCTATAATTCCGAAAATATTTTGTATTTACCTCAGATCGAAACGATGAATCACCACTAAATTTATGAAAAAAATTCTTCAAAAAATGAAAAGCTCTAATTTCTTTAAAAGCCCTTTCAAAGTGCGCTTTGACAAAACTTTGTTATTGCCAATTGGCTTTCTTTTGCTTCTTTCCATATCTTTGCTGACTACTTCTGAATCTTTTTCTTTTTGGGGAGGTGATGATTTAGGCACTTGCGAAGGCATTGTTAATAATTCCATAAAAACAAAATCAGTAGATGCAAATGCTACCAAAATTGTAGAGGTCTGTGCAAAAGGTGCTAGAACTGGAAGTCATAAAGAGCTTTATTCATACTTCAAAATCTATGATTTAGTTGATCGTTCTTTTAAGGATCAGATGGAAAATAATAGATATCATTGGATGCTCTTCTACGCCAACGAAAACAGCCGAGATTTCGACCTAAAAACCAATT
>CAYVKI010000074.1:0-4269 GCA_964452075.1 uncultured Rhizobium sp.
GCGAATTTGCCATCTTCTTCAAGCAAACGCTGAATTACAAAAGAAACATCGGTTTTAATCGCATCATATTCGTCAAGCACCAAAGCCATGTTATTGCGCAAAGCAAAAGGAATTATTCCTTCTTTAAACTCGGTAATTTGCTTATCGTTTTTTAGTTTAATTACATCTTTTCCAACCAAATCGAGGCGCGTAATTTGCGAATCAAAATTAATTCGCAAGCAAGGCCAATTAAGGCGTGCCGCCACTTGTTCAATGTGAGTTGACTTTCCCGTGCCGTGCATTCCTTGAATTAAAACTCGGCTGTTAAAAGCAAAACCAGCCAAAATTGCCAAAGTGGTTTTTGGATCAAAAAGATAATTTTCATCAATTTGCGGAACATATTCCGACTTATCAGCAAAAGCCCAAACATCAAAGCTACAAGCCACTCCGAAAGTTTTTTTACAGTCGATTTTTTTCATGATTTTTCTAAAACGTTTTTGATTTTCTCTGCCAATAATTTCGCCAATTCTAATTTGGAAATTTTCCCAGATTTTTCGCTTTTGTTTTTGCTAACAAAAATAACTTCGGTTTGTTCGCTGCCAAAAATTTTTCCGCCCGCAATGTTGTTTGCCACAATCAAATCACAATTTTTCTTTTTTAGTTTTTCTTTGGCATATTTTTCTAAATCAGAACTTTCTGCAGCAAAGCCAATTACAAGCTTTGGGCGACTTTTTGAAGTTCCTACAAATTCTAAAATATCAGGATTTTTTTCGAGCTCTAAAGTAAGGTTTTTATCTTTGGTTTTTTTAATTTTTTCTTGAGAAACTTTTTTCACTTTAAAATCCGCAACTGCCGCACAACCAATAAAAACTTGGGTTTTTGCTAAATTCTTTTTTACCGCATCGAACATTTCTTGGGCAGTTTTAACGCGAATAATTTTTTCTTTAGGCAAAGAAATTATCTCAGAAATATTGCCCGCAATCAAAGTGACTTCCGCGCCCATTTCGTTTAAAACCTTAGCAATTGCCGCCGCTTGTTTGCCCGAAGAATGATTGCCGATAAAACGAACTGGATCAATTGGCTCAATGGTTGAACCGCCAGTAATTAATATTTTTTTGCCTTTAAGCAAATTTTGATTCGCAAAAAAATCGCAAATCTTTTCACAAATTTTTTCTGGCGCCGCCATTTTTCCAACACCAATTTCGCCACAAGCAAGAAGATCTGACTCGGGTTCAACCATTGAAATTCCTGATTCAATCGCTTTGGCAACATTTTTTTGCGTCGCTTTATTTTCCCACATTTTCTCATTCATGGCTGGCGCAATCAGAATTTTTTTATTAGCGGCAAGAATCACATTTGAAGCCAAATCATCGGCATAACCATTAGCAATTTTGGCTATAAAATCTGCCGTTGCAGGAGTCACAACAAGCAAATCTGACTGGCGCGAAAGATTGATATGTTCAATTCCAAGCTTGTCATCAGCAGAAAAAAGTTCGTTATAAGTTTTGTTGCCCGAAAGGCTTGAAGCCAAAAGCGGCGTGATAAATTGCTCTGCCGCTTTGGTTAAAATGCAAGTGACGTCAAAAGATTTTTTTCTTAACAACCTAACTAAATCCATCGCTTTGTAAGCAGCAACCGAGCCTGTGACTATTAAGAGAATTTTTTTGTTTTTCATAATCCTAAATGTTTCCACGCAACTTCAGTAATTACTCGACCGCGCGGAGTTTTTTCAACGAAACCTTGTTGAATTAAATAAGGCTCAACAGTGTCTTCAATTGTGTCGCGCTCTTCGCCAATTGCTGCGGCAATTGTTTCAATGCCAACTGGTCCGCCGCGATAATTTTCGGCGATGAATTTCAAATAACGATAATCTAAAGAATCTAAACCAGCCGAGTCAATTTCTAAACGCTTCAAAGCGTAATCGGCGCGCTGTTGACTGATGATTGTTTCATTGGCGTTTGATGAAAAATCGCGCACTCTTTTTAGCAAACGAATGGCGATTCTAGGAGTTCCGCGTGATCTTTTGGCGATTTCTGCAGCGGCTTGTTCTTCAATTTCAATGCCCAAAATTCTTGCATCGCGAATGATAATTTGTTCTAACTCGCGCGGCTCATAAAAGTTGATGCGCAGCGGAATTCCAAAACGATCTTTCAAAGGATTGGCAATCAAACCAACGCGAGTTGTGGCACCAACCAAAGTGAATTTTGGCAAATCAATTTTAATGGCGCGCGCCGCTGGACCTTCGCCAATGATGATGTCGAGTTTGAAATCTTCCATCGCCGAATAAAGCACTTCTTCAACGTTTTTGTTAAGACGATGAATTTCATCAATAAAAAAAACATCTCCTTCCTGCAAGTTGGTGAGAAGTGCCGCCAAATCTCCCGATTTTGAAATTACCGGACCAGACGAACCTTTAAAACCAACGCCCATTTCATGAGCAACAATTTGCGCCAACGTGGTTTTGCCAAGTCCGGGAGGGCCGTAAAACAAGGCGTGATCCAAAACATCACCACGTTTTTTTGCCGCCTGTAAAAACACCAATAAATTTTCTTTTAATTTTTCCTGACCCAGAAAATCACGCAAAAAACTCGGACGCAAAATGTTTTCGTTGCGCTCTTCTTCTTGTTTTATGGGGTTTAAATTTTCGTTTTTTGTCATTTTTTAGATTACTTTCATCAGCTTGTCTCGCATGTTTTAGGAGATAATAGATCATCGTCTTTTCAGTCAAGTTATCGTTGGGTTTGAAACTATAATTGTTGACTAACTCTTCTAGACCCCGTCATTCGACGGGGTGACAAACTTATCAGAATATCTCAAAATTATCGAAATATCTTAGAATTATCTAAATATCTTAGAATTATCTAAATATCTTAGAATTATCGAAATATCTCAAAATTGTCACCCCGTCGCATGACGGGGTCTTTACTAAAGTTCAAAATACAAATCCTTCCATTCAGGATTGGTTTTTTCTGTCGCCTCAATCTTGATTGATCTCTTCCACTTTTTAATTAACTTTTCCCTAGCAATCGCGTCTCTTATATCTTCGTACACTTCATAATAAACCAATTTTTTTAACTTATATTTTTTAGTAAATCCTAAAGCCATTTCTTGTTTATGTTCAAAAACTCTTCTTTGTAAATCGTTTGTTACTCCAACGTAAAAGATTCCCTTTGGTTTATTGGTTAGAATATAGACGTAATATGACATTGTGGCGTGTTTTTAAAGGACCCCGTCATTCGACGGGGTGACAAACTTATCAGAATATCTCAAAATTATCTAAATATCTTAGAATTATCTAAATATCTTAGAATTATCGAAATATCTCAAAATTGTCACCCCGTCGTATGACGGGGTCTTATTACTAATTAAATTTATTCTTACTAAGTTCGCGCAAAGATGAAGTGATCAAATTTTCTAGCGTCACTTCTGGCTTTTGTTCAATTAAAAAATTGATAACTTTTAAACAATCGTGTTTTCTATAACCCAGATTCTCTAGAGCCGACAAAGCATCCACAGCAATTTTATTGCTAGAAATTTCGCTGATATTTTCAGATTTTGTAATGTTTAAAGAAACATCAATTCCAAGTTTTTTAGGGCTATCTTTTAGTTCGGTAGTAAGTCTTGCAGCTAGTTTTGGCCCAATTCCCGAGATGTTGGAAAAAGATTTTATGTCAGATGAAATCAAAGCTTTTGCCAAATCTGTAATTGCTAAAGCACTTAAAATTTTCTGACCCATTTTATTACCAACGCCCTGCACTTTTGTTAATTCTAAAAACCAAGTTTTTTCGATTTCCGAAGAAAAGCCATAAAGCTCAATTGCGTCTTCTTTAACTGCGGTTTCAATAATCAAAGAAACTTCTTTTTCTTTGGGCAATTGCTGTAAAAATGCGGCGGTTTTTTGCGAGATAAAAACAACATAACCAACACCATTAACATCAATCAGACACTTGTCTTCTGAAAGCGAATCAATAAAACCGCGGAGTTTTCCAATCATTTTTTTAAGTGGTTGTTTTCAAATTTTCTCAAATTTTTACTAAGCATGCACCAAAAGAGCAATGACAACATTGAATGGCTTTCTAGCCAAGAGCTAGTGCATTTTGAAGACGCGCTTGATTTTATGCAAAAGCGCGTTGAAGAAATAATTGCTGGCAACGCGCCGCAAACAATTTGGCTTCTTGAACATCACCCAGTTTACACCGCCGGAATCAGCGCAAAACCAGAAGATTTATTGCAAGAAACTGACGTGCCAATTTTTCAAACTAATCGTGGCGGTAAATACACTTATCACTG
>CAYVKI010000075.1:0-3585 GCA_964452075.1 uncultured Rhizobium sp.
TTTTTAGTAAATCATTAGCGTTAAATTTGTTGGCAATATTCGCCGAAACAGAAATTGCGGCATTTGCCATTTCATCGCTTTGATTAAACAAAATAATTATGCTGTCATCCTTAAATTCTGGCTTGTTCTTAATTTCAGTGGCGATGTCGCGGAAAATTTTTCCATCAATGTTATCAAAATTGTGATGAAGAAAATTTTTGTCAGCGATCTTTTCTGATTTTAAATTTTTAATTTCATCAAGAAGCGCGCTTTTTTTGAGGGCTTCAATTTCCTTGTCTTTTTTCTTTAAGATTTCTTCCAAACTCTGAATTTCAACCTCATTTTGGTAAGAAGTGTCGATTTTGGCTGCGTTGTTTAAAGATAAAATCTCTGAATTTTTCAGCGCAATTTTTTCTTGTAATTCGGCAATTTTCTTTAGTTCGGAATTTTTTTGCTCTTCTAAATATTCTTTAGCCGATTCAGAGCTTTTTGCCTCGATTCTTCTAATTCCAGAAGCGACAGATTTTTCAGAAATGATTTTAAAAATCTCAATTTCAGAAGTATTTTTAACGTGAGTTCCGCCACAAAGCTCAACTGAATTTCCCATCGCCACAACCCGAACTTTAGAATCATATTTTTCACCAAACAAAGCTTCAGCGCCGCTGTTTTTAGCTTCTTCTAAATTCATTAATTTTGTATTTACGTTCGCAGAATTTTTGATTTGGGTATTTACCAAATCTTCAACTTTTTTGACTTCTTCTGGCGTCATGGCGCGGTTGAAGTTGAAGTCAAAAGTGAAATAATCGGCATCAACATTTGAGCCTTTTTGCGAGATTGAATTTCCCAAAACTTCTTTCAAAGCTTTGTGCATTAAGTGCGTTGCCGAATGATTTGCGGCGCGAGATTGACGAGATTTTGGATTAACTTTTGCTTCAACTTCACTGCCAATTAGTTGGTTGAGCTTGTCGAAACCATCCTTGAAAAAATGCGCAAAAAGTCCGCCGGCAAATTTCTTAGTTTCAAAAATTTCAATTTCGTTGATTGTTCCTTCGTCGCCTTTCTGACCGCCAGAAGTTGCGTAGAATGGGGTTTGATCAAGAATTATGAAGTTTGAAAAAACTGCCAAAACTTTGGCTTTAGATTCTAAAGTTTCGTAGCCCAAAAATTTGGTTTCACCGAATTTTTCTTTTAAATCAAAAAAGATTTTTTCTTCGGCTAACTCGCCAGAACCTTTCCAATTAGCTCTGGCGCGCTCACGTTGATTTTCCATTTCTTGATTAAACTCATCAACATTAACGCCTTTTTTTATGCCTTTTGTTTGCAGAATTATTTGAGTTAAATCAAGCGGGAAGCCGTAAGTGTCGTAAAGTTTGAAAGCGGTTTTTCCAGAAAAGACATAATTTTCTGTCCAAATTATTTCCGACTTTTCCAATTCTTTGTCGATGATTTCGAACCCTTTTTCCAAAGTTTCGCGGAATTTTTCTTCTTCGTTTTTTAGAGAATCAATGATTGTGTCGCGAGCTCTTGCCAATTCTGGATAAGCTGCGCCCATTTCTTTAATTAACGAATCGACCAATTTGTACATTGATGCTTCTTTGGCGCCAAGTTTGTGAAGTTGAAGCATGGCGCGGCGCATGATGCGGCGCAAAACATAACCGCGACCTTCGTTGCTTGGAAGCACGCCGTCAGCGATTAAAAAGCATGAAGAGCGTAAGTGATCGGCGATTATTTTTAATTCTGGTTTTGTGTTCATTTTTTGAAAAATTAATTTCGTGTTTTTGTTCTTTTTTATTTTCTCTTTTTTCTAAATTTTACCTTTTTTCTCAATTTTGTCACCCCGTCTTCATGACGGGGTCTAAAAAATCCCTTAGACCCCGTCATGAAGACGGGGTGACAAATCATGAAGAGGTGAATCTTATCCAACTAAATGAATTGCAATTTCAAGAGCAGGTCTTTTGCCCATTAAATCTTCAAAAACTTTTAGCATTTTATTGCGTAAAGATTTTTCGACTTCGCTCATCACTTTTGATTCCTGCAATTTTTTTCTGCTTTTTTTATTTTTTAAAAATTTCAGACCAAAGCCGCCAGCACTTAATTTAAGTTCGCGGGCTTTGATTTTTAGCAGAAGTTGAATTTCGCTTTGAATCATTTCTTCGGCTTGGCGGTCGTTTCTTAAATCGTAAGATCCAACTGCGGTGATTCGTGGCTTTGACGTTAAAATTAGCGCGTCATTTACAGTTAGGGAAATATTGATGATGCCAGCAAATTGCAGTTTTTTTCGTTCTCTAAAAATTTCGCTATTTAGGTTTAACAGCTGTTTGCCGTCAATTCCAATGTAGCCAGATTTAACTTTGCCAACAATTTCTGAAGCTGTTGGATTGTCGTTATTTAGCTTTACTGCCGCGCCGTTTTCAATTTGAATCACGCGAGAAACGTTACAATCTTTGGCAATTTTGCAATGTGCTTGAGTGTGAATAAATTCGCCGTGAACAGGAATGGCAACTTTTGGTTTGGCGAGATCGTACATTTCGTAGAGTTCGTCTTGTGAAGGATGACCAGAAACGTGAACGAAATGATCTTTTTCAGTTAAAACATCGATTTGTTTTTTGGCTAATTCGTCGAATAATTCGAAGATTTTTTTCTCATTTCCGGGAATAATTTTTGATGAGAAAATCATCAAATCACCTTTGGTAAAACGAATTGTTGGATGCATGTCAGTGGCAATTTTGCGCGTTCCAGCGTTTGGTTCGCCCTGACATCCGGTTGAGATTACCAAAAGCTCACTTTTGCTGTGAAATTTCATTTCGCGATCAGAAATAAATTCAAAATCTTCTTTGAAATATCCGCTTTTTTTGCCGACTTCATAAAGGCGGTGAAGAGAAAACCCAGCTAAAACAACTTTTCTGCCAACGTCTTTTGCAATGCGGGCAATGGTGTGAATACGCGCTAAGTTTGAGGCGAAAGTTGTGACGCCAACCAAGCCTTTTCGACCTTCAATTAAGCTTTTTAAAGATTCGTAAAGCTCGCCTTCAGAGCGCGAATGTCCTTCAGATAAAGCGTTTGTTGAATCGCAAATTACAGCTAAAATTTCTCCAGCGTCGCCGTAGGCTTTGATTTTTTCTTTTTCAGAGATGTCGCCAACAACAGGATCTGGATCAAATTTCCAATCTCCCGTATGCAAAACATTGCCTTTGTGAGTTTTAACCATCACCGCTTTCATTTCAGGAACTGAATGCGTTAAGCCAATGAATTCAAGCTTAAAAGGATGAAGATTTAAATCTTTAGAGCTGTCGATAATGTGAATTGGAACGGTTTTTTCGAGTTTGTGTTCTTGCAATTTTGTGCGCAAAAAATTTGCCGCAAGTTCGGTGGCATAAACTGGAACTTCTAGCTCGCGCCATAAATGTTGAACTGCGCCGAGGTGATCTTCGTGAATATGAGTTATTACAATTCCGAGCAAATTTTTGCGATTGGCTTTAATGAAAGAAATGTCAGCCGCCATCATATCAACTCCCGGAACGTCATAGGCGAAACCCATGCCGCAATCAATCATGATCCACTTGCCGTCAAGGTGATAAAGATTAACGTTCATGCCAATTTCATTTG
>CAYVKI010000075.1:3595-3980 GCA_964452075.1 uncultured Rhizobium sp.
GAATAGAAGTTCGCCGTGGTGTTTTTTTAAGTTTAAGTCCATGTTTTTTTGTTTATTTATACTTTAGGTAAAATTTTTTTAACTTTAAAATTTAGTGACTCACCAATTGTCACTGCGTCAAGCCAGCTTTTATTCGTCAAACCAGCTTTTATTCGTCGAAGCAATTTTATTCGTCGAACCCAATTGTCACCCCGTCGAATGACGGGGTCTAAAATCAGTGAATCACTACTCTAGAACCCGTCATTCGACGCGGTGACAATGGATAAACTTATTTCAAGTTATTTTCGTAAACGGTTTTAAGCCCTTCTAAAGTTAAGTCTGGCTCAAAATGTTCGATTGTGTTTTTTAAAGCGTCTTTAAAAAGCTCGGCAAGTCCGCCGGTTAT
>CAYVKI010000076.1:0-3935 GCA_964452075.1 uncultured Rhizobium sp.
TTCTCCAAGCTTCTTTGTCGGCAAAAAGTTTGTGGAGAAGTTTGTTGTTAATTCCATGTCCGGCTTTTGAGGCTTTAAAATGCCCTAAAATGAAATATCCTGCCAAATAAATGTCGCCGATAAAATCGAGAGTTTTGTGGCGCACAAATTCGTCTTTGTAGCGCAAACCTTCTTTGTTTACGATGCCGTTTTCATCAACCAAAATGGCATTATTTAGAGATCCGCCTTTTGCCAAGCCCATTTTATGCAATTGATCAATTTCATGTTTAAAGCCAAAAGTTCGGGCGCGACAAACGTCGTTTTTAAATGAACTTGAAGTTGAGTGATAATCGAATGTTTGATTGCCGATTTTTTCATGAGCGAAATCAACGTGAAGATCTATTGAAAAATCTTTTGAAGGAGAAACTTCAATAAATTTATCGCCATCTTCCACGCGAACTGGTTTCATAATTTCAAGTATGCGGCGCGGCTCTTCTTGAACGTTGATTCCCGAGCATTCAATCAAGAAAACAAAAGGTTCTGAACTACCATCCATAATTGGAAGTTCTGGGCCGTCAATATCGATAAACAAATTATCAATTCCGCATCCCCAAACCGCTGCCATAAAATGTTCGATAGTTGCAACTTTTGCGCCAGCTTCGTTGGTAAGAGTTGTGCCAAGGTTAGTGTTGGTGACGTTTTTATAATTGGCTTTAATTTCATTATTTCCGGAAAGGTCAATTCTTCTAAAAATTATGCCTGTGTTGCAAGGTGCTGGATGCAGAGTTATAGAAGCGCGCTCGCCACTATGAACACCAACTCCACTGCAACTGATTTTGCTGTTAATGGTTTTTTGTGATATTGAAATCATTATTTTTCCTCTAAATTTTTTGATTCTATTTTTCCCCAAGGAAGTTTTGAAGTAGCTCTGCCTCTAACTAAAACCGTGTTGCAAATCATGTCGTAGATTGTGGTTTTTTTCTTGGTAAAAAGATGAATTTGCATCCAGATAATAAATAAAAGCGTTAAAAATAAGTTAAGTTCGGAAGCGGTAATTGCTTTAAAAAATGAAATTTGATTATGAGCTTTGAAGCTAAGTAAATAGGTTATGAAGACGAAGGGTAATATTGAAAGAAAGTAATGTGAAGCTGCGCGCAAAAAACTAAGTTTTAGGCCGCTTTCTTTCAGAATCATAACTTTCATAATGCGTTTTCCGATGGTGGCATTCCAAGAAGAAGAGTTGAAATAGGCGTGATAAAGCGCGCCAACTAAAATTACGATTAAGATAGAAATTGCTAAGCAAAGAAAAGCATCGCTGTTGATTATAAAATTAACGTGTTCGGGAGTGTTTTTTGGCGTGTCGGTGCCGAAAGTTGTGACGAAATTTTGTTTTAAAGCGATGAATTTTGCTTCTAGCCAGAATTTTCCAAGCAAATGCATAGTTGCGGCGCGCAGAAAAATTACGATCCAAATGTCGATTAATGAAGCGGTGCTTCTGCGAAATGATCCAACATATTTAGAATCATGAAATTGCGGGAGTTTTGAAAGTAGATTTTTAATGTTCATAACCAAGTTTTTTTACCGCTATTTTGGTTTTTTGAGAGTCGAATAAATTGACCGAAAAATGTTTTTTTGAAGATTTTTTAAATTCTCCAATGCACGTCAGATCAAGATTTAAAGCTTTTGATAAAGATAAAATCTTTTTTTGGTTTTTTGGCGAAGAAGAAAATATAATTTCGTAATCATCTCCCGCACTTAATAAATCCAAAGGATTTATTTTATAATTTGTTTCAAAAAATTTCTGAGCCGAAGAAGAAATCGGAATTTTATTTAAATGAATTTCGGCATTAAGTTTTGAAGCTTGGCAAATGTGATTTAAGTCAGCGAGTAAGCCATCAGAAACATCAATTGCGCAGGTGGATAATTTCTTTTCTAGCAGCATTTCACCAAGTTTAATTCGTGGATTTGGAAAGAAATGGCGATCAATTGTATGTTGATCAAAAGCAGCTTTACGACCTATTAAAGCATCTCCGATTGTGCCAGAAACAAAAATTAAATCTCCTTCTTTAGCGTTGCCGCGCAGTAATTTTGCTCCTTTTTTAGCTTCGCCAAAAATAGTGACAGAAAAAAATAGTTTTTCGGATTTTATAGTGTCGCCGCCAATCAAATTTAAAGCGAATTCATCTTGAACTGATTTTAAGCCGCGCGCAAATTCTCGGCAAAATTTCTCGCTAGTATCATTATTTTTTGTAAATCCTAGCATGTAGTAAAGTGGTTTTGCTCCAGAAGATGCAAGGTCTGAAAGGTTAGTGCGCAGAAGTTTTGAAGCAATTTTAAATCCACCATCAGATTTTAAAAAATGCACATCTTCAACAAAAACATCTTTGCTTATCACTAGTTCTTCATCTTTTTTTAAAGTAATTCTCGCAACGTCATCGGCAAGATTTTGTGAAGCTAAGCAAGAGTTTGTTAGAGGTTTAAAGAATTTTTCAATCAGCCTAAATTCATTCATAATTTGCGATTGTTTCGTTGGAGATGAATTTTTGCAAAAATGCCCCGACATCAACAGATTTATTAAAATCTTTATAGAGTTTGACGTAAATATCGAAAAGTTTTTTTTGTTTTGAAACAAGAGAAAGAAAAACAAATTCCTCTTCTTTCAGAAGTAAAATATCATCAGATTTTATAAGAAGATGTTGAGTTTTTTGGTAATTTTTGATCGCAGAATTTTTTTGCCAAATTGAAAAAACAGCAAATTTTGAGGTGAATAAAGTGCAAGATTTGTTAAGGCTAAAAGTTAGATCATGAAACTTTTCTTTGGGTAATTTTTGCAGTTTTTCTATGTCAAATTTCACATCAGATTTTGCTATGAAATAAGCTTGATGATGGATTAATTCAATTTGTGCTAAATCTTTTAAGAATGATGGTTTTTTGCGACTTAAGAAGTTTGGAAAATTAATTGCAAACTGATTTAAATCACCACTTTTTGAAGGAAATTTCTCGCAATATTTTTTTAAAAGTGAGTTAAATTTTTCTTCGCCCAGAATGTTTTTTGTGACAGGAAAAGTTGATGACAAAACCGATTCAAACCCGCCATAAACGTTGTTGCGATAAATATTTAGGCGCGCCAAAGCTTCTGTTTTTGAATAAGAAACTTCTCGTAAAATATTCTGGCTGGAATTTTCCTTAAGATGTTGTGCAAAGTTGCGCTGCATTGATAGTAATTTCTGACTCATTGGTGATAATTTTTTGCTTTTTTCGTTTCTAGAATCAGCGTTTCAAATTCAGGAAAATCTTGATCCCATTCAATTAGAAACGGAACTGATCCAAATTTTTTCACAGCCATTTCATAAATTTCCCAAACTTCGTCGCAAACCAAATCGTTGTGCGTGTCAATCAAAATAGGCTGTTGTTTTTTGCCGTCAAAAATTTCTGATTTTAAATGTCCAGCTAAGTGAATTTCTTTAACAATCTCTTTTTTGAGATTTTTAATGTAGGTTTTTGGGTCAAAAGTTGAGCAGTTTTTTGAACTGACGAAAACATTATTTACATCGAGCAAAAAACCGCAGCCAGTTTTTGTGGTAATTTGATTTACGAAATCTGCTTCTTCAAAATCTTGAGCTATATATAATTCATCTGAATTTATATCTTAAAATTTCCCTCCCTAAAAAATCTTGCATCTGAGAAACGTTCGAACAAATAACCTTTAGTGATTCTTTGGTATAGGGCAGGGGCAAAAGATCGTTTAAGTGATTTGAGTCAACTTGACCCCAAGAAATATGATCCGAAACCAAAAACGGTTGAATTTCTTTGATAAGATTTTGAAGTTTTTTTAAATGGCTAAAATCTAGCCCTTGTGGCGATCCTAAAGAGTTTCCAACTGAATGCAGGCTAATTGGAAAATTTTCTCTAATTTGTTGTAAATTCTTGAAAGGCTGTCCAGAAATGTCGTGATA
>CAYVKI010000077.1:0-3902 GCA_964452075.1 uncultured Rhizobium sp.
AATCTTTTTCTTCAATTTTAATGTCCACTTCTTCAGCTTCTGGAAGCACGGCAACCGTTGCAGCAGAAGTGTGAACGCGACCTTGATTTTCGGTTTCGGGAACGCGTTGCACGCGATGAACTCCTGATTCAAATTTTAAACGCGCAAAAACACCACGACCAGAGATAGACGCTGATGCGTCTTTATATCCGCCAAGTCCAGTGTCGTTAATTGTTAAAATTTCGAATTTCCATTTTCTTCTTTCGGCATATTTTTGATACATCGCAAAAAGCTTGTAAGCAAACAACGCCGCCTCTTCGCCACCAGTTCCAGCACGAACTTCAAGGATCGCGTTTTTTTCATCCGCCGCGTCTTTTGGCAAAAGCGAAAGTTTAATTTGCTGCTCAAGTTCCGGTAGTTTTTTGGTCAAATCAAAACGCTCCGATTCCATCATTTCTTTCATGTCCTTGTCTTCGGTGAGCGGCAACATTTCATCGATATCAGCAATTTCTTTTTGCATCTTACGATAATCCCCAATCAACGCCACCACAGGCGCCGCATCAGAATGCTCCTTCGAAACCTTAGCAAAATTCTGCCCCAAAGCAGAAGGATCAAGTAACTTCTTTTCAAGCTCATTAAATTTCGCGACGATACCGTCTAGTTTTTGTGTGAAGGACATTTTAAAAAATTATAATTTTGAGAAATCGATGAGGAATTTTTTTAACAAACCAAGCGGCGAATCTTCTTCTCTCAAGCCGCGCTCAAAGTTTATTTTCTTTTGAGAAGCTGCAAATCCAATCGATTTTAAAGTCGGATTTTTGATTGCCAGAAAGGACTGGGTTTTGACTTTTTTGTGATCAATTTTTCTTACTTTTTCTTCAGCGCATTTGATCATTTTTCCAACACAATCCTGGATTAGCGCTTTTTCTTCGTCATCAAGAGTTGATAAATACAGATCTTCAAGAGTTCCGGTTCCGTTGCCGACATCAAAAAGAAAAACTGATAAATTTGGTTTTAATTTACAGCTTTTTGTGGACAAAAATTCACCAACTTTTGTTGGCAGGTTAATCACCGCAGCTCTTGCACCTTCTTTTAATTTTTGCTCTGCGATTTTGTTAGCCTGCTCACACTGCTTAATAACATTTCTAAAAGAATCTGATGCGCTTGCTTCGGCGTCAAATATCACTGCAATTTCCCTAACATTATCCCTAAAGTTTGAGTCATCTGCCATCTGCTCCAATCCAAGCATTTCATCTTTTTTTCCGATTTTATGGCCCGAGCAAAGTTTGCCATTGCTACAAACCCAATGAATCTGAATCTTACTGGTCAACGAATCGTCGAAATGCTTAAGAAAATAAAAGATAAAATTCGCATCGTCTTCACCTTCAGTAATTATTAGCTTTGAATGTTCGAAATTGTTCTTTTTGAAATCTGCCGTCATGTCGTTATCTGATTTCACCTCCAGCGCTTAGCCTGAACTGTAAATCTTCTCCAAAATAGGTATTTACGTAATTTTTATCTCCTTCTTTGTCCAAGCTGAATACAGAAAAGTCTTTCTCGTCAAGCTCTTCACAGGCATCTGCCAAAGCAGAAATCATTTCGCGTGAGTGAGTTGTGGCGATAATTTGCACGTTATTTTCTTTTGCCGCCGCAATCACCGCTTTCCACAAAATTCTTTGGGTTTTCCAGTGAAGTCCGTTTTCGATTTCGTCGATTAAAACAACTCCTCCAGGACTGCAATAAATCCCAACAAGATCGTTTAATAAATATCTGATTCCGTCGCCCATGTAGTTAATTGGCAACTTGAGTCCCTCCTGAAAATAACAAGAAATTTCTGGATTGATCTCAAAATCTTCCAAAGAAGGTTCAATAATTCTCAGGATGTCTCTGATTTCCTTTTTTCTTTCTAAAGTTGCGCAGCAAGCATTCAGTAGAGGATAGATCGTGGATGAAAGTTTTGGTCCCGAGTGAATTAAACATCCAAGACCCACAATATCATTGGTTGAATTTGGCTCAACCTTGAAATTTCCATTATTAGAAAAACCGGTTCTTACCTTACTACCAGTCTTGTCGCTATATTCGAAGAAAATATTGCGCGGAGAAACAGATATATTTGTTTTATTATTAAAAATATCAGAACTGATGTCGTTATTTTGAATAATTTTGAGAAGATACTCTGGATCCTTTTCTTGATCAGCACTTAGTCCAGAACCAATATAAATAGGGCTAGAAGGCTTTGCACCAAAGAATGAATATGACAACCTTTTCCAAGACTCCTCGTCGCTGATATTAAACTGAATATTGGCATTCTGCATCTGAACAGAGATATCTTTCTTTAGCATTAAATCCGCGAGCATTAGGGGATTTTTCGGTGACAACAAAAGCATGGTCGCCTCAAGCACACTCGTTTTCCCCGAATTATTATCGCCAACCAGCAAATTAATGCGCTTAAAATCTTTGATTTTCAGATCTTTAATGCCGCGATAATTTTTTATGTGGATGTCTTTTAGCATTTTGAAAATTGTTTATTGAATTGTTTTTGCGCGCAAATCAAGATGGCTTGGAAGTTAGGCTTTTCATAGTCCAATCCCCAAATTAAAAATCAATCATGGTCAATCAGGTCAAAGAAAATTTCTACGTCACTTCGCCAATTTATTACGTGAATGACGTTCCGCACATTGGTCACGCCTACACTTCTGTTGCTTGCGACACTTTGGCACGCTTCAAAAGGCTTTCTGGTTGCGAGGTTTATTTTTTAACTGGCACCGATGAACACGGGCAAAAAGTTGAAAAATCAGCTTTGGCGCGTGGCAAAAATCCACAAGAATTTTGCGATGAAGTTTCTGAAAAATTTCGTGAATTAGCCACAACTCTGCAACTTTCAAATGACGATTTTATTCGCACCACGCAAGAACGTCACAAAATTTCCGCGCAAAAATTTTGGGAAATTTTAGAAAAAAACGGCGCGATTTACAAAGGAACTTACGAAGGTTGGTACGCAGTTCGTGACGAAGCTTTTTACGCAGAAGATGAATTGATAAATGGCAAAGCTCCAACTGGCGCGGAAGTTGAATGGCACAAAGAAGAAAGCTATTTTTTCAAACTTTCAGCTTTTCAAGAAAAATTACTAACGCTTTACGAAGCTGTGCCTGATTTTATTCAACCGAAATCGCGCTACAATGAAGTGGTTTCTTTTGTAAAAAGCGGGTTGAAAGATTTATCAATTTCACGCACCTCATTTTCTTGGGGCGTCAAAGTTCCAAGCTCCGAAAAGCACGTAATGTATGTTTGGCTGGACGCTCTTGCCAACTATTTGTCAGCACTTGGATTTCCTGATGAAAACGCTAAACTTTATCAAGATTTTTGGGTTAATGGCGCAGATTCTCCAATCCATATCGTTGGCAAAGACATTGTGCGCTTTCACGCTGTTTATTGGCCAGCTTTTTTGATGGCGGCGAATTTGAACATTCCGCACACCGTTTACGCTCACGGCTGGTGGACAAATGAAGGGCAAAAAATTTCTAAATCGGTTGGCAATGTTATTTCGCCAATTGGCGAGCTTGAATGGCTAGAATCTTTTGGAATTTCTCGCGAAGTGGCAATTGATTATTTCCGCTATTTCTTATTACGCGAGGTGCCTTTTGGCAATGACGGCGACTATTCTCGCACCAGCTTTCTTGCTCGCGTAAATTCTGAATTGGCGAATAATATTGGAAATTTGGCGCAACGTAGCTTGTCGATGATTTTCAAAAATTCTGAAGGAAAAATTGTTGATTTTAGCTCTTACGAAGAAGCAAAAACTTTGTTAAAATCGGCTTATTTGCTGCAAGAAAATGTTCAAAATAAAATGGCGAGTTTTGCTTTTGACCAAGCAATTAACGAAATCATTTCTCACGCTTCAAAATGCAACGAATGGCTGAATT
>CAYVKI010000078.1:0-3562 GCA_964452075.1 uncultured Rhizobium sp.
AAGCATTTTAAAAGTTTTTTCGTCATCAAGGCGAATGTTGGAAATGTCAATTTTTACGCCACGAGTTTTTTCAATTAATTTTACGGCTTCAAAAATTGTTGTCAGAGTTTTTAGACCTAAAAAGTCAAACTTCACCAAGCCAGCATTTTCTGCATATTTCATTGAATAGCCAACCGCCGGCATTGTTGAGCCTTGGTCGTTGTAGAGCGCGCAAATTTCGTGCAGCGGTTTGTCGCCAATCACCACGCCAGCCGCGTGAGTTGAAGCGTGACGATTTAAACCTTCAAGTTTTAAGGCAATGTCAACCAATTTGGTCACTTGCGGATCATCTTTAATTGCTTGTTGCAAGTCTTTGTCCATCTCAATGGCTTTTTCTAGCGTGACGGCTTCAATGGCGTTAAACGGGATCAATTTACAAATGCGATCAACTTGGTTGTAAGGCATTTGCAACACGCGACCAACGTCTTTAAGCACAGCGCGGGCTTGTAATTTTCCGAAAGTAATAATTTGGGCGACGTAATCTTTGCCATATTTTGATTGCACGTAATCAATCACTTCGTCGCGTCGCGATTGGCAAAAATCAATATCAAAATCGGGCATTGAAACGCGATCTGGGTTTAAAAAACGCTCGAAAAGCAAACCAAAGCGAATCGGGTCAAGGTCGGTAATTTGCAGCGCCCAAGCAACGATTGATCCAGCACCAGAACCTCTTCCGGGGCCGACGGGAATTTGGTTGCTTTTTGCCCATTTAATGAAGTCGGAGACGATTAAAAAATAGCCCGAGAAATTCATTTTAGTAATTACGGCAAGTTCGAAATCGAGTCGGGCAAAATATTGTTCGGTGATTTCTTTTTGTTTTTCGTCGCTGGTTTCTTCAAGCTCAAATTTGCGCGCGAGCTTAATTTTTAAGCCTTCGTAAGATTGGTTTTTTAATTCTTGCGATTCGTCAAAACCAAGTTCATTGCTAAATTTTGGCAAAGTTGGTGGACGTTCAAACGCCATTACGTGACATTTTTTGGCAATGTTAACCGTGTTTTCAATGGCTTCGGGAATGTCGCTAAATAATTTTTTTAACGTTTCTTGGTTTTTAAAATATTGCTCTGGCGAAAACCGTTTTCGGTTGGCTTCAAAAACCACAATTCCTTCGCCAATGCAACTTAGAATGTCTTGCGCTTCGTGCATTTCTGGCGTTAAAAAATAAACGTCGTTAGTGGCAACTAGTGGCAAATTGTGCTTTAAAGCCAGTTCAATGAATTTTTCTTCGAGAGCTTCTTCGTTTTTGGTTTTGTGGCGAGTGATTTCAATGTAGAAATTTTCAGGAAAAATTTGGATGAAATTTTCGATTAATTCCGCCGCTTTTTTTTCTTGGTCTTCGAGCAATAATTTTGCAATCACGCCAGAAACGCCACCCGAAAGGGCAATTAATCCAGCGGATTTCTCTTTTAAAAGCTCAAAAGAAATGTTGGGCGAAATGCCATTTTGGCGATTTAAAAAAGAGTGGCTGACGAGATACATTAAGTTTTCGTAGCCTTGCTGGTTTCGAGCAATTAGTGGAAAAACACAAAGCGATTTTTCAATGTCGAGATTCGACATGTTTTTGTTGGAATTGTCGCTAAAATTTACCAAAATTTCGCAGCCCAAAATTGGCTGAATTCCAGATTTTTTGCAGGCGGAAGAAAATTCTAACGCAGCGAAAAGATTCTGAGAATCCATAATTCCCAAAGCCGGCAGTTTTTCAGCCGCAGCAATTGCCACAAGGTCGGCAACTTTAATGGCGCCTTTACAAAGTGAATAAGTTGTGTGATTGCGAAGAGGGATGAACATTATTTTACAAAAAATATCAGACAGATTCCAATTAAGGCAGAAATTATTCCGCAGATTAAATCGTCAAACATTACGCCGAAACCGTTTTTAAAATTTCGGTCGCAATAGCCAATGAAGGATGGTTTTTTAATGTCGAAAAATCTGAAAAGCACGAAACAAGAAAATAAATGTGCGGCGATTAAAATTGGTTGTGAAAAATAGTTTTCGTAAAGCAAAGAAAAAGTAATTTGCAGCGCAATTATTTGCCCAACGGTTTCATCTAAAACAATTGTTTGGTGATCGATTTCGCCAAATTGTTTGGCGTAAATTGGCGAGGCAATGCAGCCGTAAATAAAGGCGATTGTTAAAAAAATTCCCCAAAAAATATTTTGAGATTGCAGCGAAACTTCGTGATTAGAAAAGAACAAAGTTAAAAAGAGCCAAAAAAGCAGGGAAGTAAGGCTGCCAAATGTTCCGGGAGCTTTTTTTATTTTGCCAGAATAAAAGAAAGTGAGAAAGAGTTCGTGAAGTTTTAGCATGTTTTGAAAAGATTGTTAGTAGCACTTAAGGCTAGTTTTGAAATTATTTTTGTCCTCGCAAGTTTTAATTTCGGATTAATCCGTTAATGGGTTGCTCGGAATAAATTATCCTCCCGCTTTAAGGGAGAGGTAAATTAGCAAAAATAAAAACTCTTATTGCCAAAGCCCAACCACCAAATTGTCGAGTAAAAACTGATTCAAGTAAATTCCCTCTTCGGCAATTTTTTGTAGTTTTGAAGCGAAATTTGCATCTGGGTTATAGCCTCTGTTTTAAAGGGTTAATCAAGGTTTTTTCTAAATTTTCCGCGCGCGCGGAAAATTCAAAAATTTCGTAAAATTTTTCGGTAAATTTCGTGACGCTTTAGTTTGTTTCTAAAAACTTTTCAGGCCGCCGTTTGAGCCCGTCGAAACCACGGGAAGATTCCTACCTAAATCGAGAAACAGAAGCCTTCCCGTGGTTTCGACAAGCTCAACCGACGAGCGTTGCCAGCAATCGACAAACTTGTTTAGCCCGAATCGCAATTAATCAAAACCTCTTCAAATCACTACCCACGAACTGTCATACTGAACTTAAAAAATCTTGGATCGTACTAAGCGATACTAGATTTTTTAAGTTCAGTATGACAGTAGGTGTGACGTGGTTTGAGGTTGGCTTTTTCAAGCGCGACTCGGGTTAACTAAAATTTCGTAAAATTTCGCAGTAAGTTTTTTGCAGCTGTTCGATTTCACCACGATTGGTGCTAAAAATTTTGGATCGCTCAAGAAACTTTCGCCGCTGGTGCGGTGACTCAGATCAAAAGTTGCGCCGAAACCAATCGTTTTTTTGCAGGCGTATTCAACTAAATCCAAAATTGATTGCGAAGTGTGTGAATCGTTGAAACGCACGTTAAACGCGGCTTCGGCCTCGTTTGGAATGACGTTGCCGCCGAGATTTTGTGACGAAATCGAAGTGATTTCGAGGTTGCTGCAATCAAAGAATTTCGTGCCTTCGTCGAGTTTGTGATCTTTCAAAATCTTCAGCAGTGAAATCAAAATCGTAATCGGATTGAGCGCATTTTCAGGGTAGGCGACGTGGCCTTGTTTGCCGGTGATTTTGAGCTTGAAGCCAATCGAGCCGCGGCGGCCGATCTTAATCATTTCGCCGAATTTTGTCGGATTTGTTGGTTCGCCAACCAAACAATGCGAGATTTTTTTGCCTGATTTTTGCATCCAATCCAAAA
>CAYVKI010000079.1:0-3459 GCA_964452075.1 uncultured Rhizobium sp.
TCTGCTTGCAGCGCAAAACTCAAATTACCCTCCCCTTGAGGGCGGGTCGAAGTTGCCTGCAACTTCGGGGAGGGGTCAAGAACATCCAAAAGCTACAAGATTTTATTCCCAAGAAACATTACAAAAAGCAAAGCAGCTAAGAGCTACGCAGACCGATGCCGAGAATATTCTTTGGTATTACCTACAAAATAAACAGCTTGATGGTCATAAATTCCGAAGACAGCAGGCTATTGATAAATATATCGTCGATTTCGTTTGCTTGGAAAAAAAACTGATTGTTGAGCTTGACGGCAGTCAACATGGAGAAGATGAAGCTATAAAATATGATACAATAAGATCGAACTTTTTACACAAAAACGGTTTTCAGGTTTTAAGATTTTGGAATGATGGGGTGTTAAAAAATGTTTTTGATGTTTTGGATAGTATATTTTTTCACTTAAATTCTAACCCCTCCCCGAAGTTGCAAGCAACTTCGACCCTCCCTCAAGGGGAGGGTAATTTGAGTTTTGCGCTGCAAGCAGACGCTGGCCCTCAATGGGGTAATAAAACCCGCTTTCGCGCAATTTTTTGTTAATTGCGACAGCAAATAAAAACGTTACGCCAGCTGCGCAAAGATTTTTATGTGGGAATTTTTCATCGAGTAAATTTGGGTTAATTACCGCAATTGATTTAGGTTTTTCAAGAACCCCTAAATGGTGATCAATTACGATAATATCCAAACCAACTGCGGCTGCGTCTTCTAGCGGTTTGAAAGCAACCGTGCCACAATCGAGAGTAATTACTAAATCTGTGCCGCTTTTTTTCAGGTTTAAAAGTGCTTGCGAATTTGGCCCGTAGCCTTCCAAAACTCGATCGGGAATATAAATATTTGCATCAACTCCAACCTCGCGAAAAAAGCGTTTTAGAGTTGCGGCAGAAGTTGCGCCGTCAACGTCATAATCGGCAAAAATTGTAATTTTTTTCTTAGAGCGAATTGCAGAAATAACATGCTCAACTGCTTTTTCCATGTCGCTTAATTCGAATGGATTTGGTAGCGTGGTTTTGATTTTTGGTTCAAGAAAATTTTCAATTTCATCAAGCGAAATTTTGCGTTCAGAAAGTAAATTACTTAAAACTTCTGATAATCCTAATTTCTGATGAATTGACATTGCATGACGTTCGTCAAAAGTTTTTTGATGCCATTTTAAACCTAGGACAGAGGTTTTTTCTTGAATCATGGTTCTGGTATGTTGGGAAGAATTTAGTAATTTACGCGACAGTCTTTATGGCAGCGCTTTTATATTAAAAAATAATAATCATGAAACAGGTAAAAGTAAGACCTAAAAAATCCATAACAGATCTTTGCGAAATTCTTGAAGATTACAATGTCGAGGAGTTTGAAAATTTCTTAGATAATTCAATTGAAGAATCTTTGGATATTGAAGAGAATGATGGAGTAGATATTGGAATAATAATCACCAATCAAATTGAAGGTATAAATTTATCTTTAGAACAAAGGATAAAATTTCTTTCAAAGCTAAATGTGAATTCAGCATCAAAAAAAGAACATTTTGATGCTTTGTGCGGAATTATAAATTTAACAAGAGATGTGGAAATTATGAAATCTGCTTTGGCGGCGGGGTTTGATCCGAGCGCAGATAACGGCTATCACGATGTTTTAGAAATTGCAGTTCAGCAATGCCAAGTTTCGGATAAATCTGCAAAAGAAGTAAAATTTATTAATTATGACAATGAAAATTCCGATTCTTCCCAGAGCAAAGATAATCTTGAGAGAGATATAGAGTTAATAAAATTGATGTTGCGCACAGGAAAAATTGCCGATTTTTATGGAAATTCTGGAGCTCAAGAGGCTGAAAGAATAAATCAAGTTCAGAGATTGGGAGAGTTTCCAATTAGTTGGAATATTTCAGAAAAAAACTTTGATGGTGTGAATTGTGGTTCAATTACCAGAACATACAAAGGCGAAGAAAAAGAAATAATTTTTGACTACTGCAATTTAAACAGAGCTAGGGCTTATATCAGTCATTTGTATTACAGCGAAAGACCTCTTGTTGACAATATTAACAGTGAAAAAGTTAGTCTAGAAACCTTGGAAGGCAATCGACCATCCACATCTCTTTGTTCTAGACTTGCTTCTATTTTTTCCTGCTTCGCAAAAAGCAATGAATATGAAATGACAATCTAGTTAATGCTGTTGTAAATCAACTTTTTCGTCGAACTTTTCGCAAAACTAAATCTTGTCGTAAGAAATTTTTTCCTTCCGCGCTCCTGGATGCGTGACCGCGCCGAACCTTGCCGAACCTACGGTTTGTGCGTATTTCCACAAAGTTCCTGATTGGTAATCATTTTCGCGAGCCTGCCATTTCGCCTTGCGGGAAGCGATTTCGGCATCAGACAAATCAACATCGATTGTGCCGTTAATCGCATCGATGGTGATTTTGTCGCCATCTTGCAAAAGAGCGATTGTGCCGCCGACCGCGGCTTCGGGCGAAACGTGGCCGATGCAGAATCCGCGTGTGCCGCCAGAAAATCTGCCATCGGTAATTAGGGCGACTTTATTGCCCATTCCTTGTCCGTAAATCGCCGCGGTTGTCGCCAACATTTCGCGCATTCCCGGACCGCCACGCGGGCCTTCGTAGCGAATTACTAAAACATCACCTTCTTGATATTTTTTTTGTTCAACGGCTTTGAAGCAGGCTTCTTCTGAGTCGAAGCAGCGCGCGCTGCCGGTGAATTTTAACGCTTCATTTTGCATGCCAGCGATTTTCACCACCGCGCCGTCTTGCGCCAAATTGCCTTTCAAAACAACAACGCCGCCGGTTTTAGAAAGTGGTTTTTCTGGCTTGTAAACCACGTCTTGATTTTCGTTGAATTTCACCTCCGCCAAATTTTCGGCCATGGTTTTGCCGGTAACCGTCAAGCAATCGCCGTGAATAAAGCCGGCATCGAGCAAAATTTTCAAAATCATTTGCACGCCGCCAGCTTCATACAAATCTTTGGCGACATACTTCCCGCCTGGTTTCATGTCGGCGATGTAAGGAGTTCTTTTGAAAACTTCGGCGATATCGAAAGCGTCAAAATCAATGCCGCATTCATTGGCGATTGCCGGTAAATGCAAAACGGCGTTGGTCGAGCCGCCAGTCGCTGCAACGATCGCCGCCGCATTTTCTAAAGATTTACGCGTGACGATGTCGCGCGCTTTGATGTTTTTTTCGATCAAATTCATCACCGCTTTTCCAGAAGCGTAAGCATATTCGTCACGCGATTCGTAAGGCGCCGGCGCGCCAGAAGAACCGGGGATTGCAAGTCCGATTGCCTCAGAAACGCAGGCCATTGTGTTGGCGGTAAATTGTCCGCCGCACGCGCCAGCAGAAGGACAAGCGGCTTTGGTCAAAATTTTCAAATCTTCTTCCGACATTTTTCCAGCGTCTCTTTGTCCTACAGCCTCAAAGACATCGA
>CAYVKI010000080.1:0-3276 GCA_964452075.1 uncultured Rhizobium sp.
GCTGGTTATAACAACATTATTTCGCATCGTTCTGGCGAAACCGAAGACACCACAATTGCCCATATTGCAGTCGCAACAAATGCTGGGCAAATTAAAACTGGCTCACTTTGCAGATCAGATCGCACTGCAAAATATAATGAATTAATTCGCATTGAAGAATATTTAGGAACTCGCGCTAAATACGCCGGAAAGTCAATTTTAAAATCTAAATAATATGTCTCGCATCAGCTATCTTAACGGAGAATTTTTACCTCACGAAAATTGCCTAGTTCACATCGAAGATCGCGGCTTTCAATTTGCCGACGGAGCTTACGAAGTCACTCTGTTTAAAAACGGCAAATTAATTGATGGCGAAGCCCATTTAAACAGGCTTTTTCGCAGCTTGAGCGAGATGAATATTGAGCATAAATTAATCAAAGAATCTTTGCTTGAAATGCAAATTAAACTTTTCGCCCTTAATAAAATGAGCGAGGGAATTTGCTACATTCAAGTGACCCGCGGCACTACAAATCGCGTTCCAACTTGTCCAAAAGGTTTAAGCCCAACAATTAGCGCAACTGTTGCATTAGGCAAAAAATTAACCGCAGAAGAATTCGAAAAAGGCGTTTCTGTAATGACGCACGAAGACATTCGCTGGAAACGTTGCGACATAAAAACCGTTGGTTTACTTGCCTCAACTTTAATTAATCAAAAAGCTAAAGATTCTGGTTTTGATGATGCAATTTTTGTGCGCGATGGCGTGGTGACAGAAGGAAGTTTTGCCAATGCATTCATTGTTGATGAAAATGGAACTTTGATTACCAAGGCACCCGACAATCTTATTTTATGCGGAATTACCAGAAATCGTTTAATTGAATTTGCCAAAGAAGCGGGAATAAAAGTTGAAGAAAGAAATTTTAGCGTTGCTGAATTAATTTCTGCAAAAGAAGTGTTTTTAACCAGTTCAAGCCTAATTTTACGACCAGTTACAAAAGTTGATGGCAAAATTATTGGCGAAGGAAAAGCTGGAAAAATCGCCCATCTTTTAAGCGAAACTTACAAAAATTTTGTTGGTTAGCACTCGCTAGACCCCGTCATGCGACGGGATGACAATAGTGGGGTATGTTACTGGCTGTTACTATTGACTCCAAATTGTTACCCTGTCTTCACGCTTTGTCACCCTGTCTTCACGCTTTGTCACCCTGTCTTCACGCTTTGTCACCCCGTCGCATGACGGGGTCTATTAATTACTATTTCTAACAATCCCACTTAAAAAGGTTTGAAAAATTAAATCAGATCAAAAAACTGCACCTCCTTCGATGAATAAATTTCTTAAAGTTCCACAGGTTAAAACACTTTGAATTGATTGTTTTTTGTTGGCGGGGTAGCTCAGTCGGTAGAGCAGCGGGATCATAATCCGCGTGTCGGGGGTTCGATCCCCTCTCCCGCTACCAACTTTAAATTCGAATTGCGATCAATTAAAAAATTCTAGCAGATCAAAGATCAGCATAAATTAGTAGATCGTTAGCAGCTTTTTTGCCAAACCCAAACCCTTCTCATAACTTTCAGATTTTACCATCGCCTCGCTCAGCGGCAGCAATCCTGGACAATGATGATTTACTTCGCCTAAAAAAATATTTTCTCTATCTCCAACCAAAATAAAATCAGCCCCAAGCTCAATTACGTCACGATATTTTTCACGCAATTTTCCATTAAGAACCTTTAGAATTGCTTCGTTTTTTGCGGATAAATTTTTCTTTTCAGAATCTGTTAAAATTTCAACTGGCTGCGGAACCGCTCCGCCAGTTGAAAAAGCTGTAGTAAAATTATCATCTTTTTCTCTTAAGCTTTTTCGAAAAGCTTGCCCCGCAACATAAAAATCACCGCACGAATTTTTTAGAATATTAACTCGAATATCTCCCATTTTCACGCCTTCTAAAAATGGCTGAACCAAAACTTTATCGTTATATAAGGCTTTGGCAGTTTTTATTATCTGCGCTAAAGATAAATTTTTCACAACTTTGTTCGCTTGAGAATTTTGAGAATAACAAAGAATTTCTATAATCTTCTTCAACTCTTTTTTGCTTAGATTGTTTTTTATTTTGTGACGCTGCGCAGAACGCAAATCAGAAATTTTTTGCTGACTTATTTTTTTCAAATCAAAACCTTCTTCAGAAAATTCTACCGAAAAAACTCCCAAAGATTGCGCTGAATTATTAGGCTTAAAAACTAATTTTGCCTCTTTGGCATTATAAAGATTTTTATATTCCAGAGATATCAAATCTATCGCCTCATCAAAGCCGCAACCAGCAATTTCAAATTCGGCAGTTGGCGTGGCAATTTCTGTTTTTAGAATTTTATTTATCTCTTCTGGCAAATCCTTGTCTTTCAACCCAATCGGGCAGTTAAAAATTTTATGCGGAAATAAGTTTTTTAGATCCATTAAAACATCATCAATGTTTTTCTTTCCAACTGGAGGAAATGGCGTTTTCATTGGCTCAAGACGCTGAATTATAAAATCAACATCGCTCAGTTTTAATGATGTTAAAGCCAACTTTTCTGGCAAAAATTCAGAAACTTTTTTTACTTTTAGCTTTAAAAGTTTTGCTAAATCGCCTTCTTGAACGCAGGAATATATTTTCTGATTCGCGCTTTTATAACTTTTTAAAAGCTCTTCGCAAAGCTTCTGGCTGGCGGTTAATTTAAAAACTTTTGCCACTTTTTTTGGCATCTGATTTTTAAGATTAAAAATATAAACCTCGTGACCCAAATCAACGCAGCCCAAAATATACGACAAAGTGGTATTAGTGCCCAAAGCCATATTGGCAAAGGGTTCATTTATAATTATCAAGCTCTTCATTTTTTGTAATTCAGATGGTTATCAAAAACTCTACTTTAAAAATACACTTGCCAATAAGCATTGCGACTCTTATTTTGCACGCCCCCGCACAATAATTGGTTTTAAAAAATTCAAAAATCATGTCAAAAGACTTTCTTCAAACTTCACCTTTTTTCAGCGCGAACGTTGTTTTTATCAACGAACTTTATCAAAAGTTTTTAGCCAACCCATCATCGGTTGATGCTTCTTGGGCTGAATTTTTTGTTCAAAATGGCGATGAAGTTAAGGCAATTATCAGCGACTATAAAGGCCCAAGTTGGGCTTCGCGCAACTTAAAAGTTGTTGGCGCGGAAGAATTCGACATTTCTTCTAACGCTAAAAAAGAAGTTAAAAAAGATATAAAAGCAGCTCCAACATCTGTTGGCAAAGATTTAAATATTCGCGTCGCCAATTTATTA
>CAYVKI010000081.1:0-3202 GCA_964452075.1 uncultured Rhizobium sp.
AATATCAAATCGAATTAATCGCTTCAGAAAATATCGTAAGCCGCGCAGTTCTTGAAGCGCAAGGTTCGGTCTTTACCAATAAATATGCCGAAGGTTATCCAGCAAAACGCTATTACGGCGGTTGTGAATTTTCTGACGAAGTTGAGCAAGCTGCAATTGACAGGCTTTGCCAGCTTTTTGGTGCCAAATTTGCCAACGTACAACCACATTCTGGCGCGTCAGCTAACATGTCAGTTTACTTGGCATTGCTTCAACCAAATGACACAATTTTAGGCATGTCTTTAGCAGCTGGCGGACATTTAACTCACGGCGCGCAACGCACAATTTCTGGCATGTGGCTTAAGTCCGTTCAATATGGAATTCGCACTGAAGATGGTTTAATTGACTACGAACAAGCCGCACAATTGGCTCGCGAACATAAACCAAAATTGATCGTTGCTGGAATTTCTTCTTATCCACGCATTGTTGATTGGAGCAAATTTCGCGCAATTGCCGACGAAGTTGGCGCATTATTAATGGTTGATATGGCACACGTTGCGGGTTTGGTTGCGGCTGGAATTTATCCGTCACAATTGGCGTTGCCGACATCGTCACTTCCACAACTCACAAAACTTTGCGCGGGCCTCGTGGTGGCGTTATTCTAACTAATAACGAAGAATTGGCGAAAAAAATTAATTCTGCTGTTTTTCCAGGCCTTCAGGGCGGCCCTTTAATGCATGTAATTGCCGCTAAAGCCGTGGCTTTTGCTGAAGCTTTACAACCAGAATTTAAAACTTACGCCAAACAAGTTGTGGCTAACGCCAAAGTTTTGGCGGAAGTTTTGGTTAAACGTGGTTTAAAAATTACTACCGGCGGAACTGATTGCCACTTGATGGTTGTTGATTTAACGCCACTTGAAACTTTAACCGGCAAAGAAGCTGAAAAAGTTTTGGAACGCGCCGGCCTAACCTGCAACAAAAACGCTATTCCAAATGATCCGCGTTCACCTTTCGTCACTTCTGGTTTGCGTTTTGGCACTTCCGCTGGAACAACTCGCGGCTTCAAAGAAAAAGAATTTGAGCGCATCGGCAACATGATTTGCGACGTTTTAGAAGGTTTTGTGAAAAATGGCGAAGAAGGCAATCAAGCTTTAGAAGCAAAAATCAAAGCTGAAGTTAAAACGCTTTGCGAGCAATTTCCGATTTATTAATTATTTAGAGCATGACAAACAAAATAAAACTGGTCACTTCTAAACTTTCTCCTTACGGCCACCGAGTTGAAATGGTTTTGATTGAGAAAAATATTCCTTACGAAAAAGAAGAAATCAGTCTAGCCGAAAAGCCAGAATGGTTTACCAAAGATGCTCCACTTGGAAAAGTTCCTTTGCTTTATGTTGGCGAAAAAGTGCTTTTTGAATCAATCGCCATTTGCGAATATTTAGAAGATGCTTTTCCTGAAAACCCACTTCACCCAAAAGATCTTACGGATAAAGCTTGGCACCGCGCTTGGATGGAAGTTAGCACCGGAATTCTTTCTAGCACCTTTGGAATGGTTTTTTCGCAAGATCAAAAAGAGTTTGACGAAAAAAAAGCTGAAACCGTTTTGCGAATTGCTGCAATTGATAAATATTTAAAATTTAATCCTTATTTTGACGGCGAAAAATTTTCTTTAGTTGACGCTTGTTTAGCTTCAGCTTTTAAACCGCTAACTTTCATCGACAATAAATTCACTCTAGAAATTTTTGATCGTCACAAAAATGCCGCAACTTATATTGAAAATGCAGTTGCTCGCGGATCTTTGCATAAAGCCCTTCCTAAAGATTATGAAGAAGTTTTTAAAGGGCTTTTACAGAGAAAAAACTCTCATTTATTAACTATGAGTTTTAGCCTTTAATCCCCCAATTCAAATTTCCTTAAATGAAAATCTCTAACACCAAACTTCGCATCAAACGCCACAGCGAAATCAGGATTGTCAAAGGTCATCCTTGGATTTTTTCTAATGAAATTGAAAATTTCTCTGCACTAAAAAACATTGAAAAAGGCTCGTTAATCATGGTGCAAATCAATAAAGATGATGATTTTGCCCTCGCCTACTTTAACCCACATTGCTTGATTGCAGCGCGAATTTTAACTCATGATTTAACTCAAAAAATTGACGAAGATTTTTTTATAGAAAAAATTTTGGCAGCAAAAAACCTGCGCGAAAAATTTTATGACAAACCTTTTTACCGCTTAATTCATTCAGAAGCAGATTTTTTACCCGGCCTTGTTGTTGATCGTTTTGGAGATGTTTTATCTTGCCAAATTTCCACAGCTGGAATGGAAAAACTTTCGCCAATTTTAATTTCAGCTCTTGAAAAAATTTTCCCAAATGCAGCAATTATTTTTAGAAATGACGTTGAGGCGAGAAAATTCGAAGGATTAGAATCGGAAGTTAAAATTGTTAAAGGCGAAATTCCCGACGAAATTGAAATTGAAGAAAACGGCTTAAAATTTTTGATTGATATAAAAAATGGTCAAAAAACTGGCTGGTTTTTCGATCAAAGAGAAAATCGTAAATTTATTGGATCAATTTCACAAAATTGCGATGTTTTAGACGCCTTTTGTTATCTTGGCGGATTTGGTTTAAACGCCCTTAAAAACAATGCTAAATCTGTTACTTTTATTGATTCGTCAGAAGAAGCTTTAGAAAAATTAAAGAAAAATCTTTCTCAAAATAATTTTGCAGAAAATGAAATTATCGCTGGCAAGGTTTTTGAAATTTTAGAAAATCCAGATTTTCAAAAAAGAGTTTTTGACGTTGTTTTGCTTGATCCACCAGCATTTGTAAAATCAAAGAAAGATTTTTTTGCAGGATTAAAAGGCTATGAAAAACTTACCAGACTTGGCGCAAAATTAACAAAAAAAGGTGGCATTTTAATGCTCACTTCATGTTCGCACAATGCCACTTTGCCTGATTTAATTGCTGCGGCAAATGATGCTTTTCGTAAAAGCAATCGCAAAGCAAAACTCATTAGAACTTGTGGCGCGGGTTTTGATCACCCTGTAAATCCAGCTTTGAAAGAAAGTGAATATTTAAAATCGATCACGTTTTTGGTGGAATAAATTTTACGACATCGCAAGCATCTTGCGCAGCGGTGTTTCAGCTTTAATTCTTAACTCTTCACTCAAAGAAAGTTCGCCACCAAAACCCGATTTATCACCATATTTCATCACCAAATAAA
>CAYVKI010000082.1:0-2274 GCA_964452075.1 uncultured Rhizobium sp.
ATATGCATGAAGATAAATCAATTGCGCGCTTCATGTCTTACCTTTCGCTTTTCACTTTTTTCATGTTGATTTTGGTGACTGCTGACAACTTTTTGCAATTATTCGTTGGCTGGGAAGGTGTTGGTGTTGCTTCTTATTTACTCATTGGTTTTTGGTTTAAAAAACAGTCAGCAAATGCTGCGGCGATGAAAGCATTTATTGCTAATCGAGTTGGTGATTTTGGTTTGATTATTGCCATTGCTTTGATCTATGTCACTTTCGGCACAATTGAATTTGCTCCAGTTTTTGCCACGGTTTGTCATTATGTTGAAAATAAATTCATGCTTTTTGGTCATGAATTTCGTGCAATTGACGCCATTTGCGTTTTGTTATTTATTGGCGCGATGGGCAAATCGGCGCAAATTGGTTTGCATGTTTGGTTGGCTGATGCGATGGAAGGTCCAACTCCAGTTTCAGCTTTGATTCACGCGGCTACAATGGTGACGGCTGGTGTATTTTTAGTAGCGCGTTGCTCGCCACTTTTTGAATATTCCAATTTTGCTCTTTCAATGGTGACAATTGTTGGCGCCACAACTGCGCTGTTTGCTGCAACAATTGCCTTAACGCAAAATGACATCAAAAAAATTATCGCTTATTCAACTTGCTCGCAACTTGGCTATATGTTTTTTGCTTGCGGTGTTTCAGCTTATTCTGCTGCGGTTTTTCACTTAGCAACTCACGCCTTCTTCAAAGCCTTGCTATTCTTGGGCGCGGGCAGTGTGATTCACGCCATGCATCATGAACAAAATATTCAAAAAATGGGCGGACTTTGGAAAAAAATTCCAATAACTTACGCCATGTTCTGGATTGGTTCACTAGCACTTGCTGGCTTTCCGCCATTTGCAGGCTTTTACTCGAAAGACGTGATTTTAGAAGCTGCTTACATGTCGCACGCGCCTTACGGAAAATTTGCTTATTACATGGGAATTTCCGCCGCATTCTTAACCGCCTTTTATTCTTGGCGCCTTTTATTCTTAACCTTTCACGGCAAAACTCGCGCCGATAAACACACTTTCGATCACGCTCACGAATCGCCGCTTTCAATGTTGATTCCACTTTTTGTTTTGGCAATTGGTTCAATTCTTGCCGGAATTTTAGGTGCGAAAGTTTTTCACATGGTTTCGGCTGAAGAAAATTTCTTTAAAAACGCCATTTTACTTCTTGGTCAAAGACAAGATTTGCTTGAAGAAATTCATCACGCACCACTTTTGGTAAAAATTTCGCCGATGATTGTCGGCGTTGTTGCCATCGCTTTGGCTTATATATTTTATTTAGTCAAAACCGATTGGCCGCAAAAATTGGCAAAAGCTTTCCCGCGTCTATACAAACTATCTTTTAATAAATGGTATTTTGATGAGATTTACGAAGTTGCTCTGGTTAAGCCAATTAAAAAATCTGGCGACTTTTTATGGCAAATAATTGATATGAAAATTGTTGATGGAATGCCCAACGGATTGGCGGCTTTCTGCAAAAATATGTCACAAAAAATCAGCAAAATTCAAAGCGGTTTAATTTATAATTATGCTTTGTGGATGATTCTTGGGCTCATAACAATTGCCGCAATTCTCATTTTCTCATTTAAAAAAATAATATTACTTTAATGGATCATAGAAAATTACGCGATTGTTTTGGGCTTTTTGCAACCGGCGTTGTCATAGCTTGTGCTCGTAAAAGTAATTTTCTAACTGACAAATTTCATGCTGATAAAATTCTCACCAGCGGTGTTTTTTCTCAAAAAATTCTAAGCTACAAATCGATTGCTCAAACCAGTCTTGGGCAAAGTTTTTTAACAAAATTAAAAAAGTTTTTTTCTGAAGAATTTTTTGGCATGACCATAAATTCTTTTTCATCACTTTCTCTCGATCCAGAATTGGTGATGTTTTCAATTGATAACAAATCAAGCAACCTCGCTTTGTTCAAAAAAAACCGCTATTTTTCTTTGAACATTTTGAGCTATGAACAGTTGGAATTATCCAAAGCTTTCGCCACGCCAAAAAATTCTAACAAATGGAATGTTGAGCCTTATTTTTTAGGTAAATTTGGTAATCCAATTTTTAAAAATTCTTTAGGATTTATCGAATGCGAAAGACATCGTGTAATCAAAGCTGGAGACCATCACATCATAATTGGAAGAGTTGTTGACTTCGCCAAATTATCCGACAAAGAGGCATTAACCTACGTCAAAGGAAAATACGCCAAATCAACCATCGCTTGATGCGGATGCAGATTTATTCT
>CAYVKI010000082.1:2480-3049 GCA_964452075.1 uncultured Rhizobium sp.
GGAGATTAGTTTTTGAATTAGGCGTAAGTCTAATTGTTAACAACTGATCATTTAACAAATCTAAATTGGAGTAAAATTATGAGTAAGAATAAGAAATATAGCGAAGCTAAGATTTTGGAAGTGTTGAAGGAATATAATTCTGGTGTTGGTGGTTTGGAAGTTTGTAGGAAGCATAATATTGCCAAATCAACGCTTTATAAATGGAGCAATAAATATCGTGATATGAGTTTGCAAAAAAAGTTTTAAAGGCTTCACAAAGATATGAATTAGCCAGTGAAGCCGTTGCGAAGTATAAAATATCAGCGCGAAGAGTTGCTGATATTTTTGGGATTTGCAGGAATAAAATTAGCAAAAGTGATTTATTTGGAGATAAAAGCGCAGAAGAAATTATTAAAGATTTTGCGCTTAGGTTTCCAAGTTATGGATATAGAATGATCACAGCCAAATTAAGGCTTGAGGGTCATAATTTTAACCATAAGAAAGTTTATCGAATTTATAAGAAATTAGGTTTAAATTTTAAGGCTAATTCTAAAAGCAGGAAGCTTCCTGCGAGAAAAAGAATTTTAGAG
>CAYVKI010000083.1:0-2964 GCA_964452075.1 uncultured Rhizobium sp.
AACGTGGTGACAATTGTAGAACGTGGTGACAATTGTAGAACGTGGTGACAATTGTAGAACGTGGTGACAATTGTGGAAAGGCGACAATTGTGGAACGTGGTAATAATTGCGTAAGTTAGACGGGGTAATAACTTCCTCAATTGTCACCCCGTCGAATGACGGGGTCTATACCAAATAAACAATCAAATCTGGTTCGAATAAATAGACACTAAAAATGACACAAAACAAGAGCCAAAACCTATCAGAAACAGAAGTTGAGACTACGAATCAACTTCAGCCAAAAAACAGAGATTTGGCTCGTTCGCAAGATAGAGGATTCTCACAATATTTACGCGAAATTCAGAAATTTCCACTACTAACAAAAGAAGAAGAGCAAGAATATGCCGAAAGATATGCCAAAACTGGCGATCAAGAAGCTGCAAAAATTTTGGTGCAAAGCCATTTGCGTTTAGTGGCAAAAATGGCAACAAGATTTAGAAAATACGGATTACCTATGGTTGACATGGTTTCAGAAGGAAATCTTGGTTTAATGCAAGCGGTTAAGAAATTTGATCCGCGCAAAGGTTTTCGCTTCGCAACCTACGCCATGTGGTGGATTCGCGCTTACATGCAAGATTACATTTTGCGCTCTTGGTCTTTGGTTAAAATTGGAACCACCGCCGCCCAAAAGAAGCTTTTCTTTAACCTGCATAAAATCAAAAAAAAGCTTAACACCACTGATGGAAAAGCTTTGCAGCCAAATCAAATAAAACAAATTTCAGATGATTTGGGAGTCACGCAAAAAGAAGTTATCGAAATGGATTCTCGCCTATCACAATCCGATTCTTCATTAAATAATCTGGTTGGTGATGAAGATGACAGCGCCGAAGTTGTTGATTTAATCGCCTCAAAAGATCAAGGGCAGGAAGAAATTGCCATTGAAAATCAAGAAAAATCGCGCCAAGAAATGGCTTTTAAAAAAGCTTTTTCTCACTTAAATGATCGCGAAAAAGATATTTTATCCAAAAGGCAAATGTCAGAAAATCCAATGACTTTAGAAGAATTAAGCCAAGTTTACAAAGTATCTAGAGAGCGAATTCGACAAATTGAAGAAAGCGCAATTAGAAAAATTCAGAAAGAAGTTTTATAAAATGTTTACAGGAATAATTACTCATTTGGGAGAAGTTCGCTCTTTAACTTTCAACAAATCTCGAGACTTGTTGTTAAAAATTTCTGCCGACAAAAACAAAATCGAAAGAAATTTAGAAATCGGCTGTTCTATTGCCTGCAACGGCGTTTGTCTTACCTTAATTAAAAAAGAAATTTCTGGCAAAAAAATTACTTTTTCATTCGAAGCTTCCAAAGAAACTTGCAATAAAACCACTTTAGAAAACTGGATTATTGGTCAAAAAATCAATTTGGAATTCGCCTTAAGAATGGGCGATGAATTTGGTGGCCACATGGTTTTGGGTCATGTAGATTCAATTTGTAAAATCGTAAAAATAGAAACAGTTAAAAATTCTCATAAATTCACATTTTTAACTCCTAAAAATTTGGCTAAATTTATTAGCCCAAAATGTTCTTCAACGCTTGATGGTATTTCTTTAACGGTAAATGAGGTAACAAAAAATTATTTTAGCGTGAATGTAATTTCTCATACACTTAGCAACACAAATCTGCAAAATGCCCAAGTTGGTGATTTTGTAAATTTAGAAATAGACGTAATCGCGCGTTACGTTTCACAACTTATTCAAAAGTCAAAATAATGCCTGAAAAAGAATTTCTCGCCACAATTCCAGAAATAATCGCTGAAGCTCAAGCTGGAAAAATGTTCATTCTCGTTGATGATGAAAGCCGTGAAAATGAAGGTGATTTAGTAATCCCTGCCTCAATGTGCGACGACACAAAAATTAACTTCATGGCAAAATATGGTCGCGGATTAATTTGTTTAACACTCACCGAATCGCGAGTTTCTGAGCTTGGATTGCCACTAATGTCTTCGAACAACGAATCGCGACACAAAACCGCATTCACAGTTTCAATTGAAGCAAAAGAAGGAATTTCTACCGGAATTTCTGCATTCGACAGAGCAAAAACAATCTCTGACGCAATTGATCCAAAAAAAGGTAAAGATTCTATTGTTAGCCCTGGACATATTTTTCCACTTAAAGCCCAAAATGGCGGAGTTTTAGTTCGCGCCGGACACACTGAAGCGGCGGTTGATATTGCTAAACTTTCTGGCTTAAACCCTTCCGGCGTGATTTGCGAAATCATGAATGATGACGGCTCAATGGCTCGCCTGCCCGACTTAATTAAGTTTGCCAAAGAGCATCAGATGAAAATTGCCACAATTGCCGACTTAATCGAATATCGCCGCAGAAATGAAAAGTTAATTGAAGTGGTCGGAAAGAAGCAATTCGTCAGCAAAATTGCTGGCGAACTTGAAGCAACAATTTATCGCAGCAAAATTGATGGGGTTGAACATATCGCATTGGTAAAAGGCAAAATCACTCAAGAAAAACCAACTCTGGTTCGCATGCATCATTTAAATATTTTGTGCGATTGCCTTGATGATGCCAAAAATTCTCGCAGCGGAGTTTTGCAAAAATCGCTACAAAAAATTGCCGAAAATGATGGCGGAGTTTTGGTTTTGATCAGGCAGCCAAATGAAGTAATTTCTAACTTGATGGAAGCGGAAAATAACCCTCCGAAAAACAAAGAGTTAGAATTAAGAAATTATGGAACTGGAGCTCAAATTTTATCAGATTTGGGAATTAAAAATATGACACTGCTCACCAACTCAAAAAAATCTGTAATTGGTCTCGAAGGATACGGGATAAAAATCTGCGACTATTGTCACTTAGATTAAACCAGATCCTTTTATTGAGAATGTCGCGGGGGTAACATCTATGCCAAACTAGAAATCTTTGCTCTCGCTCTTTTTTTGTCACCCCGTCTTCATGACGGGGTCTAGCGGGATTTTTT
>CAYVKI010000084.1:0-2947 GCA_964452075.1 uncultured Rhizobium sp.
CACTTGTGGCGATCCTAAAGAGTATCCAACTGAATGCAGGCTAATTGGAAAATTTTCTCTAATTTGTAGTAAATTCTTGAAAGGCTGTCCAGAAATGTCGTGATAATTTTCGCTATGAACTTCAAACCAACCAACTTTTTTGGAAACTGTTTTGGGTTTTTTTAAGATGTGAGAAATGTGAGGTGATCTAAGACCAACCCCAGCGATATTGCTGGGGTTGGTTATTTGGCGTGATCTCATGCGAGATTATTTTTTCTTGGTTTCGCTTTTTTTAACTTCAGATTTTTTAACTTCTTTTTTAGCTGAACATTTATTAGCTTCGCCTTTTTTAGCAGAGCATTTGTGAGCTTCGTCTTTTTTAGCAGCGCAGCCATTTTCAGCTCCGCAGGTGTTAGCTTCTTTTTTTAGTAAAGAGCAAGAAGTAGCAAGGCTAAGTCCCATAATGCCAACAACAACTGATTGTAAGAATTTTTTGTTCATTTGAAATACCTTTTAATTATTGTTAAAGTTGGTTTGTGTTAGTGGAATATGTTGAAATTATGCAGCGAAATTGACTTGTCAATTTACTTGCTAAGAATTTTTGTAATCGCCCAATATTTATTATTTATGAAAAAGAATTTTTTGGTTTTTTGCCTTGCCTTGCTAGTCTCATCTTGCGTTGGGAAAAATACCTTAGATGAAAAGCTGCAAAAAAATTTAAAGCCAATTTGGGGAGAATATTTTCAAGATCATTTTGATGAAACTAAAAATATCGAAGTAATTGTTGCAACTAATCGCAAAGCTAAAAATAGCTCTTTTGGATGTGGTGAAAATAGCTTTTTGGTAACGACAGATAATGTTGCGAAGTTTGGCGTCTGTAAAATTAGTGTTCCTAAAAATCACGCTGTGGGAGAAATTCCTTTGGCTAAAGATAGTCGCCAATCATCCAAAGATTATTTTAAAACTTTAGAATCCAGCTCTTTGGAATTCAAAGATCTGACAACAAAAATTAAGCTTTCAAAGCGTATGCCGTTGGTTTTTGTTCATGGTTTTAATGTTCGTTTTGAAGAGGCTGTTTTGCGCGCTGCACAAATTGCTTATGATTTAAAATATCAAGGTCCAATAATTCTATTCACTTGGCCAGCGGGAGCTGGAGATGGTTTTCTGGAACAAAGTTTTTTGAATAAAACTTACGAAAACAATCTTCTTATGGCTAAAGTTTCAGTTTCTATTTTTAAGAAATTTTTAAGCGATTTGAGTGCTCAAGATATCAAAGTTAATCTAATGGTGCATTCAATGGGTCATCAAGTGGTTTTGCCGGCTTTAAAAGAAATTTCAGAAGGTGAGGTGAAGAAAACTGCAATTAATCAATTAATATTGAATGCGCCAGATTTTGCTATCACTGATTTTAAAAAAATGGTTAAAAATATTAAAAAAGTTAGTGATAAAACTACGCTTTATTGCTCTTACAACGACAAAGCAATGCTCGCCTCAAAAACTTTCAACAGCAATGAAAGACTCGGAGCTTGTGCTTTGTTTGATGATATTGACGTTATTAATGTTAGTGCAATTGACGATCCAGCTTTGGGTTTGGGTCATGGATATTATTCATCTCGCGCCATATTAGGAGACATCAAACAGGCGATGCTGGGAATTGAAGCAAGCAACAGGCTATTCATTATAAAAAGCGAAATTAACAGCACCGAAGGTTATTTATTGAGAAAATAAAATGATAAATTTTGAGCTAGCGACTTACGCAGTTGACGAAGAAAAATCGCGAGGAAGGCTTTATTTAGAAAATTATGATGATGCAAAATATCGTTCAGTTTTTGGGCGTGATCGTGATCGCATCATCAATTCTTCGGCGTTTCGTCGTTTGCAATATAAAACGCAGGTTTTTGTGAATCATGAAGGCGATCATTATCGAACTCGACTTACTCATTCTTTAGAAGTTGCTCAAATTGCACGTTGGATTGCTGGCGCACTTAAGGTAAACAAAGATTTGGCGGAAATTGTTTCTCTGGCTCATGACCTTGGTCACACGCCTTTTGGTCACGCTGGAGAAGATGCTTTAAATGAAAAAATGATTGAATTTGGCGGATTTTCTCATAACGCACATACTCTTAAAATTATCACCAAAATCGAAACGCGTTTTATTGAATTTGAAGGTTTGAATTTATCGTGGGAAATGTTGGAAGGTGTGGTAAAGCACAATGGTCCAATAGCTGATGAATCAAAACTGCATTGCTACATTTTAGAATATAATAATAAGCATGATTTAGATTTAAAAAACTTTCCTTCTCTCGAGTCGCAAATCTCGGCAATTTCTGATGATATTGCCTACAATAATCACGATATTGAAGATGGTTTGAGAGCTAATTTATTTGAAGCGAAAGATCTTTTAAATTTACCTTTGATTGGCGATATTTATCGCGAAATTTTAACAAAATATCCGAACATAAAAAGAGAGTTACTAGTTGGCGAAGCTAAGAAACGCTTCACTTTGGCGATGGTGATGGACGTTATTTCTACCACGCAGAAAAATCTGTTTGAAAATAAAATTCAAAATGAATCAGAAATAAGAAAAGTTGGAAAATTTCTTGTGCATTTCTCATCGGAAATGGAAATTGCGCATCAAGCTTTAAAAAAGTTTTTAATGACAAACATGTATCGTCATTCAACGGTAAATCGTATGACGGCAAATGCAAAGAAAGTGGTTGGCGGACTTTTTGATTTTTATTTAGAAAATCCAAGTTGTTTGCCAGAAGAGCGTGCCGAGTTTGCTGCTGAAATTTCTGATAAAAAAAACTTGGCGATTTTTATTTCCGATTATATTGCTGGCATGACTGATCGCTACGCTATCAAAGAATTTGAAGATCTTGTGCAACTTTAAAAATTAAACAAAAATGAAAAATATTATTCTTTATCGCAACATTCTTCCCGAAATCGATTCATCTGCTTTTGTAGC
>CAYVKI010000085.1:0-2930 GCA_964452075.1 uncultured Rhizobium sp.
TGCCGATTTTATCACCGAATATGTCGCCCAAACTCGCGGTTGGTTTTATACTTTGATGGTTTTATCCACCGCCCTTTTTGATCGCGCGCCGTTTAAAAACGTGATTTGTCACGGCACAATTTTAGATGAAAATTCACAAAAACTTTCCAAGCGACTTAGAAATTACGCCGATCCTTTGGAAATTTTCTCAAGCCTCGGCTCAGACGCCATGCGCTTTTACATGATTTCGCAGCCAGTGATGCGTGGCCAAGAATTACGCATTGATAAAGATGGCAAAGCCATTCGCGACAGTTTGCGTTTATCGATCAAGCCGCTGATTAACGCTTTTAACTTCTTTTGCCTTTACGCCAACGCTGATGGAATCAAAGCCAATCGAATTGAAATAAATAAAAATTTCGATCACGTTTTAGATCGTTATATTTTGGCGAAATTAAAATCAGCGATTTCAAAAATTGACGCTGCAATGAGTAATTATGACACGGTTATTGCCTGCGAAGAATTCAATAATTTTTTCGAAGTTTTGAATAATTGGTATATCAGAAGAAGTCGCCAACGCTTTTGGAAAAGTGAAATTGATGCCGATAAACAAAGCGCTTACGACGTTCTTTATACGGTTTTGGTTTCTATGTGCGAAGCGGCGGCGCCACTTCTTCCTTTTACCAGCGAATTTGTGTGGAGAAATTTAAATAATATCAAAACATAATTAGCTAACAGCGTCCAAAATCATCACCCCAAAATACCCAAATTTTTACAATAATTTTTCAAAAACCTTGTCACTTACAAAATCAATTCGAATCATTCTAAAACATGTTCGCAGATTCATTGCTGGATTTGCCTCAGTTCCAACTTTTGCATTTGGAAAAAGCGATAAATTTCCTTTTAATTTTGACCGCTTTGCTCTCAATCAAGATCAATATGAGCTAAACATGGATGCCGAAATGACAAAAATTAAACAAAAACAAAATGAGAGAAAATAGATACGAAAATCATCACGAAAAAGATCGCAACTCACATTCATCAAGCGATCTCATCAAAAAAGAGCAAGATTATCGCCACAAATGGCAAGATAAGTTTTTAAAATCGCATATTTTAACTTTTCGCTTAGGGCAAATCTTTGGTTTTGCTTACAACTTAGCGGTTCTTGCTGTTGTTTATAAATTGATTCAACAAGAAGAAAGCGCTTTGGCGATCAAAATATTTTTTGGCAATATCGCCCTTATCGGCTTTGCTCTTTTAGTCACAACTGTTGAAAGAAAAGTTTTGTCAAAAAAGCCAGTGAGAAAAGGTCGAGATTTCAAACATTTTAAAAATCATCGTCGAAAAGAAGCGCCTAGAAACATCAATTCTGTGGATAGAAGAAATTAGTGCGATCAAGTGTCAGTAGATATTTAGTTTGGTATATAGCATACTAACGTAATCTTGCCTATTTCTAACTGCGAACTTTTGGTAAAAATTTGCTTGGAAAATGACGCTGTATCACCTGATACAGCTTACATTCTCCGTCGCAATTTTTCCTCAAAATTTCTTTGTTAGAAATAGGCAAGATTACGTTAGTATGCTATAGACCCTAGAATCTATGTGTAAATCTGGCGATTCCAGAGTGCGATACGTAATTCTGCATAAAATCTAAAACGTAGTCCAAGCTAAATATTGTACTGTTGCTTTTTTGATAATCGGAACCAATTCCTATTCTAATTGCCAAAGAATCATCTTTGTCAGAAATGGTGCTAAAAGTTGTTTTCTGATCGATAAATCTTGCGGTAGTTTTTTGAGCTTTGTTTAAAAAATTATAGCCGTAAGAATTATGAAATCTGTAACGTAAATCATTTTCTTTTTTATAAGAGTCTTGATAGCTCAGGTTGTATCCAATGCGACCCTCAAGATAATTATCTAAAGTTTTTTTAACATTTAAACCAACTGTACCAGCGCCTTTTTCCGAGTAAGAATCAACATTTATTCTGGCAATGGTTGTTGAAATTTCTGGCGTAAAAACCAGCTTCGAATCCATAATATTTTTATAAACTTTTCCAAAACGCAATCTGGCAACATAATTTATACCAGAATATTTGGCAGTCGCTTTTTGTGAAATGGAGGGAATCGACCTGTAAGAATTATATTCATTTCTAACAATACCGGCAACAGCGTCCCAAAACACGTTATTGTTATAGAATTTACCACCATAAACATTCAGCTGATAACTATCTATATCAACTCTTCTTAAGCTGTTAAAAAATGAAACTCGCGAGTTAGAATAGCTTAAAGAAGCACCAATTATAGAATTATTATCAATTTTTTTATCACGACCAAAAACAAAGCCATCAGCTCTAACTCTATATCCATAATCAGTTTGCGCATCGGCTCTTTTAGCGTTTGAGGTAAAAACTTCACCCCAAAACGCTCCAGACATTGAATCTTTTTTGTCTTTCATATTGGCGCGCAAAGATAACAACTCTTTTTCTTTTAAAGCCTTTAGCTCTTGTCGCTTCAAATCAATTGAATTTGGTTCATAACATGAACAAGAATTTTCGTCATATTGATCAACTATTTTGACTTTATTTTGTGATTTTTGGCTTTGCTCTGCGGCGGCAGAAAGACAGAATCTGAGAGCATCAGCTTCATAATCATGCTGATCTTTTTGATCATATTCTTGGTGATAAACCAAATCGTCAAAACCAGAATTTACGAATAAATTAATACGATTATTTGCTGCTTCTAAATTTTTATGAATCGGCGCCATAATTGCCAATTCAAGGTCAGCGTTATTGATTGGAGTTGCTGATTTAAGAGCCGCTTCAACGTCACTTAAACTAGAAGATGTGTCGATTACTTTTTGCAAGTTTTTCAGAGTTCCAGTGGCGTTTGATCCAACCTCATTGGGCACTGTCCAACAACTATAGACACCTTAATTTCATAGTTTAATAATCAAAATC
>CAYVKI010000086.1:0-2846 GCA_964452075.1 uncultured Rhizobium sp.
CATTTTGAATTTAATGAATTTGGAAAAACCTAGCGAAATGGACGGAAAAAATTTAGTCAGAAAATAGTTGTCACTCCGTCTTTATGACGGGGCCCAGCGAGATTTTTTCTAGACCCCGTCATAAAAACGGGGTGACAAGAGTAATTTAAAACAAAAAATTAATAAAATGAACGAACCAAAAAAAGAAACCGTCGGCAGCTTTTTCAAAACCCTTTTATTTGCCTTAATTTGCGCTGGCTTTGTGCGCTCGTTTTTTTTTGAGCCATTTCACATTCCGTCAAGCTCAATGAAACCTGGATTGTTGATTGGCGACTACATTTTTGTGAATAAATTTTCTTACGGTTATAGCCGCTATTCCTTTCCTTTTGGCTTCAATTTATTTGAAGGTCGCATTCTAAAAAGTGAACCAAAACGCGGCGATGTTATTGTTTTTCGTTTGCCTTCAGAGCCAAATATTAATTATGTAAAAAGGCTAATTGGCTTGCCCGGAGATAAAATTCAGATGCGCGATGGCACTCTTTACATCAACGAACAAGAGGTGAAAAAAGTTTTTGCTGAGGTATTTACTGAAAAAGACGAAAAAGAAATAAATGCTTTTTTTGAAACTTTGCCCGAAGGAAAAATTGTTAAAACTTTAGACGAAAACCCTAGCTCGCAATCTGACAATACTGGAATTTACGAAGTTCCTCAGGGTCATTATTTTATGATGGGAGACAATCGTGACAATTCGCAAGATAGTCGCTTTTTGTCGCAAGTCGGATATGTTCCTGAAGAAAATCTTGTTGGAAAAGTATCAATAATTTTCTTTTCTAACGCCAAGCCAACTTGGCAAATCTGGCATTGGCCAACATCAATTCGCTTTAAACGCATTTTTAACAAAGTTAATTAGGTATTGTTAAAAGTGCCTAACTTTCTTCGTGAAAAAAAAGATTAAAAAATCCAAATGAATAATTTAACCGAATTTTGCGCTAATATTAATTATCAATTTCGCGATCAATCGCTGCTAAAACAAGCCTTAACTCATCCGAGCCTTTCTGGAAAAATTGAAAATAATTACCAACGTTTAGAATTTCTTGGAGACAAAGTTTTAAATCTTGTGATTGGAGAATTGTTAATGAAAGAATTTCAAAACGAGCCAGAAGGCGATCTTTCTAAGCGACAAGCCTGCTTGGTTTCTGGCGAAACTCTTGCAGAAATTGCTCTAAATATTGGGCTTGATAAGTTTTTGCAAGTTAGCTACGGCGAAAAAAAATTGGGCGGCGCAACGAATAAAAGAAATTTAGAAAACTCATTAGAAGCTTTGATTGGCGCGATATATCTCGATTCAAATTATAATTCTGCGCAGAAATTTATTTTAGAATTTTGGAGCGAGCATTTAAAAAGAAATGTTCTTCCGCCAAGAGATCCGATGTCTTTACTTCAAGAATTGGTGCAATCGCAATCAAAACAACTTCCGCAATATTTTACAAAACAATCGGGAGGCAGCGACCATTCGCCGCTATTTACCGCAACGGTAAAAATTGTTCACAAAAATTTAGAATTTAGTGCTGAAGGAAAATCAAAAAAAGAAGCGCAGAAAGAGGTTTCAAGAATTGCTTTTGAGCATCTTTCTATGTCAAAATCTTAAGTCCTTGCTCTTTACCCCTCACCCCAACCCTCTCCCTCAAGGGGAGAGGGGGCTATTACGATTTCGGTTTAACTCCATCTCCCCTTGAGGGAGAGGGTCTAAGGTGAGTGGTAAATCAAAACAATAAAACATCTTCAATAATCATTTGCACTTTTTCAACGCCCATCCAACTGTTGATATTTAAGGTTCCGACAAGATCCATTGGTTTGGTAAATTTTGGATCTAATAAAATTTCTCCCAGCGGCGTGTTTGCGCTGCGAAATGCAACTGCTTGAATTTGTCCGTTAAATCCGACCATGGTTTTTGACGAGAAAATTCCGCTAATATGTTCGCCAGTTTTGCCGATGATGTTGGCTTTTATTTTTTGTACGCCGCGCAAAATAAATTTGGGGCGTGGGTTGCCAACGCCAAACGGTTCAAGCTTTGCCAGCTCTTTTAACAATTCGATATTTACTTGCGGAAGGTCAAGCGCGATATCAAATTCGGCAGTTTTTTCGGCTGTGATTTTGGCAACTTTTTCACCTAAATTTTTGCAAAAGAATTGGTGAAGTTGCGAAATTTTTTGTATTGCAACTGAGAATCCGCCAGCCATGGCGTGACCTCCGCCTTCAATTAACAAATCAGCGAAGCGCGCTTTTAAAATTTCTCCGCCAAAATCAATTCCAGAAATTGAGCGGCAAGAAGCCTTGCCTTTCTTGGCCTCGTCGTCAATTGCAATTACCGCGGTTGGCTTGTTGTAAAGATCTTTTAGGCGTGAGGCGACAATTCCGATTACGCCTTGATGCCAATTTTTGGACATGGCGAAAATTATCGGATCATTTTTGTTAAAGCCATTGGCTCCTGATTCCAAAGCTTTCACGGCTTCGTCTAAAACTTGCGCTTCAATTTCTTTGCGCTGTTTATTTAATTCTTCAAGTTGTTGTGCGATTGTTTTTACTTCTTCTTCATCTTCACTCGACAAAATTCTTGCTCCCAAATCAGACTTGCCTACGCGACCGCCAGCATTGATTCTTGGGCCAATAATAAATCCTAAATGATAAGCATTCGGTTCTTCGTCAAGTCCAGCTAAATCGCAAATTGCGCGCAGCCCCAAATTTTTTCGACTCTTTAAAACTTTTAAGCCAGTGGCTACAAAGGCGCGATTTAAGCCAGTTAACGACATTACATCGCAAACCGTTCCGAGTGCAACGAGGTCGAGCAAATTCAACAAATTTGGTTC
>CAYVKI010000087.1:0-2680 GCA_964452075.1 uncultured Rhizobium sp.
AAAACTTCTTCAAAACCTAACTTTACTATTTCTGCAACTGATTTTTCTTCTTCAATTAGCGCGAATAAAACTTTATCAAGAATTTCATATTCTGGCAAAGAGTCGCTGTCTTTTTGGTTTTCGCGCAATTCGGCAGTTGGTTCTTTGGTTAAAATATTTTGTGGAATAATTGGGTTCTGAGAATTGCGCCAATTAGCTAATTCGTAAATACGCGTTTTGTAAAAATCTTTAATCGGGTTAAATGCGCCGCACATGTCGCCGTAAAGCGTGGCGTAGCCGCAAGCAAGTTCGGATTTATTTCCAGTGGAAAGCAAAAGTGCGCCAGAATCGTTAGACAAAGCCATTAAAATATTGCCACGAATGCGAGATTGTAAATTTTCTTGCGCCAATTGAGAAACATTGCCAACGGTTGCAAGCATTGATTTAAAAGCTTCTTCGATTGAAATAACTTCTAATTTTACGCCCAAATTTTTTGCACAATTTTCAGCGTCAATCATTGAGGTTTGTGAATTAAAGCGAGTTGGCAAAGCGTAAAGTGCAACATTTTCTGCTCCCAAAGCGTCAACGGCAATTGTTGCAACTAGCGCAGAATCAATGCCGCCAGACATTCCGAGCAAAACTTTAGTGAAGCTGTTTTTGGTGACGTAATCGCGAAGGGCGAGAGTTGCGGCTAAGTAATCGCGTTTGAGTTCGTTGAACCCCTCACCCCAACCCTCTCCCACAAGGGGAGAGGGGGTGGCTCCGAGTTCGGTGTAGCTCCCTCTCTCCTTGTGGGAGAGGGTTGGGGTGAGGGGTTGTACTTCCCCAGTTTTTTTAACCTCAACCAAACCAAAATCTTCAACAAATTCTCCCAACTTCAAAACCTCATTTCCTGCCGAATTTAAAACAAAAGAAGACCCGTCAAACACCAGCGAATCCTGCCCTCCAACCTGATTAACGTAAACCAGAGGCTTATTTAAATTCTTCGCAAAATTCTCGCAAATTCTCGCGCGAGCCAAATGTTTTTTTGTGCTGTAAGGCGAGGCGTTAATTGCAATAACTGCATCGACAACTTGTTCTTGCAGTAAATACAAATTCTGTAAATTCCACAAATCTTCACAAATCAAAATCGCTAAATCAAAACCCCGAAACTCAACAACCGACAAGTAATTTGCCGCTTCAAAATATCTTTGTTCGTCAAAAACTCCAAAATTTGGCAGGGTTTTTTTGTGAATAGTTTCGATAATTTTTCCGTCAGAAATTAAAAGTGCCGAATTACGAATAATTTCTTTTTTGCTGCGATTAACCCCAATGGTCGGCGCGCCAAGCAAAATGGCACATTTAGCACCTTTTGTTGCAGCAATAATTTCGGCAATTTTTTCTTGCGCGCTTTCCACAAAATATTTCTTCTGCCACAAATCTTCGCAAGGATAACCGCAAATTGTCATTTCTGGAAAAACCACCAAGTCACATTCTTCTTGGTTTGCCAAATGAAACTCGCGCAAAATTTTCTGCGCATTTCCGCCTAAATCACCAACTGTTGGATTTATTTGTGCGAGGTAAATTTTTAATTGAGGCATGCGCTGTCGTAAAATTTTTCAATCACATCGCGGACGTTTTGCGCGCCGTTAGTGGTGTTGATTTTGGCGCGAAATTCTGATGAGTTTTTGATGCCGCCGCTGTACCAGCCAATATGTTTGCGAGCTAGAGGAATGGCGGTTTGTTCGCCGTAATGGTCGATCATTTCGTTGAAGTGGTTGAGCACAATTTGCTTTTGTTTTTCAATTGTTGGGGTTTCTGGAGCTGCGTCGCCGCGTAATTCGCAATTGATTTGATTAATGAGCCAAGGTTTGCCGTAGCAGGCGCGCCCGATCATTACGCCGTTGGCTTTAGAAAGATCAAGAGCAGTTTTGGCATCTTCGGCGTTTTTGATGTCGCCATTGGCGATTAATGGAATTTTTACGGCTTCTTTAACCAAAGAAATTGCCTGCCAATTTGCTTTGCCATTGTACATTTGGCAGCGTGTGCGGCCGTGAATGGTTAGCATTTGAATGCCAACATTTTCAGCTTTTTTTGCTAAGCTTGGAGCGTTTAGATTTTCGTAATTCCAGCCCAAACGCATTTTCATTGTGACAGGAATTTTTACCGCTTTAACCACCGCTTCCATGATGCGCGTGGCAAGATCTTCATCTTTCATCAAAGCTGATCCAGCGAAGCCATTAACCACTTTTTTTACGGGGCAGCCGAAATTGATGTCGATAATGTCTGCGCCTAAATCTTCATTTAATCTTGCGGCTTCTGCCATCACTTCTGGTTCGCAGCCAGCGAGTTGAACTGACATTGGAAAATGAGAATCGTCTTTTTGGCATTTTTTTAGAGATTCGCGCGTTTGCAAAATCATGGCGCGAGAGGCGATCATTTCAGAAATAACTAATGATGCGCCGAAGCTTTTGACCAAGCGACGAAAAGGCAAATCTGTCACGCCCGACATTGGGGCCAGAAGAACATTATCTTGTAAGGTGATTTGACCGATTTTTATCATTATTTAATCAAGAAGGTTTTGGTATTAAAATATTAATTTCTCGATGGTAACCCTCACCCCAACCCTCCCATCAAGGGAGGGGGTTGGGGTGAGGGTTACCATCGAGATTTTCAGGCATGAGCGAAAGCGAATCCCGGGCTTGTTAATTTTATTCTTTGG
>CAYVKI010000088.1:0-2625 GCA_964452075.1 uncultured Rhizobium sp.
CGAAATATTTTGCAACGCGCCATAAATTCCCCAAACCGTTCCAAACAAACCAATAAATGGCGCGGAAGAGCCAATTGATGCCAAAATTGTCAAACCCTTGTCCAAAGAAGAGCGAACCTCATCCAAAACCTGCAACAAATGCATTGTTAAAATTTCTTTTTTTGCCTCGTGATTTTGATATTGCGGCAAAATAGTTTCGAGTTTTCTTACTTCTTGAATTAAAAAATTAGTTAATCCGTCAACTTCTTTTAAACCTTCGCGCGCAGGCCAATTCTGCATTTTGACATGCTCATTATAAAATTTTTTATAAGCTAAATTTTCGCGGCGAATCATCATTCCTTTTAAGAAAATAATGTACCAACTGGCGAAAGACATGCCAATAAGCAGCAAAAAAACCGCAATTAAAACCACATTACCTTGGGCAAAAACTTGTGCTAAATCCATTTTTTAAACTATTTTAAATTCAACCGGAACAACAACTCCGGCCTCTACAAACTTTCCATTGCTACGCGCCGGAATAAACTTCCATTGCTTAACCGCATCAAGAGCAGCTTCATCAAGATCGCTAGAACCGCTAGAGCGAGAAATCTGCACTGACGCTGGAGTTCCGTCAACCTTAACCACAACAGAAAGAAAAACTTTTCCCTGAACTCCTCTGCGCTTTGCTGATTGCGGATAATAAGGAGCGGGATTGTTTAAATAATTTGCATTAAAAACTGGCTCGCTTTCAGCAGCTTTGGTCTCAATTGCATTTGGATCTTCGCGCCCAGAAGTTTGTTTTTGAGCTTGTGAATTTTTGTCAGTTTTATTTTCAGCCGACTCGTTTTTGTTTTTCTGTTTTTGTTTAATAGAATTTTCACGCTCAATATTAAGTGCAAATTTTTCAGAAGAATTTTTGCTATTTTGTTTTTCTTGCGAAGGCGCAACAAAACTAACCTGAATTGCTTGTTGATTTATAATGGTTGGTTTAGACGGCAACAAAGACCAACCAGCAATTGCACCATGCACAAAAGCGGCGGCGGCAAAAGCAAAAACCTGTGATTTTTTATAACTCGAAATAATCATTTTTGAATTTTTTAGAATTTGATAGTGAGAATAATTATCATAAGAAAATGATAGTCAATATCAAATTTTAAAATTCTTTCAAATAAATTATTGTTTTAAATTTCTTGATAGAAACTTTGAAAAATCTCGCCCAAAGAAATTCGGCTAAAAAATCACTAAAAACAAAATGAAAATTCCTAACCCTCAAATCGACACCTTTATTCAAAGAGTCGCCCAAGAAAAAATTTCTGGATGCTTGGTTTACGGCCCAGAAATTTCAGTTGTTGATTATCGCTTTAATTTAATCGCCAAAAAAATTGCCCCCGACTTATCTGACCCATTTTTAGTCACCAATATAAGTAAGGAACGTCTTTTAGAAGATAAGGCAATTTTATCTGACGAGTTTTTCTCTCTTTCTATGCTTGGCGGCAGAAAATTAATTTTAGTTAAAGGCGCAGATATAGCTGCAGGATCCGCTCTAAAAATTCTTTTTGAAGAAAAAGATTTTGCCAAAAAAAGCGACAACTTCATTTTAATTAATGGCGGCGACTTAGATAAATCATCGCCTCTACGCAAATTAGCAGAAGATAATCCACATTTTGCTGCGATTGCTTGTTACGAAGATGATGAGCGCACAATAAAGAATTTTATTTCTTCGCAGCTTTCAGCAAGACAAATCAAATCTAGCTCTGCGGTAGCTGAGTATTTACTGGATAAACTCGGAAAAAACCGCCAGATCATTTTATCCGAACTTGATAAAATAGAAATTTTTCTAGGCGATTCAAAAAATCTAACCACTGAAATAGTGAATAAATTAACAGAATCAGAATCTGAAATTTCGGTTAATGAGTTCATTACAAACTTCGCATCGCAACAATTTGATTTAGCATTAATTCAGTCGGAAAAGCTTCTGCGCGATGGCTTTGAAGCAATTACACTAATACGTTTTTTAAGTAATTATTTCCAAAAAATATATCACTGCAAAATTGATTTAGGCTTAGAAAATGCAGACTTTGAACAGATCGTCAAATCACAAAGACTGTTTTTTAAAATTGAAATGGAGTTTCGTAAGCATTTAAAAAGCCTATCTTTAAAATTTCTTATAAAGATTTTGCAGGATTTATCCGATTTTGAATTAAAAATAAAAACTGGAGCAATGCCTCAAAAGCTTGCCATTGCTGCTTTGGTCAGCAATTATTCCATCTCTAAAAAAATATTATAAAAATAATCATTTTATCACTTGACAAAAGAAAAGTGATCCGTAAATTGTTTCGCTCCTTCGGGGTTTACCCCAAAAGAATTTTTGTTGATTTTGCAATTACATAAGCTGTCTTTTAGGCTGTCTCTTTGTTTCAAATATCTGCCAAATCTTAAGTTGTTTTTAAATCGTAAATATTCGCGTTTATACTTTTAGCAAAAAGTAATTTTAAGAAAAACAAAGGCGATAGTCCTGTTTGGACTATCTCTCTTTGGGTCAAAACATTTATGTCAGATTCAATTTGAGTAATAATAGTCAGAACAAATTCTCAAACTTGAGAGTTTGATCCTGGCTCAGAACGAACGCTGGCGGTATGCTTAACA
>CAYVKI010000089.1:0-2506 GCA_964452075.1 uncultured Rhizobium sp.
ACAAATGCACGGTCGGCACCAAAGATATTGTTCAAATATTTACTGATAAGATTATTGAAGGAAGTTGGAATATTGAAGGCGCAAGAAGAAATGTCGCGCTTTCTGCCGCAAGTAATGAGTGGATTTTAGAGGCTGATTGCGACGAAAGATTTTCAAAAGAATTGGCAAAAGAAATTATTGATTTTGTCGCGCAAAATCAATCTGCAGCTGGTCGCGTTTCTATTGTTAATTTTGTAGGAAAGCGCCAAGTAAATTATGGCTGGGTTAGAACTGTCGCGCCTCTGCACAGAGAAATTTTAACTCTTAAAGGTGCAAAAAAATATCACGAAGACCGAGAAATTCACCCAACTTTTGAATTAAAAAATGAAGTTAAAGATCTTAAAAACAGTCTAACTCACTTAATGGATGACGATGTTGCTGACATGATTTTGCGTTTTAATCGCTACACTAATTGGCGTTCTAACGACATGATTCTAAACAAAAAAATCAAAGGCGGATTTGTCAAAAATATAATCGATTTCAAACTAAGATTTATCAAATCCTTCATTTTTAAAAAAGGTTATAAAGAAGGCGGATTGGGCTTTCTTATTGCCATTTTGGCAGGTCTTTATCCCTTGGTTTCCTATTTAAAAGCGTTAGAAAAAAGCAAAAAATGAAAATTCTGAATGTAATTTTAACCTCGCAAAATGGCGGCGCCGAACAAGCTTTTATTGATTATTCGCGTGCCTTAAAAAATCTTGGTCATGAAGTTTACGCTGTTTTAAAGATTGATGCTCCTTACTTTGAAGATGTTTCCGCCCTTAAAATAAAGATTAAAAAAATCAGCAATCGCTTTGGTTATTACGATGTTTTTGCGGTTCAAAATATCAAAAAATTTATCTTAGAAAATGAAATTGACGCGGTCATTTCTCACATGGGTCGCTCAACAATTTTGGTGCGCAAGGCGATAAAAAAAATTAATGCTAATAAAAAAATCATTCAAATCGCTGTAAATCACAGCGGCAATGTTAAGCGTTCAATTGGTTCGGATATTATTTTTTCGGTGAATAAAAAAATATTTTTTGACACGGTTGATTTAGGGCAAAGCTCTGAGCATAGTTTTGTAATACCAAACGCCATTGATATTTCTGACGCTGTAGAGTTTAAAAAATTGTCATCACTAAAAAATAAATCGCCGATAGTAATTGGCGCAATTGGTCGCCTTGATCGCACCAAAGGTTTTGATTTGGCAATTAAAGCTTTAAAAAAATTAACAGAAATTTCTGATCAAAAATTTGTTTTAAAAATTGCTGGTTCTGGATATTTCGAACCAGTTCTGCGTAATTTGGTAAAAGAGTTAGGGTTGGAAAATGAGGTAGAATTTTTGGGTTGGATAAAAAACAAAAAAGCATTTTTTGATCAAATCGACATATTTTGTCTGCCTTCACAAAATGAGCCTTTTGGCATTGTGATTCTTGAAGCGATGAAGTTTGCCAAGCCAATAATTGCAACTGACGCTGATGGTCCGAAAGAAATTTTAATCGATAAAAAAGATGCTTTAATTGTGCCTTTAAATCCGATTGAAAAAACTCCAAAACAAATCTCCGAAGCAATCTTACAAATTATTAATGACGCTGAATTGATGAATAATATGGTAAAAAATGCTGCGCAAAAATTGCGTGAAAAATATTCTTACGGTGCTTTAGAAAAAAGATTGGCCGAAATTTTTGGTCGAGTTTTTTAGAACTTGTCTACCATATTCTATGATTAAAATTCTTATTGTTGCGACCTTATTTTTCATCACTTCTTGTGCGAAAAATTGGAGTTATTATGGCGAAAATGATCCGAAAAATTGGGGAAATCTTAAAGAAGAATATAGGCTTTGTAAAATAGGTTATAATCAATCTCCTATTGATGTTGATGGTGAGTTTCGTAAGGGAGAGTTGCAGTTTTTTTATAGTGAATCTGAAGTTGAAAAAAAACCTATAAATCACGTCACAAGAATTGAATTTTTTACCAAAGAATTTCTTTTACGCGGAAAGAAAAAATATTTTCTTCGTTATTTAGAATTTCATCATCCAAGCGAGCATTTTATTAAGGGTGAGCAATATTCTCTTGAGATGCAAATTTATCATAAAAGTGATGATGAGCAATGGTTGGTTGTGACTAAATTTCTTGAGATTGGTAAAAAAAATTCTGAATTTGATGATTTGATAAAGTTTCTATCTGATAAAAAAAATGAAGGAAAAATTAATCTAAATAAAATTATCAATAAGGACGAAAAGCTGTTTTTTTATGACGGCTCATTAACTATTCCACCTTGTAACGAAGGGGTCAAATGGTATATTTCTCAAGATATTCTGACCATTTCAAAAGAGCAGATGAGTCAAATAATAAAATCGGCAATTTTGACTAAATCAAACGCAAGACCAGTTCAGGAATTTCATCCAGATAGAGTTTTTTAGTTTGGTATATACCAAACTATAAATCTTTACTCCCATTTTTTCTTCGTCTTTTTGGTAAAAAT